>CBHWET010000022.1:0-26516 GCA_966112985.1 uncultured bacterium | reverse complement strand
CCACCCAACAAAAATCTAAAAAATCCCTTGTCGGATTACCTCAGAGGTGAGCTCAATGGCGTGCAAGTTTTGGATTTCAAACTGAATTTGCGGCTCCAGGTGATGAGTGTTCGGCGACAAACGCCGAGTTCTGTTGCGATACTGTCGAAGGTCCGCCCTTTTGCGCGCAGTTCAAGAAAACGCTTTTGCTTTTCTGGTTCGTGCATGGACGCAGTATATGGGCCTTTTGCGGGAACGAGGCGACGTCATGCACTATTCGCCATTACTCCGTCAGTACACCTCCACTACACGAACGTACTCACTCAAATCGGTGCTTGACGGTTTCGCGCGCGTGGCCGCAGTGCGAAGGTTTTTTAAGAACGCCCATACCAGCCGACAACATGCGCGATCGACAATAGCTGTCGTTGAAAACGGTACGCCGGTTTTTACCAAACGTCAGGAGACCTGCTTAGTTTTTAGGCGACGGTAAATCAGGATACACCCACTGCCGCTGATACTCTTCACGAATCCTAGTGAAGCATTCGTTTTTCAGTCGCGACAGCGAGTCAAGTCTTCCGCCGGCTAAATTGTTTGACGTCGTATCAGCGAGCACCAAGCGCACCGCATCGGCAATAGCGACATCACGGTTGTCGCTGACTTTGTCGGTGATGATCACATCGACCCGATTACTGGCGGGAAACGTCCCTAGCAGATTCCACTTTGAACCAGCTTCACGTTGGTTGACGTAAATATTGTGCGAGACCAAATCGGGTTTGATATTAAACAACACGTTTGTGCCTCGATTCTTACCAGCAACATGCCACTCGTAGACGTCGTATCTGCCGGGCGCGACGGCGTGCGAGAAGGTGCAGGTGTTACTGCCGTGTCCGCCTGGGATGAACAGATAGTCATCGCCGTGCATTTTCCCAAACTCACCAATTTTCCACGGGCCGACGACTGTCGCTTGGGAATTGTCCAACGTGATCGTGTCGTGACGGTCGAACTTTGCCTCACTGCGTTTCTCCTGTTCCGAATAAGTCGTTTTGTTGCTGAAATTCCGATAACTGTACAGCACGGTCCCGGCAAATCCTTTTTCTCTGGCGTATTTGAGCTGACGAAGGGTGTTGTCGATCGGGTTCATATACGCACCGATGCCGAGCCATACTGTGCTCTTCCCCTGATTGGTGCGCGCGAAATCAGCGCGAGGATCAAAGGCGAACTTGTTGTCGGGAGAAAAGTCCATCGGCACTGTGGTATCCAGCAACCCCTCGCGATTCCACTGAACCCAGTCGGCCATTCGATGTTCAGATGAATCTTTCGCGTTCGAAAAGACCGACGCCGAGACGATTAGATTCGGTCGCAGACGATGCAATTCAGATGTACTCGTCCGCACGAAGTGTGTAATCTGCTGACGGCGCCACTCGCAAAACTTCGGATCGTCTGGTGCGGGGTCATTTGTAGTCGCGGTTTCCTTTTTGAAACGCGCCAGCGCCACCTCGCCGTAACCGGAGTCCCGATTCGGATATCGTAAGTAGTCCCAATGCAATCCATCGACGTCGTATCGTTGTACGACGTCTTTCGCAATGCCGAGCAGTATTCGATTCACTTCCGGATGCCCGGGATCGAGATAGTAACCGTTGCCGACCTGCTTCTGGCCAATCGAATCGCGCATGAACAAATCGGGACGGACGTTAAAGAGGTGTTGCTTTTGCTGCGGCGGTTTGTCGAAGGCCCAAACAAAGTAGGCCACCAACCAGCAATGCACCTGAATGCGCGGCTCTCCCTCGTGACATTGCTTGATGATCTCGGCGAGCGCATCGTAATCAGCAGCAATATCGGGCGCCCGAGGGTCAGGATTATCTCCTTTGGGAAAGTAATAAGCGTCGCCGCGTTTCCTCATCTGTACGAAAATTGCATTGAAGTTGTACTTCCGACAATCGGCGACAAGCTCCTTTACTTCTTTCTCCGTTTTGAACCCCGGACCGAACGCATCGACCCAGAGGCCCCGCATTTCCCCGGCTGAAAGCTGAACTGTTAAACACGACCATACAACCACCGCAAAAAAACCTTTCACGCGGAGATTCAACCACAACAACTCTGGATTCAAAGCAGTTTTGCTCCGGAATCAGGAGTACCCTTTGGGACGGCTGGCGGTATGCGAAACTGCTCAGGTTTTGGTCGACAAAACCGTGGTTTTGTCGGCGTAGCGACGGAAATTTTACGATAAAATTTTCGTTTCTTACGTAACAAGCTGTTTTGTAAGTTGATTATCAACCGCTTCCTCCAATCGGGCAGAATTTTCGCTGTTTTCCCTTCGAGGGCTGAAGGCCACAGCTCAACACCGCCTACAAAGCAGTGCAAACGCAGGATGGGGTCGTCGACGGGTTGCTCGAGACGCGTGATGCGAAGGCGGACCTCGTCCGCAAACGCATGACCGACCTCATCGGCGAACTGAAGATGAAGTTGGATGGTCTCGACAATCGTTGGGGAGCATTTGGTTTCAACAAACCTGATGGCGTTGAAACGCCCGACATTGTCGAACACGTTCAAGTGACGCTGATCGGTCCTACCGCAGCAGCCTTGAAATGGAACGCCGCAGCACGTGCCGAATACTATCACGTATTCAAACGCGTGCAGGCTATCGACCAGGATTACATTCTCGTCGGTTCACCGGCCGATCTCGACTTCACCCTCGAAAACCTGCCGACGAACGCCCACATCGACATCGTCGTCTCGGCCGAAAACAGCGGCGGCGAAGGCCAACGTTTCACCGCCGTGACGGTGACAACCCACGCCTAAAAAAAGGAATGGCAGCAAAAAGGGCGGCGCGTTAAGCGCCGCCCTAATTCGCCTTGGTCGTCGAGTAAGTTTGCCGCGTCAACGCAAAACCCGAATGTAAAATAAGATTTACGAAAACATTCGTCGACCTTCGATGAACCGTGAAAGTCAACGGTGGAGATTTTCAGACCCCACTCGGTACGTCGTTCGTTTCTGCAGAACCGCTCAATCAGATTCTTAATAACAACGAGCAACTTCTTTACTTCAATACCTTTGATAAGAGGAGGAAAGATTGCCCTGAACTCTCATTACCTGATCGGTTGTTTGTAGTTTGAATGAATATTTTCGTACCATTTGTAAAGCTCATCAATGTTCTGCCTTTGTATAAGATTTAAAAGCTTAAGCCGATCGTTTTCCGACAGGGGGCTCAATTCTTCACTAATCTTTTTTGCGGTGTTTGCGACGGCCATTGCACGTCCGCCTCTAATCGGCTGCAAAATCGATTTTGAATAAACTAAAACCGATCGGTTCGATCTGGATGCAGGCGTTCCTAAAAAAAGCGCCTCGAGTCCCGATGACGACTCCTTCTGTTTAATCGTTATACCAAACAAATATGTTGTATCGGTGTAGCGTCCCGTACTCAAATCCCATCGTCGTTGAACTCCCATCGACTTCGCATTCCAAAGCGATAATATCGCGGCAGAAACGAAACAGCAAAGAGCAAATAACAACGACAGGAAACAAAGCGACCGCGTGTTGTTCTGTATCTGCATTAGCGCAGCATTTCGTTCATATCTTCATCTGTGATCGGATGCAAAGGATGAGGCCTACCTCGCTCGATTGGCCGCAGCCCTGGAGCACAATGTTCTAGCAGTTTCAAGTAAGAGTTCCAGTCTTCAATATCATCCTTCATAAGATCCTCAATGTCGGTCGCATTATGAAATAGCCCCTCCTTCATGGTATCTTCTGTTCCGTATTTATGTGTTAATTCGTGGAAGACAGTCTTCTGCAATCCCTCGGATGTGTCCCAACGGAGCTTTGGTGTACTATTCAGTCTTAGAACCGAATCCCAACCGGGTAGAGTTATATCCCAACTATCTTTGACATAAATAGCCTTCAATTCGGCGATGCTGTCCATCGGCACCTCTTTTACTTCCAAATTTTCAGAAGTCGAGTTAATGCCGGACTCCAATTTTTTCATCACTTTTTTCAGCTTATCTAATCCCTTTACAATCTTCTTTTTGCACTCGCAATCTACTTTCAAAGCCTTCAAGCGTTTGATTTCGTCGTCAATTTGCTTTTGCAAATCCTTGGCGCGGCTTCCAATTTTCTTTAGTTCGTGCTGCAAGCGGACCTGACGGGGATAAGTCATTTCATCACCTGTAAACTGAAGTTCGTAAAGGCCGGCGGCATCAATTGCATTCACAGGATTGTTTTCAACAAAGCAGGATAAATTAACGGATCCGATTTCAAAGATCGGATCTCTGCTCAACCATCTTCCACTCGAAGGATTATAATAACGATAGCCATAATAAACAAAATCGGTTTCGTCATCAGTGTATTTGGTAGAAAACCGGAATGGGTTCAGCTTCGCTGATGAGCCGGTTGCGCGTAGAAACTCCCCAAAAGGGCCATACTCGTATCGCCCGGATAGGCTACTATCAGCACTGTTAATTAGTCCTACAACATTTCCATTCCCATCAAACGTGTAAAGATAAGTTCCCGCGGTTCCACTCCTAAAATCGACCATCGCCAGTAATCCACCGACGCCACCAGCAGCTTGTAAGTCTCCGCTCAAATCCGTTCCCCACACGAACGATGCCAGGATAGAATTCGCATTGTTCCCGTCAAGGAGCGCAATGTTGTTCCAACCTTCGTATAGAAACCGATGGTATGTGGATGGCGCGCCAGTCCCCGACGTGTTATTCCAGACTTTTTTCCCGATTCGCCTTCCCACCCAATCATACTCGAAGTCAATCCGTTGCTGTGGCCCAACAGCCGTTGCGCTCGTCATCTGAATCAACCTGTTTTCAGCATTCCATGTGTAATTCCAGCGACCGTCTCGCGTAAGATTGCCATCATAATCATATAAGAAGCTACTTTCGGGCGTCTGCGCGACAAACACGTTTTTCGAAACAGACGTTTGGCCCGATTCAGCGACTGTGACACTCTGATAAACTGAACCGCCGGAGTTGTTAACAGCAACTTCACTGCGGAAATAGTCGCCGTTTCTATATGCCGTCTGGCCATTGACAGTAACAGTTCCCGCAGGTGCAACTCCTGTTACGTCAAATTTGTTCGGCACGTCTCTGCTCGTATACTGGTTAACCGCGTTTGGCGTATAATTCGCAACGCGCAAGGAAACACCGGCTTGATCACCCCCGGCTTTTGTCTGCGTGCGGTTGCCGATTTCGTCAAACGTATATTCGAATTGGGCACCGGGGACAGGCGTTGCACTACAGAAATACTTTTTTCCGGAATTAACTTGCCCCAGTACATCGTATCCGAAGCTCCAGTAACTGCCATCTGCTTGCAATGCTTCTGTACGCTGGTTTGCAAGATTGTACTGGTATTCGACCGAAATCGGGTCTGCCGTTGCTCCAGCACGAACAGAGGACATCTTAGCCACGCGGCTCAGCGCGTCGTACGTCATGGTCGTGGTTAGTCGTGTGACGCCACTCTGCTGGAACAGCTTCTGGCTGATGAGACCGGAATTGGGCAGGTATGAATAGGTAACCGTATTTGCTCCGAACGTAACCGTTCCGAGGCGAGACGGCGTGTCAGGGGCGTAGGTGACACTGATTGGTGTCGACGTGTTGGCAGCGAGTGAAGTTCGCCGCAATTGCGGATCGTAACCGGTCGTAACCGTCAATCCTGCCACTGCGCCGCTCCCAGAGAATGCTTCGCTTTTAAGCTGATTGGCGATTGTGTAATCCAGCGTGTCGACAAGACCATTTCGGGTCACGGTACGAATGCGTCCGCGACGGTCATAATCGATGGCAACAGCTGGCGTGGCAGCCGGGTCGTTTTCGTACGAAATATTGCTGAGGCTTCCGTCATATTTTCCGCTTGATGCATCGAAACCATATGAATATGTGGTTTGCACTCGATTGCCTCCGCCATCGGTTCGTGCCCACTTGCGGGTTCGAAGACGACCTCCTGCCGTGTACTCGTAATCGACCGATTTTGTGTCGGCGTATGTTTTGTTTTTCAAGCGGCCGTTAAATTCATTGTAATTCCAGGTCGTGACTGCGGCTGTTGAAGCATCGGCAGAATTCCTCCAGGTCTTCATCGTCTTTAGACGACCTGCATAGTCATAAGAGTATTCCACCGGGTAAGTTCGAGACCCCGACGCCTTTTTTAATAGACCCGTCGCGTAAAAATCGTTATGAACAATCGTGTTGTCCGGCAAGTGAACATCACTCGGCAGTCCGGTGTTATAGTAATCTGTCGTTTTGACGAGCGGATCGGCAACGCTCGCTTCGAGGTCTGCAGCATTGTATGTATACACAAGCGTAGTTCCGGCTGCGCCGTCTTTTATTGATTGAACCCGCCCGTGTGCGTCGTAACTGTAAACAGCGGTGGAGCCGAACGACGATAGCCCGGCGTTACCGGTCTGACACGACTGCAGTCGACCGTTAACATAACTATTGAGCACGAAATTGCCGTCCGGACCGGTGTCTTTTTCGGTCCGAGTGTTGCCTGTGCCGTACGCTACGCTATGCGACGCAGTTGGAGTCGCATTATAATCCCCAATAGAGACCCATGACGCCAACCCGTCAACGGATTCGTCGATAGTCTTTATGATTGTTGCAGTGGCGGTTGAGGAGTCCCAAACGCTCGTTTGTGTGCGGTGGACGTCCACGTTCGCACCTGCGCGTGTCGTATACGTGCTTACAGTACGCGTGATACGGTCCGCGCCCCCGCTGTCCCGTGTGCCATTTTGGTTAACGTCAAGGGTTACATATTCCATGTCCCCTTTACCATTGTATTCATACAACGTGACGACACCATCAGCATCCCTCGTACTCGATAGCTGCCCCTTGTCGTTGTAAGTCAACATTGTGTACGGAAATGGTTCTGTTTCAGCAGAAAAAACTGTTTTGTAGATATTCCCGACCATGTCGGTATATGTCTTCTGCCACTCGTTTTCCGGAGTCGCACCGCTGACTTTCGTAGTTTTAACGTAGGCACGATAAACTCCTTCACCAGCGTCTTCCACACCATAGTCATACTGCACCGGCAACGCAGCGGAACCGGTGATGCGTTTTAACGTTCCGTCTTTAAAGTATGTTTCAACTTTTGTGCCTGTATTGGGAAGCGTGGTTGTTTTCACTCGGCGGCCAGCTACTAGTGATTCATCATAGGTCGTTTCACCACCCAACGGGTTCCTCTCCAACGTAAGTCTTCCGGCAGTATCGTATTCTGCCTCTCGCAAAACCATTTCCGTGTTATCCGTGCCTACACGGATTTGCTTCAACACGTTGCCGTACGGGTCAAGAACGCTTTTCAGAGTGATTCCATTGCTCACTGCCGCGACCCGTCGTTTTAGACCGTCATACTGGTAAGTCGTCGTGACCCCATCTTTATCGATCGTCCGATCAACACCACAGCACGAATAATAAATTTGGGTTTGTCGGCCGTCGAGGTAAGTAGTGTGCGTGTAATTGCCCAACGTATCCGGCAGGGTTGACACTTCGCTCGCTATCAAAATATCGGTTACAGACGGCGCGATACTATAAACCTTTTTTGAAACAACGTTTCCAATCGCATCGACAATCGTCACCGTTTTAATGCCGTTTATCACCGCAGTCGAACCGGCATTAGGCTGGCCAGAACAAATCGTGCGCGTCTCTCCACCCGAGGCAGTCGGCGCGTAGCTGTATGTGGTCAATGTGCCGTCGGAATTCTTTATGCTTTGGACCCGATGGATGTTGTCGCCACTGGTATAGTAAGTAGTGGTTGTGGTAAGGTTGTCGGTACTCAGCGGATCCCAGACGCTGTTCGCGTTCTTCCACACAATATCTTTGCGAAGTCCGGGTTCAATAACGACATACCGACGTGCGACTTCGACGCCTTGTACGTATTCAGTCGTGGTGCGCGCCGTGTATGCATCATAATCAGCGTTGTCCGAAGTGCCTGGCAACGGATCGTACGAATACGTCGTGTGCCGTCCCAACCACCTGTTGCCGCCGAATGGCAATGTTCCATCGCCGTAACTCTCTGGCGGGTCCTGATCGCCGAAGCTCGAATAGGCGTCAGAAACACGGCCACTGCCATCGTATTCGAAATACTCCCAACTACGATCGGCATGCACAATCTGTTGGACGGGCTGAAACGTTCCGTTCGCAGGAAGCCAATCGTAATAAGAATAGTACGTGGTCTGTGGGTTCGCCTCATCCGGCCCGACAGTTTCCTGGAGTAGTGCTGTCCCCCAACTGACGTTTCGAAAAGTCCGCACAACCTTGTAAGTATCGCGGGCACTCACGTCCAATGGACGAATAACATCTGTCACCGAAAAAATACCCGTTGCGGGATCTACTGGCGTTGTTGTCATTATTTCGACGCGATCACCGCTGATATCTTTTTTTGACCAACTAGCATCAGCAGGGTTGTATACGTATTCATAAGTCTTGAGTTCACCGTTGCGGTCTTCAGTCAGCCGTAGTTGATTTTGCGCGACGCCCTCAATGATCCAACTGACGATCGGCACGGCTCCTGCCTGCACCTGGTACCTGCCACTTGCCATCAATGTGGTATCAGACGCGTTGTAGAACGTAACCGCATATTTCGTAGAACTAATTACCCTGACAGTTGCCACGGATTGCTTCGTCGCAATCTGGTCGATATGTCCGCCATCCATCAGAACTTTGACGTCGTCTCTGTCGTTATTCACCTTCAAAGCCGCTGGGTCTGTGAAGAGATCGCCGGGTTTGTCAAATGATAAGGTCAAATCTCCAGAAGACTGGCCCAACGTCGCTTTTCCGAGAGTAAATCTGATCATCACGCCGCCGTGATGGCCACCTCCCGTCCCGCTACAGCTGCTACAGCCGGCCAAGTCGCCAGACGAGCCCGGACCAGATCCCGGCGTTTCAGGGGACCCGTTGTCGTCTCCATTTGAATTTGATTCCACCGTTACTTTGACGTTGGAGACATACTTTTTAACTGTCCCACCGTCAGGAGAGGATTCGAACTCTGGAGCATCCATATCGAACTCCTGACTCTTCGCAGGGGACGTTGGGTCCCCCGTTCCTTTGACAGAACAATTTTTTGGTGCCGAACTGCTCTTATTTGGTGATACAGTCACTTCATCCCACGTTATCTTATAAGTGGTATCGGCTTCAGTAGTCGGAAGCTTAAAACGATATTTGAGTTTTGTTAGGCTGCCACAAGAGTGGCCAGCGCTGATATCTGAAGACGCCTCACCCTTTCCCAGAGTGTCCGACTGCCATGCGCTAAAACCGCCGTAACCACCCTCAATTTCCTTTTTTAGGTCTGAGTCGGAGAATGGCTCGCTGAGTTGGATTTTTGCCGTGGTAGTGTAGGTCGCGCCACAGCTACCGATTTGGGAAGACCATGTCTGACGACTGGACCAAGTTGTCGTGGTGAAAGTTACCTCAGGGCCGGACGTATCCCAACCGTCATTCTTCACGCGCGGCGGATGATTGTATTCGTAATAATCAGAGTCGGTGTAAAGCAATGGTATCGGACATTCGGTGTCTTCACATCCCGTTGGTTTCGTCCAAGTCCCATCGCTCTGGAGCTCGCTAGTTTCCGTGCAATTGCCGAAGCAGCTAGGAGTATATGCCGAGCCTGATAAATGATCACTCATTTTGCCACTGTAAGTTGTAGTTACATTTCCGTCGCTGGACATGGTTTCTTCCTGTTTTGTCTCAACCGACAAATCTTCGCTTGCGGATTGAGTGTCGCCATCGCAGTTGCCAGACAATTTTTCGTCGCTCGTTGTAGATCTCTTTTTATAGTACTCCGCCAACCCCGAAGTGGTGGGTATCAACGGAGAAAACCCATTCTTGCATTTTTGGGGCGCGGATGCGGTTTGGTGTTCTACTAAACACGCGGTACACGCCGTTTGAGCGCGCGACGCAGTAGCGATAGAACAATAGGCTAACGCAACTATTACCAAACGGAACAGTTTGCCGAGTCGAACTAGCGTGCTAACGAAAATTCTAGGATTTGAGTTCATGTGAGGTCAGACCGCTATGGAATAAAAACTTGTAGGGATGTAACGGGTGGCGGCGTTGAACCGCCTGAACCGACCGTAACGTTGAATGAACGGGTTGCTAAATCGACTGCAGAGTTTGCCGTTCCTCCATTATCTTTGATGGTTACCGTGATAACAGGATGTGTTGCCGAATTCGCCAAGGCAAAAACCGTCAGAGTGGCGGATGGAGAGCCTTGGACATAGCTCACAATCGGATCAGGCACGATACAAGGTTCAGAGGATGTGGCCGTTAACTGAATAATACCCTGGCCAGTCTCATTTGCCGGCCCAGTCGTGATTCCTGTTAACGTCACCGTTTGTCCGGTGTACTGCGTCATTGTAAGGTCTGTAATCGTGCTCAGGGCCGGCGGATCATTTACGGCAGAGACAACAATATTGAATGATGTCTGGAACGAATTGATGCCGCCGTTCGCCGTAGTCCCACTGTCATACAACTGCGCCGAGACATGTGCGGTCCCGTTTGCATTAGCTGCTGGCGTGAAGGTCAGAGTGCCCGTGGAGGAAATTGCGGGAGGAACACTGAACAATGAAGGATTGTCAGTCGTAAGCGTAAAACTGACAGTCTGACCAGAATCGCCGGCGCTGATCGCCGTAGCCCACCCGCTGCGGGTTACGGCTCCGCAATCCTCCAAAACGCTAAGATTCGGCCCGGCAACGAAACTAGGCGCGTGGTTCACAGGATTGACAGTTATGGTGAAGGACTGCGCCGGGGATGTGTTTGCTCCACCGCCGTCATCCTGAACGGTTACGGTAAGATGGGCCGTCGTTGGAGCTGCAACGGCCTTTGGAGTGAAACTGAGGGTACCGTCCGGTGATAGGGTTGGTTGCACCGCAAAAATATCTGACCTGTCGTTACCGACGTTAAAGGTAACATGTTGCAGGGATTCAGAAGATGAGCCGGCATCGATGCCTGTCGCCCAATGCGAAACAGTTTGCGGTCCTGCATTGTCATAAACTGCCAAGTCTGCGCCTTTAGTAAATCGTGGGGGTTGGTTGGCACTGACTGTGATATTAAAGGATTTGGAGGTCTGCGGTGTGCCGCCAGCCAAAGTTCCCCCATTGTCCCGTACGTTAACCGTAATTGTAGCCGTCCCTACGCGATGCGGCAGCGCGGCGAACGTCAATGTTGCCGTTTTATTCGGGCTCGTGTATTCGATCTGCGGGTTGGGTATTAGATCGTCAGGAGCGCTCGACGTCGCAGTTACGACCGCCGTTTGGGTGGCTGTTTCATAATCTGGTCCCACACCAATTCCGGTCAATGTCACAGTATGGGCCCCTGAATCTTCGGCCACCGTTTGAGATGGAATGTCAGCAATCGTGGGCGCTTGGTTAACGACTGATCCAACCTGCACAACGATTGGGGTAGCATCCGACGTATCGACACCGCCGCCCGTGATCCCGCCGTTATCTTTTATCGTTAGTGTCACCTCAACTCGCCCGTTCTTGCCTTTCGGCGTGGCGGTGAATACCGTAGGGGTCGTCGAGTTAAAGGACACAGCTAAAACGCTTGGGTCGCTAGATGTCACTGTCTTAATTGTTGCCGTTTGCGTATCCTCATATGGACCAGGGTTGAACCGAACCTGATATTTCGAAGTAATAGTCTTAACTACGCTAATTTTCTGAGCCGGGCCGGATGGTAATATATATAATGACGGCGTCACTATCGTCGGCCTATCGTTAATGGCAGCGATATTCCCACTCACGTAGATTGAAGTACTGGCCTTATCAGAATGATCGGCCGAAGAGCCGGAGTCGCTAGCTGTAATTTTTAACTTAACCGGCCCAAATTGATTAGGAACTGAATGCAGTGATAGCTTGAATTTCGTATTATCCGCCGGATCGGCAGAAACATCAATCGACTGCAGTTTTGGTACAAAATCCTTTAGTGGATTCGCGTTTTCTTCAGTGACCTGAATATTCGGATCAATTGATTGCTGATCCTCGCCAGGCAGTGCCGTCAGAGTTAGGGTGCCCACCGTATCTTCAATGAACGCCAGCTTGCTGGTGGTAATTTTCGGTGGATTGTTGACGGCGTGGACGGTGACTGTGACGGCTTTGGTTGCGGTTGGTACCGTTGTGGCCCCGCTAGGGGTCGCCGTCAATCGGTACGAGGCAGTTGTACCAACCAAAAGATAGTCATTCTTAGCAGTAAAACTAAAATTCACATCTTTCAGGGGCTTAAACCCGGCTCCGTTATTATATTGCCATTGAAAGGTAATACTCGCGTTGTTGGGCATTCGAACCGGCACGTTAAAGGCTGCCATCTGTCCGGAAACAATTGTTTGAGTGGAAGGAGTCGGGTTGCCGATGAGGGTGACGCGATACGGAATCGACAAGTGTCCGACGGACACGCCAATATCATCCGTGACAATTACATCGTATTCGCCGGCTGCAGCCATCTTCGCCTTAGTGATGGACAATGTGCTCTTTTGAGATCCAGAAACAGATCCAATGGGCGTGGAGGTGCCATCATGCAGCTGTTCGCCGTTGAACATCCACTGGTATCTAACGGGCTGTGCTAATGTCGGCAGGGGCGTTGATTTGATCGAAAAACTGATCGTGCCGTTCTCGCCACAAACGCGGTCGGCAGCGGTTGTCACGGTCGTTACGATTGGGGAGTCGAGTTCTTCAATCAGAGCGTCATCGATATAGGCGATCCCTGAGACAGTCGTTTTCATGCTTCCGATCTCAACGCAATTCCAGCCACCGTTCGGCCCGAAGAACACGACGGATGAAGCCGAGTCATCGTCAACCGTGAAGGTTAATGTAGCCTTGGTTGGAGCCCCAACGACTGGATCGCTTGTAATAGTGAACTTATGCCAGCCTTCTGTGCGGTCTTTGTTGAGGTTAAACGACTTTTGTACGGCCGTACCGTTGACGTAGACCTTGGCGGACCCTTGGTACTTATTACCCGTGATTATCCCTGCGGCAAGCCACTGTTGAAGGCCTGTTGTATAAGGAGTTCCTTGAAATGCTTTTACATCGGCTGTCGCGCTCACTGTTTGTAAGGGGTCGTACAGCCAAAAAGTAAACCGGCTTTTTCCATAGAGGCGCTGCGCAAGACTTTTGAACATTCTCTGGTTTGTCTGATTAATCTGTGCCGACTGCCCGCGGATCGGATCCGGGGCCTGAGCCGTGGAAAGGGCCGTACTTTTGGCTACAGTCGCCCACTGGAAACTACTGAAGTTTTCACTCATTACGTGGCTGGCTACTTTCAATTCAACTGCTTCACTCATCCAAGAAGCGTCGGCTACAATCGATTTTACGGAGTAAAGGCCTGCATTTGCCCGGCCGATCGAAGGTAAGGTATAGCTACTATCAGTCGCTCCGGGGATGGTGTTCCCGTTAAAAAACCACTGATATGATGCGCCTGACCGCAACACCACAGCAGTTAATGTCGCGGAGCCGCCGACTTCAATGATACCTGCGGGCGCTAGGTCTGGCCTTGCATCCCGAGCAATTTCCACCGTTGCGGATTTTACGGAAGCTGCTGTCATCCATAGAAGCAGCCATAAAAGGCGAGAGATTTTCATTGTGAGTTTTTGCTCTTCTCGTAATCGGTGAGAATGTCTTCTGCCGATCTTACGTAGTTATACGTTTCTAACTGATCGATGGCACAATCGGCTGATGCGGACCCGTCGATACGGCTACCGAGGTGAAAAGTAGAAGAGCCAAGCTCAGTGCTTCGAACGAAGCCAGTGCCGGCCCCGTTTGTTTGCGCTGGCGCTCCATTGACGTAAAGCGAAGTGTTTGTGGCCGTGTAGGTGACAGTGATTTGGTGCCAATTCGTCATCGTAAACGACATTGGAGTATTTATGTTTGTAACCGCAGTTCCCCCGGCGCGGCTAGCCAACACCACAGTATTCCCATTGCTGATGCTGAGGCTTATCCAATCGTTCGTCCCCATCAGATCTCCCGCCTCCAAAAGAACATTATCGCGTGATATGCTGTTAGTGCCGTTGCCTGTATCCCATCCGGGCTTCAACCACATTGAAATACTGCCGTCAACGAAGCACAGATTTTGGGACCCGTTCACTTCCGTCGCCCGATATCCAAGCATCGGGCCATTGTCGCCGAAGTGCGCCGCCGTACCAAAAAACCCTGGGCTGACCGTTACATTGGTAAGCGCCGTCGGTCGTTGACCATGGTTCCCAAAGAAATCGCCGTCGTCGAAATTCCAAGCGGCCAAGCGAACAGCCCGAAAGCTTTGGTTATTGCGGGGGTCCGTACCTTCTTCGATTTCCTGGAAATCGGTGCGGCCATCGGCATCGGAGTCAACAGTGTTCACTAACGTGCCTGCACTCGATTCTTCCACATCGGCCAGCCCATCCCCATCTGTGTCGATGGAGATGATACGCATATAATAGTCAATCACCTGATCGCTGCGCAGCGGGTAATTGAAAGTTTGTAGCTCGTCGATATCTCCGAAAACCGCTGCCGCCCCGCTGTGGTTATTGCCGATGGCAAAACCAACAGCTCTTGCCTGCGGCGACAGCCGATGTTGCTGTAGTTCCGTACCGTTTGTTGCGGCGGCCGCGCCGTCGATATATAAAAAGGCGTTCGTGACTGAATACGTGACCGAGATCAGATGCCATTCGTTCGAAAGCCAACGAACACTTGAAACCAACTGGGAGACGCTGCCATTTGTACCATGTGCTTTGAATGTGACCTCGTTTCCGGTTTGGTCCACCTGGAGGGCGATCCATTCTCCAAAAGATTCGCTTCCGAATTCTATAAAGGTCGCATCCTGCCCCGGACCGGTGCCATTCGTGATAGCACTGCTAGTCCAAGTTGGACGAAACCAGAATTGGATCGTCCCGTTATCAGAGTTAACATTGGCCACGCCGTTCGTCTCACAATCGCGGTAAATCAAAACAGATGAATTTCCGAAGTGAGCTGAATTACTGCTCCA
This sequence comes from uncultured bacterium, assembly GCA_966112985.1. Taxonomy (GTDB): domain Bacteria; phylum Verrucomicrobiota; class Verrucomicrobiia; order Limisphaerales; family JACDHS01; genus CBHWET01. The sequence continues at coordinate 11,604 of CBHWET010000022.1, read as the reverse complement.
ACTGGGCGAAATAACCACGTTAGTTGCAACGAAGGGGCTTTGCGCAGACTCGCCAGTCCAGCCACTCTCGTTGAAACGCCATGTCGCCAAAGGCACGTGTACCACGCTTCCAGCGTTTAGCGGATCCGTTCCGTCTGAAATCTCCTGAAAATCCGTCCGCCCATCGTAATCGGTGTCGGCGTCGTTTGGATCGGTTTCGAGCCGGTATTCTTCCAAATTCGTCAATCCATCGTTATCTTTGTCCGTCAAGGCATCGGCGGCATTGTTTGGATCGAATCCGTGATTTGTCTCCCACGTGTCGCCGATCCTATCATCGTCTGTATCGACATCGACCGTGATCGAAACGGAGTGTGAGACTCTGCTCGCGTTATTCGTATCAAACGCCCTTGCGGTGAGCGTGTATCGCCCCGGAGAAACGTTCGTCCACAAGAAAGAAAGTGGCGTCGTCGCTGAGCCAATCTCAATGTCATTTGCAAAGAAGGTTACGTGATCAATGTCTCCGCCGGGTTCATATGCCGACGCCGTAATCACAATATTGGTCGGACCAGACGCTAAGAAAATCGAATTGTTCGTTGGGCTCGTAATCTGAACCACAGGAGCATTGCTCACAGTGATCGTAAAGATCTTTGACGGGCTTCGATCGACGCCGCCATTATCAGTCCCACCATCGTCCTGTACGTAAATGGCGACAGATGCAGTGCCAAATGCGTTGTTGGCTGTCTCAAAGCTTAGATTACCATCACGGTCGATTAGAGGCGCAGACGTAAAGAGTGAACTGTTATCAGAGGTGACAATGAACGTCAGTGCTTGTTCCGATTCGTTTGGTGCTCCCGTGGATACATTATTAGCCCATTGGGGAAACAGTTGCGCACCACTGTTGGCGAAGATGACAATGTTCGTTCCTGCGATAAAGGACGGCGCATCATTGACCGGCTGAACCGTTATTGTTGCGGAGTTGCTCGCGACCGATTGGCCTGATGTTAGTAACTCGATTGAAAGACTGTCCTCACCGAAAAAGTTTGAAACAGGGATGAACGAGAGGTGCAGTAACGCATTAGTCAACGCTTGGTAATCGCCTTCGACGACAACATTTGTGCCCAAGCCGTTGTCGCCAAAAATAAAATTCAACCCGTTAGTGATACCGAAATTAACAGCCCCTGCTGTGGATGAGAACTTTACTTGCAAAATCGGATTGCTGCCATCCACGTTATTTACTTGAACCGCTGACAACTGGACCGCGGTATCCTCAAAGATCTCGAATGACGCAGGAGCACTTAGTTCGACGAGGTCGACCGTGGGTTGAATAGTGATTGTTACAAGTGCGGGTGGACCGTCGTCGACTCCGTCATTTGGAACGTAGGTGAAACTGTCGGTACCGTTGAAATTTGTGGCAGGTGTGTAGACAAATGAGCCGTCGGGATTAAGGATGACTGTCCCATGCGATGGTTCGGTCATCAGCGTCGAAACTGCTAAACTTTCTGCCTCGACGTCAAGGTCGTTCGCCAAAACACCCGGCGCTTCGACGGTGAGCACCGCATCTTCGTCGATTGTGTAGGTGTCAGCCGAAGCAATTGGCGCGTCGTTTACGCCTGTAACAGTGATGCTGAGGGCATTTGAAGCAGCTATCAGATGGCCTACCGCACCGCTTCCCTCGTCATCGACAGTAATGATGAGGCGATCCGTACCATAAAAATTGGTCCGTCCGAGATAGCTTAATGTTACCAAAGCGCTGTTAGCGTCGTTTAGGTCAGCGGTGAACGTCAGGTTGGACGAAGCTCCGTTAGTCCCGTTCACGATCGCGATTGCGTTTGTTTGTGACAACGTCAATAAACCATTTGTCACCGAAAGTGAAACCCGGACACTAACGCCGTCTGTGTTGGCGCCACCGATGCTGACGCCCTCGATTCCGAGCAGCTCATCCTCATACACCGTTTGTGCGTCAGAGACCAGGACGCTTAGAGCTGGCGCATTCTCAAATCCTGCTCGGTCCGTTTGTAAGACGATCGGTCTTTGCAAATAGCCAATATTTCCATCACCTAACTGCCCGTAGTACAACTCATCCCCCCAGGCGTACACCTTTCCATCGGCTCCCAGCGCAAGACTGTGGGTGTCGCCAGCTTCTATTGCAATGATTGTTGGAAGGCCGGCTACCCGAACAGGAACTTTGCTGTTCACGAGTGTTCCGTTGCCGAGTTGACCCCGGCTGTTTAACCCCCACGCCCAAACTGTTCCATCCGACGCCAACGCGAGGCTATGGCTTGCACCCCCAGCAACGGCGCTGATCGAAGAGAGATTCGTGACGAGGGTCGGAACGATGCGAGCAGTAGTTGTTCCGTCTCCAAGCTGACCAGAGGTGTTCAAGCCCCACGCATAAACCAAACCGTTCGACACTGCTAAGCTGTGATTGCCACCGCCGGCGATTGCAGTGACCTGCGTAAGGTTTGTCACACGAACGGGTAGATGAGCGTCAGCAGCAGCACCGCTGGCGCTATTCCCGATTTGGCCATAAAGGTTGTAGCCCCAAGCCCATACGTAGCCATTAGATATTGCCAGGCTATGATTGTAGCCCGCAGCAATGACGGACACACCAGAAAGGTTGGTGACAATCGAGGGTGTACCGATGCTGCCGCTAGCGATCCCCAGTTGACCGTGCGTATTAGCACCCCACGCCCACACAATACCATTCGATAACGCTAAGCCATGCAGGGCCCCAGCCGCATTCGTAATTGCATTTTGCGGCTTAAGCATTCGGACAGGAGTTGGCGTCGCCGGAAGCACGTACAATCGGCCGTCGCCGAGCTGCCCTTCGTAGTCGCGACCGAAGCCGTAACTGACGCCATTCGAGATCACGAGACTGAAGTCATCGCCGGCCGCCACAGACGCGACATTCGTCAAACCAGGAATCAACACGGGTGAAGAACGCAGGACAGTTGTGCCATCTCCAAGCTTCCCTAACGTGTTATCGCCCCATGAATAAACTGATCCCTTCCAATCGACAGCAAGGTTATGGATGTTACCCGCAGCAATCGCAGTAATGTTACTCAATCCGGAAACAACGTCGGGATAGGCGCGGTAATCGAGTTTTCCAGTGCCCAATTGTCCGAGCTGATGGCGTCCCCAGACAATAATGTTTCCTTCGGAAGTGATCGCGACGCTGTGGTCTGTTCCTCCTGCGACAGCAACGATCTTACTTCCGCCGTCAACAGGAACAGGAGAATTCGACTGAACGAGCGTGCCGTTGCCGAGTTGTCCCCATGTATTAATCCCCCAGGCGGTGCAGGAGCCATCGGGCTTCACTGATAAACTGTGTTTTGCGCCGCATGCTATCAACTGAGATGAGCCCGCAGGCGCGATCGGGACTGGACCGAGATCATCGGTGCTGCTGTTGTAACCGATGATTGTTGCCGTTTTTGTACGTCCATCACCCAACTGGCCATTTGAATTGAGTCCCCAACCCCAAAGGGATCCATCGTCAAGAGTGAATAACGAATAGCCGCTTCCCGCTGCGATAGATGTTGGAGTGCCAAGCGCATTCGTCTTCCCAAGGTCAAACGCGGTAGTCAGCGCATGAGAGCCGACCATCGCAAGCAATGCCGGGTCATTCCAACCGTTTCCTGGCGCCGATCCCCAAGCGAGAACCGTATTGTTGGCGATAGCGAGGGCGTGAGTATCGCCGGCGGCGATTGCGAGTATTTGCGTCCAGGTATTTGTTAGTGGCAGGTGGAGAGTGGCGTCCAAGACCTTTGCCGCCACCGCGCGATACACGACTGTGTTGTCGCCAAGCTGGCCAGAGGCATTGTAGCCCCACCCCCAGACAGTTCCATTTGATTCAAGAGCAAGGCCGAATGCAGAGCCAGCGGCAACGGCCACGATATTTGATATGTTCAGAACCCGGACAGGGTTTTTCTGGTTAACCGAGTTGTTGTTGATAATGCCGTTACCGAGGCGGCCCCATGCCTGACTTCCCCAGGCGTAAACATAACCATTCGAAATCGCCAGACTGAAGTCGGATCCGGCGGCAATGGCCGTTACGTTTGATATAACGTTTCCATCAATATCAGTTACGGCCACGAGGTTCGATTGGTTGAGCTGAGTGCCATTGCCCAGCTGTCCCGCGTTGTTTAAACCGGTCGCCCAGACCGTCCCATCTACCTTTAAAACCAGCGTGTGATTATCTCCAGCCGCGACCTGCCCTGCGCGCACATATGTCGCCGTGCGAACATCACTCGTAGCCGAACCGGACTTCCAAGCACGGGCTTTGACAAAGGTTGAGTCCACGAAAACCGTTCCGCCCACAGGAAACACGGGATCGGCTTCTGTAGGTTCTTGGCCATTGGTCGTGTAATGGACCGTTGTGCCTAGGCTAGCGATTGCACAGCGAACTGGTTGCGTTACCGCATAACTACCTCCCGGAGGCGAAAGCACCGGCGTCCGCAACTTTTCGACAATCGTAAACACCACCTGAACGGAGTTAGAACCGACGGAAGCTGAGGCCGTAATGAGGTTTGTCGAAGTGGTCGCCTGAGGCAAATAAACCCAAACGTATGCTTTGCCATCAGCGGCGGAACGCGTTGTGATGCCCTGGGATAGCGTGGCGTTAGTCGCCTGGCTAACTTGGGCATTGCCCGAACTCACGGCAAACGTGACAGGCGCATTTGGAAGCGGGGCGCCCGTCGACGATGAGACTTGGACGACGACGGGCTGGGCAACGAATGCCTTGCACAAGCCAAGCTGGCCATCCCCGCTGACAATCGCAAGCTGCGGTAGAACACCGTTAAAGTAATCGAGCCTGTCAGAACCATTTTGAATTTCCTGAGCATCCGGAATGCTGTCGCCGTCTGAGTCAGCGAACAGGTAAGTGTTTGTCGTCAGGAGACTCGGGTAGTAACCGTCTGCAAACGTTTGCCCGAAAATCGTGCAGTTCGTTACAAGCACAAAATTGTTGGTGAACAACCGCCAATGTGTGGCATCCGTCGAGTAAAAGTTTTGTGCCTCCGATAGCGCATTTGACAACGTGACGACGGCGGGATTTGTATAAATGCCGCTTGTCGGTAAAATTACCGGAGGAGACGCTCGGATCTGTGCAGCGATTGAGACGACCTGAGGCGAGCTGGTATCGATTCCCCCGAAGGCGGTGCCGCCGTTATCTTTCAACGAGATCGTCACATAGTTTGTGCCGACTACATTTGTTGCCACCTGGAACGTCAATCTTCCCGAAGGCTCAAGTGTGGGAGCACTTGCGAAGAATGAGCTGTTCGTGACGGACACTATAAACGTCAGCGTTTGCAATGCGTCATTGCTTGTTCCCGCAGAGATGTTGTATGCAAAATTAGTAATGGTTTGGAATCCAGCGGATTGCAGGCAGAAAACGTGGTTGGTTAGGAGCGAGAATGACGGAGCGGTATTTGCAACAGGAACTTTCGTGGCTGGGCCAAGATCGCGCATATATTGAACTTCCGTAGCAGACAACGCGCGGTTGAAGAGCTCGATTTCGTCAAGTTCACCTTTGAAAGATTTGGTTCCGTCTGCGCCGATACAAACATTCGTTCCCAAGACGAAACCAACACTATTTGTGAGATTAGCGACGCCAGTAGTTACCTTTGTACCTGCGAGTGCACCATCAAAATACAAATCGTTCGTTTTGCCTCTACGGACGAACGCAATGTGGTGGAAAATGCCGTTCGTATATACATTTGTGATGCCGATGGCAGTATTGATTGCCCCAGTGGCATCACACCACTCAGCACCGAACGCACCTGGACTCATACGAACGCTGAAGAAACTGCTCACGTTGCAAATGGGACGCTTACCCAAACATGCCTGTGATGCGGTTGAGGTAGTCCTCAACCAGAAATCGACGCTAAAATCATTCGTACCGAAATTGCCGATCGAATTTCCAAAGTTTACGTAGGCGTTTGTTCCATTAAAGCTAAAACATTGGCCGGACTCTCCCGCCACAAACGAAGCACCGCCAAATAAACTGCCGTTATTGCCTCCAATAAGATCATTAGCATTGCCTTCCCCTGGCCAGAACGCTACGACGCCTGGCAAAAGTGTTGTTGCGGCAGATTGAATCATTACCACACGTGTGAAACTATTGGTGGCGCCATTATTTATACCGCCATCATCGGTGAGCGTTATGGTGAAGGTATTCGTCCCGGTCACCCCCGGCATAACTTTAAAACTCAGATTTCCGGATTCGCTCAAACTTGGTTGAATGGAAAAGAATGCACTATCCGTTATGGACAGAGAAAACTGCAGCGCCTGATTAGTCTCGTTTGGCGGCCCGGCAGAGATATTACTCACGAAGTTCGATAGATTCTGGAGCCCCGCATTCTGAGCAATGAGCACAATATTCGTAGCGATAGTGAACGACGGCGCATCATTGACAGCAGTAACCGTGATCGCAACGGTTGCCACATTTCCATCGCATTGCCCATCATTGGCCGTGTAGGTAAACGAATCGGTTCCGCTAAAGTTCGAGTTCGGCGTGTAAGTAAACGCGCCATTAGAATTCAGCTCGACACTGCCATGTGCAGCTCCGCCAACGAGGTGGACGGTCAGATTTGTGCTTTCCACGTCAGAATCGTTCGCAAGGACGCCCGATGCGCCCACCGTAAGGACACTGTCTTCAAGGGTCGAGTAGCTGTCACTGACCGCAGAAGGAGGGTTGTTGAACTGAACAAGAATGTCGAAGGTTTGAGAGCTGCTGGTGTTGCCGCCGCCATTCGCAGTGCCCCCGTCGTCCATTAAAGCAACTGTAATGCTGTTGGTGCTGGTCGCATTAGCCGGACTAAAGCTCAAGACACCATTCGTGCTGATTGCCGGCTGCGTTTGAAATGCATTCGTGTTCGATGTGACAAGAACGAACTGCAGGGCCTGCATTTCATTTGGGCCGGCGCTGATTGCCAAGGCGAAGTTAGACCTGACGGTCAATCCGGCGGTTGTTTGAACGACCAATCGGTTCGTCGCGAGAACGAAGGACGGCGGGTCATTGACGGGAGAAACTGTTACGTTTACTGCGGCGTTTGTGCCAACGTGATAGCCATCGGAAACATGATAGACGAAGCTGTCGTTTCCAAAGAAGTTTGTAGCGGGCGTATACGTGAAAGAACCATCAGTATTTAGGACAACCGCGCCGTGTAATGGCGCGCTCGTGAGCGTCACAGTGAGGGAATCACCGTCCCCGTCTGCATCGTTAGAAAGGACTCCGGGTGAGCTGATAAAGAGGACGGTGTCTTCCAGACACGTGAAAGAATCACTTTGAGGTGAGGGCCCGGTATTTTTCGCAATGATCGAGAATGTTTGAGTGGCGCTTGTGTCCTCTCCGCCGTTTTCGATGCCGCCATTGTCCCGCAGCTGCACTGCAAGCGAATTTGTCCCGAAGGCACTTTCGACCAATTGGTACGTCAGGGTCCCGGAAGCATCGATGGCAGGTTGAATGACGAAAAAGTTCGTGTTTGTCGATGAGACGATGAAGGCGACCGTTTGCCCCGCGTCGCCAGCTGAGATCTGTGTCGCGAAGTTTGAAACGACAATAAGGGAGGTGTAGTTCGGCGCGGCTATTTCGTTTGTAGAAAGAACAAATGACGGCGCGTTGTTCCATGAGCTCTGGTGCTCGATATAATCCGGCACGCCGTTTGCGTTCGCGTCGACAGGTTGGCCATTTTCATCCAAAGCAACGTAATGGAAGCCGAGATTGACCTGCGTCCCCGCCTCCTGCGTTTGAGTGGCGACAGTAGTGTAGTCGGCAAGGGTTAAATCGCTGGCGGACCGGCTTCCAGCATCGACGAAGAGCAGATTTTCAGGATAATAAAAGTTCCCCAAAAAACCTGCCTCAAATGGAATGCCCCCAAGCACAACGTCATGAGCGGCGACACCTAACCGGTCGTAATTCGTAACGTAACCGTTATAATCGTGAAGGAGATTTGTGCCGACGGATTGTGCAATACTGGTGCAATCAAAAACGTTGTTATAACAGGCGATCGAGCGTGCTACATTGTTTGTATTCACCACATCGAATGTGACAGAGCCTCGTCTGAATAGAGTGTTACCCACCGCGCATTGAAGGCCGGTTGCACGGATATTTATTTTCAAACCTGCATTTTCAAACAAGCAGTTCGTGACGAGCACCTGCGTTTCCGACCAGTTTGCGTCGACTGACCCAAGCTGCACTTCGCCGCCAGCGAATTGGCAATCCCGGAATTTGTAAATACCTGACATGCCCCCGCGTGTGGGGAATATAATTGAGCTACTGGCAGACGAACCAACCTTGACGAACTCGGTGAATTTACAGTCTACGTTTAGGCCCGTCGATAGAGTCGTGGCAGAGGGCAGGTTGTCGGTAATTGTTATTAGTCTGTTACAGGGGCCGCCATTTTCCTGAACGGCACCGCACTCAACAAAGCGATTCATTGCGAGTGCAGTCCCCGATGATCGCAATCGCGGTGCAGCAGCGCTTGCGTCTTCCCAATCGAATGTCACCCCGTTTCCCGTCAGGGCTACAATGGCACCGTTGGTCAACGAAAGGTCGCCGAGAACGGTAATAGACGATGCGATATAATCAATTGGATCGTAGTGGTAACCGAGATCTGGCGCGTTGGTATCGCGGTCAACAGAGGGTTCGACGAGAAGATTGGTCGCAACAGATGCACCATTTGCAAACATCTCGGGAGCAGAAGTCGTTTTTGTGCGAAGGTCCTGCAACAAATGCCAGTTGATCGCCGTTGTGCCTGCATCGTGGTCGGTCGTATTGTTCGGGGAAAGATAGTGGTCACCGTTTGCTTGGGTGACAAAGACGGAGTTATCTTCTGAATACGAATTGTTGTTAGCGCCGTTGACAGCGACAATACTCGATGCATTTATCTGGACCATCAAGCTGTTTACGACGCCGAGCGTGCTACTGGGCGGCGCGGCGCAGCCTTCACCTGGATAATAGTTCCAGTCGCCTGCGAGCATATCCGCGTGGTGCGATGTTAGGTGTTGAACATTGCCATGGTAAAAGCTGCCGAAGAAGTTTGTCCGGACATCATACATCAACACGTTTAACGCGTCGAAGCTGCTGTATTCAGCGTGAATTCCACGGCCGCAGTGAAGAAATTGCGAGTGCCAAACAGCGACACCGAGAGGTGAATAAACCGCCTCACTGGCATAGCTAACGCGAATATGACGCAGGTCGGCCGCCGAATTTAAAACAATGGCCGTATCGGCATAATAACCCGTTGGTGATCCCGTGCTGCCAACAATCACTTCTCCAACTGAGTCGTCATCTTTGGCAGTAAAGATCGCCGGATGGTAGTCGGCTGTCAGGCAACGGACCGCGCCAAGGAAATTTAATTCACCTCCGATGTCGAATTTGATCACTGCTCCACCTTCGATCGTCGTCGTTCCGTCAAGGCTGACCGGTCCTGTAACGTAATAGGTCTCCCCGGATTTGAATGTGAAGTCTGTGACGGCATCAACGATGGCATAGTCGATCACCACTCCAGTTTTTGGCTCTTCAAGCGAGGCGACCTGTATCCGTTGGCTGCGATCTTGTTTGGCTTGTTGAATAACGGGCGGGACCCGCAAATTCGAGGCTTCTCGACGCTTAAGATTTATATTCGGTTTTGCATTTCCGGGCTGTGCGGGCAACGCTCGCAATTGAGATGCCAGCCAACGAAATGATACTTCTTCGATGAGGAACTGCCGTTTATCAATCGTTTCCCAGTGTTTTTGAACCGATATGCCCTGGCGCTTCTGCGGAGCTCCACCAATACCGAACGCGGTACCGGGACCGATTTTCATTTCGCCAAAGTCGAGAATGTCGTCAACGGTTGACTTCTTCCATCCTTTACGGATTACCTGCCTGAGTATTGGTTTAGGCGGGTTAATGAATTCGGTCCACACCTCGAGCCAGGTTGAGGCAGGGTTTAAGCCGAATTCTTCCGGCAGAGGGGGGCGCTCACGCAGAATGATATCCTGTTCCAGGCCCGCCTTTGTAACGGTATATCGTACGTCGGCTTTGAACTCGACAAATGCGTCGCGGTAAATGACCTGATTGGTCCCTACAAGTTGGCCTACGGAGTCCTTCAACTCAGCTATGAGCACGCTTTTCTTCGCTTTAAAATCATAGTATGCGAGGCCAGCTATCCGAGAGCGGAGATCTTTCTGGTCGGCTGTACTTAGATGGACGGCACCAATGCGATTAATGTTAGGCTGAAATACTATCTTGTGACGCGTTTTCGTTGCGTGGGCAGATCCGTCCGCGTGGATTTCGATTTCTTCCGATGCATCAGTCCACCCCAAGGCTTTATCTTCCGCGTTCAAGCCGCTCTGCAGCTGGGTGAAACGTCTGGTCACGACATTTGAGCCGATATCGCCCGGTGTTTCTTCGATACGCCAGTCGCGCTGGTGCGGTCCATGAGCCCGTCGCAACACCAGCGGCGGTCGCGGATTCCGCGTAGCTGATGACGGCGCAGAGAGAGCGACCTTCACCGAGGCGAATAGCAGAACGAATAAGCCGAGTGCTGCAACACGTAGGTATGAACTCATCTTCATTGGTGATCCTGAAAAATTTGGTCCGGTGATCCGGCCGTGAGGCCCCGCCACATCGATTCCATGATTTTCGAGTATATGTTGTATATTCCGACGCTAGCCTCTAACACATAACCTGCCGTTGGTTCTTTGATAGAATAGCCATAGATGGCGGCAACGAGTGAGGATCCGAAACTAGTGGCGCTGCAATTCTACCTCTGACCTGCTGGCGCAAAAAAGCGCCCATCCCGAACACATCGGAGCCCGACCATGTTTTCTTCATGAGTATCCTATAGAGTGACGCAAAGAACCTGAAGAAGACGGCGGTGGTTGTCGTTAGGACAGGTTGTTTGGATCAGACCGTATTTATATAATGCCGGGCCGCAGACTAGTTACGGCCCATGAGGGAATCCAGTACATTCTGTTATACTTTAACGACATTCGGAATCAGGGTTTCCATTACCTAGCGGAGAGATCGTCAGATGCTTTAATTTAAATTTATGCGCAAATTCGGTCGGCCTTAATCCAAATGCTGCTTTGAAGCACCGACAGAAATGAGAGGTGTGTTTGAAGCCGAGTTCGGCGGACACCTCCTTGACGGATTTAGTACCAAGGAGCCCGCGCGCCGCGACCATCCTTTGTTCGCACAACCAAGCTTCCGTTGATCGTCCGAGCTCTTCCTTACATACGCGCTCAAGCTGGCGAAGGCTTTTGCCGAGAAGTGCCGCTAGGCGCTTACAGTTGAAATTCGCCTTTCTGGCCAGAAGAACCCATTTGTCCAATTTGTTCGCCGACAATTCGCGATCCAAGGCGGTGAGACTTTGTTTGACTCTGCGCGAAGGAGATCGGCGACCTTTGATTTTTAGGAGAATACGTTGTCGGTTCATCCCTGAGAAGTTTCGGGCGGAGGTTGCCGTCGCCGCCGTTATCCGTCAACTGTTCTCTCGCAATAAGCTACGTAACAAAAAGCGAGGCTGGTGTGCTCCAGCCTCGCTCGTGTTCAGTTCCTCCGAAACCTAGATGCTAAGTGTTTGCTTAGTACATTCCGCCCATGCCGCCGCCGTGGTCATGACCGCCCGGGGCCGGAGC
>CBHWET010000021.1:0-26821 GCA_966112985.1 uncultured bacterium | reverse complement strand
CGAAGCGCAAGTTTAACGTTGTTCGAGCAAGCCTCGCGATATGTGCTGCGTATCTGGCAATCGGCGGTGCACAGAAAGTGCGGGCGACACATGTACAGGTGCAACTCGCCGAGCTACGCGGTCACAAAATCGAGCGTTACGAGGTAATGCCAACGCTCGGCAACAACCTCGTGTGGCGTTCGTTGTATTTGGCGGATGGAAAACTTTACAGCGACCGCATTCGCGCGAGTTGGTTTTCCGCGCCGACGATTCGAGAAGGCACCTCACTGCCGCAAGTGACGAGCGAGACGTTGCAGCCGATCGAGCTGGAAGGAGACCAAAAGCTACGGGCGTTCCAACGGTTCGATTGGTTTTCCGATCATTGGCTGGCGCGTTCGCCTTTCGATGAGACGGTGATCGGCGACATGCGTTATTCGATTTCGACCAAGGCGTTTGATCCAATCTGGGGAATTCGTTTTGTCCGTCATGGTGATGGCGTGGCGGTCGAATGGGTCAATCGCCAGCTGGAACGCAAAGCTAGTCCGGCCGAGTTGTGGTCAGAAATCATGGGGCGGCATCCCGACTATACGCCTCTCAGAACTCAAGCGCAGTGATTCACATCATTGCCCGCGCGAGTCACTAGAATCTTATTCCTTTGAGAGATTCTTTTCGATGCGCTGTAAGGAGGGAGCGGAGGATCAATGGCATAATTGCACTGAAACAAGTTGACGGGATCTTGTATTTAGATAATTGTCTAAATATCGAAACGACGTCATGGATAAAGTTTTCAAAGCATTGAATGATCCTACTCGCCGCAAGATTCTTGACCTGTTGCGTGCAAAGGACATGACCGCTGGCGAAATTGCCGATCGTTTCGACATCAGCAAGCCGAGCATCTCACATCATTTGGATCTGCTGAAACAGGCGGATCTGATTCTTTCGGAGAAAGAGGGGCAGTTCATAACCTATTCGATCAATACGACTGTCCTCGATGAATGCCTTTCGTGGTTGATGGAGCTCACCAATAAAAAGAACAAAGGAAAGAAACATGAAAGCCGCCGATCTGAAAAAGGAGTGGCTGCAGATTCTAATTCTGGCGCTGCCATTCTGCGCCGTCGCCCTGCTCTGGGATAGAATTCCAGGCTGGGTTCCGACGCATTGGAACGCACGCGGAGAAGTGGACGGGATGGCCCGCAAAGCGTACGGCGTACTGGCATTGCCGTGCGTGAATGTTGGTCTGGCCTTTTTGATGACCGTCTTGCCTCTCATCGATCCAAAGATGCGAAAACAGGAAGGCGACACGCGAAACAGTCTTTGGCGAACGGTGAGAATTATTCGTCTAGGGACGACCACGTTTATGGCGTTTATGTCGGTGGCAGCCCTCGCGGCAGCGCTCAATATGTTTAAGGATGGAGCACAATTCAGCCGACTCCTGAACTTTGGCGTGGCATTTCTCTTCATCCTGCTGGGGAACTTTATGTCGAAGATACGGCCAAACTATTTTCTCGGGATCCGCACGCCGTGGACGTTGGAATCGAAGGAGGTCTGGACAAAAACGCATCGAATGGGCGGACGATTGTTTGTTGTCGCGGGATTTATCATGGTCGTGGCGTCACTGACCGTGCCCCTCGAACAGTACGTTTATTGCGTACTTCTACCTTTGATCGTTGGCGTTTCGCTTTTTACGACGGGCTATTCCTACGTCATTTACAAGAAAGAGAACCGTACTGCTGCGGTGTCTTAATTTAAACCCCGGAAAAACTAAAATATGAAACTACCTGCATTCTGTGCCGTATTAATCGCGGTTGTCCTGTTTTCTGGTTGTGCCAAAAAGGATCCGGCACATGCCGCTGCTGAGCAGGCAGCGACAGAGTCCGCCAAAGCGTGGGCGAAACTGATTGATGACGCGAGTTACGCCCAGAGCTGGGAGGAATCGGCAGCGCCCTTTAAGAATAAGCTCACCGCCACGAGGTGGGCTGATATGGTGAAGCCGGTGCGTGAACCGCTGGGTAAAGTACAGAAACGCGACCTGATGAACGCGGATTACATGTCGTCTCTTCCCAATGCACCCGCGGGCGAATACGTCATCATTCAGTTCAAGACCGATTTCGAAAATAAACGCGGTGCCGTCGAGACTATCACGCCAATGCTCGAAGACGGTAAGTGGAAGGTGTCGGGCTATTACATCAAGTAGAGGCCGTTCGCACGAGCATTCGCTACGACAGCGCCCCGCTGTTTTCTTACATTATTTTTCATTGGGACTTTCGTAAACGTTCCTAGTCTTTGCGCGACAATTCCCGCGATGACAAAGCGGAGGTGTGCTGATTCCAGAATACCTTTGCACTGGTAGTATTCGCACCAAGGAGGTGGCTGGCTATCTGCCGGGCACTTGTAACACAAAAAACAAAAAAGGAGTACTATGTGCAAAGTATTGTCACGTCTCTGTACTGTTGTAGCTGCGTCTGTAGCGTTAGTAAGTAACGCTGCGTACGCGGGCAACATCGATGTTCCGCCCAATCCTGTAACTGCTTATATCGAAGGAGCCGACGCGAGTTTCTTCATCGTGCAATTGTCGGGTGTCCCGGCTGGATACGACGTCGGTAACACAATTTATCCGAGCTATTGCGTATCTTACTTCGACACCGAATCGCCGGTGGGAACACATCCCGTCCAACTTTATGATTCGACCGGAAGCGTACCGCCTGACCTTGCGGAAGCCTGGTCGTATATCAATTACATCCTTAATCACAAGCAAGGGAGTGGCGACGATGTGCAGGGCGCGATCTGGTACTTTACAGACGGTGTTACGGCAGACTTGAGCGCCGCCTCGCAAGCGATGATCGATGATGCGTTGGCGAACGGGGCTGGATTCGTGCCGGGTCCCGGACAGATCACAGCGGTCGTCGTTTATGCCTTGGATGATCCCGATCTTCAGACATTGATTATCGAAGTAACGACGCCGGCCCCACCTTCTGAATGCGATGATTTTCTGACAGGTGGCGGTTGGATCTTGTCGTCGGGAGCAAAGGCAACGTTCGGCGTGCAAGGCGGTATTCGCAAAGGCCAGTTCTGGGGTGGTTTAAACTACATCGATCACGGCACCAAGATGCATGTGAAGTCGCGAAGCGTAACGGCTTACATCCCATTGTCGGAAACGATGCGGGAAATTCATTACAACGTCACCATTGATGGAGCGGCGGGAGCGGCAATCGTCATTGTTAACGACCATGCTGAGCCGGGAACCTTCGATAGCTTCTCGATTCAACTATCAAACGGTTACTCGGCAAGTGGTGAACTCGGCGGCACCGTGAAGAAAGGTGGCGGCGGAAATATTCAGCTGCACAAGTCGCATTGTGATGAGAACGGCAATCCCGTTCCGGCGAAACCGAAAAAATCCAAAGTGCAGCGGCACTAGTTCATAGCGAAGCCGTTCTGGAAATCCGGGCGGCGTTCCTTTTTGGGAGAGGACAAAGTGTTCGGGTAAGGAAGGACAGGCGAGCGATCCAGCTTGCTTGTCCTTTCGTTTCTATTCCTTCACAGCCTCCACATGCCAATCGAAAAACATGGCGTTGCGGTTAGGTGCATGGACTTTATTGACAGGTAATGAGCTAAAATAAAGTCCGCCCGGAAAAGCATTCTGTTGATCCGCATCGGTCATAGCCCATGAAGTGGAAGGATGAAGGATTTCCTGCACTTTCTTCGGCGGCTCATCTGGCCCTTTTGGCAAACGATAGTAGGGACTTGAATAAGGATATCCAAAGGGACGAGTTAAATTGCCGTTCGTATCCGTAATTTCAGCATTCGTGAGGAAACAGACAGGGACATCCAGGGAATCCGCGGGTAGACCCGGATTGTGACGCATCAAGGTCAGCGATGCCGGACACGTTGCAACCATTGTCGTATGGACGACTTGCGATGGCGGCGGTGCGCTGAGGTACTTCGCCAGATAATAGGGCAAACGTTCCGTTTGATCATTGTAGATGTAGTAAACGCCTTGCCAGATCGGGCCCGGTAGGCGGTCAGCGTTTTCGTCAGCATACATCTGCGTAGCGAACGCCAGTTGTTTCAGGTTGCTGACGCATTGGATGCGCTGCCCCTGCCCTTTGGATTTAGTTAGAGCCGGCAGCAACATGGCCGCGAGGATTGCGATGATGGCGATCACGACGAGAAGTTCCGTCAGCGTGAACGCTATATGATTTGGGGTGTGACGGCGCCTGATGGTTGTGGAGATCATTGTTTGCCCTTGTGTCACTGGTAGAATCACGATAATTCCTCAGGCAGCAAGGACATTTTGTTGACCGCCCTGCGGCACGCGATGCTCAAATATATTCTCATTTCATTCGGGACATTCCTTGTCCTCGCCCTGCTTAAGTTCGTCGAGAATTCTCCGATCCGAAGTTGGAAGACCGTTTTGTTCACGTCAGTTCCATTGGCAGCCGTCATTTGCTATTACGTGAGTTGCGCGTGGACGAAACCCGTTGCTCCGGCGCCCGAGCAAAAGAAGATTGCGAATTATCGGGCAGAAATGGAGCGGACGATTCGCCGCATCGCAGGCGTAAAGAGCGCAACCATTAACGGATCGAGAATTGATATCGATTTCGAGGGTGAGCTGCCGATCTCCGAGATGCGCAAAATCGCCCTGCAGTCAGGAGCTACAGCTGCTTACTTTATGAAACCGGCGGGGACGAATCTGACGGTCCTCATTCATATGACAGCAATCAAGAGGGATCGACTTGAGATCGAATATGATACCACACGCGGGGTGATCCGGGAGAATGTCTTCGATTAATTATCAAATAGTGGGCGAGGCATCCTCTAAGTAACTCGTTTCCAACACTTCTATATGTTGAGAATGCCGGAACTCGGGGAGTCCTTGCGGGGGTCATCCGGGACAATCCCTGATTGGAACGAATGCTCAAAATGCTGCTTTATGCGGAAAACCGTTTGAACAGCAGGTAAATCGGAAGGTTGCACGGTCTTAGTTCCAGGGTAACGCAAATGGGCAAATTACAATTGCTTTGTGGTATGAATCCAGCTAGTAACAAGCCAGCGTTGCAGGTAGGCAACGCTCCAAAACCCGAAAACCATACATGGCTTATACAGCGGAAATCAGTCGCGCCAACCCCAGCGCTTTCATTTTCCTGATTGATCAGTCGGGCTCGATGGCTGAACCCATCGCCGGCAGTGCGGAAAACAAACGTAAATGCGATAGCGTCGCCGATGCTATCAACCGCCTGTTGCATAATCTTATCATCAAGTGCGCACGTGGCGAAGGTATCCGGAATTTCTACGAAGTCTCAGTGATCGGCTACGGCGCCCAGGTCGCACCAGGCTTCAGCGGCAAACTGACCGGGCGCGACCTTGTCCCGCTCAGCGAAATCGCGAACTCCCCTGCCCGCGTGGAAGAGCGCACGAAGCAGGTCGATGATGGCCAAGGTGGAACGATCACGCAGAAGGTGAAATTCCCGATCTGGTTCGAGCCGCTCTGCAAAGGTACGACACCCATGGGACAGGCTTTAAGTCTCGCGCACCACATCCTCGAAGGTTGGGTCGGACGCCATCCGAATTCGTACCCGCCGATCGTGATTAACATCACAGACGGTGAGGCAACCGATTCCGGTCCGGTGCCACAGGCGGAAGCGCTTTGCTCCCTGGCAACGAATGACGGCAACGTTCTGCTGTTCAACTGCCATATCTCCAGCAAAGGTTCGGAACCAATCGTATTCCCTGAAGGGGACGATGATTTGCCGGATTCGTTTGCCCGCACTCTTTACAGCGTTTCCAGCCCGTTGCCGGATGGATTGCGCGACATGGCCCGAAGCGAAAATTTTGTTCTGGGTCCCGGTGCCCGTGGATTTGCGTTCAATGCGGACCTTGTTGAATTAATTCGATTCCTCGATATCGGAACACGCGCGAGCAACCTGCGATAAAAAATTGTGGTCGAAGCCTCCGTCCAAGTTTTTTCGCTGCCAAAACGCGGTAATACGGCAGACGAATACGAAGATGCGTACGCATATTCGACGCATCGCTTTGCCATTGCCGACGGCGCAACAGAATCTTCCTACGCGGAACGTTGGGCCCAGAGTCTCGTCAAACAATTTGTTGGTTCGCCGCCAAAGCACATTCGGGTCACTCCCGTTCCCCTCGCTGATTGGTTAAGTCCATTGCAGAAAGAGTGGCACAGCAGCATTCCTTGGGATCGATTGCCATGGTATGCCGAAGAAAAGGCCCGCACCGGGGCGTTTTCGACTTTCCTGGGTGTTGAAATTACTCCCGCACCTACGCGTTTCAAACTTCTCGATTTATTTCGCACGCGAAAAGGTATTCGGTGGCATGCTTTAGCGATCGGCGATAGTTGTTTTTTCCACATCCGGGAGAACGCGTTGACGAAATCGTTCCCGTTTGAGCGGTCGGAACAATTCAACAGCAGGCCACTACTCGTTTCCAGCAATCCACAACGGAACGGTCCCGTATGGAAAAGCATCCAGACGTGCGAAGGCGACTGTAAGCACGGCGATCTTTTTATTCTCGCGACTGATGCACTCGCGCAATGGTTTTTAAAGGCGCATGAAGCCGGCGAAAAGCCGTGGAAAACTTTGAGTCAAATCCAATCGGCAGAGGAATTTTCTAAATTCGTCGACTGCCAGAGGACAAACGGGATGCGCAACGACGACACGACTCTTGTTATTTGCCATTGGAAGGATGGCGTCAAAAACACATGAATTGGCCAACCCATTCTGATTACCAGGACGCGATGCAGAATCCTGGGGTTTGCTTTCAGGAACCTGAATTGAAAGGTGGTACTGCAGCGACAGATATGCTCGGACTCCCGCGCGTTATGTCGGGTAATTTTGCGAGCGTCTACGAATTGCACTGCAACGGAACTCGTTGGGCTGTCCGTTGTTTCGTCCGACAGGTTCCCGGCCAGCAAGGACGTTACTCCCGGCTGAGCCAGCATCTCAACAGCCTCACGATGCCTTACCTCGTGAAGTTTGATTACATGCTGAAAGGCATTTTGGTCAAAGGCGAGTGGTATCCAATCGTCAAGATGCAATGGGTCGAAGGTTCGCCTCTCAACACGTTCATCGAAGAACATGTTAACGAGCCTGAGACGCTGCAAAAGCTGGCACAGGATTGGCGTCAGATGATGAAGACGTTGGCCCAACACAAGTTGGCGCACGGCGATCTTCAACATGGCAACATCATGGTCACTTCCAAGGCGGAGCTACGCCTCGTCGACTATGACGGTATGTATGCGCCGATCTTTGGACGCGGGCGCGCACCGGAATTGGGTCACATCAATTTCCAACATCCACGACGCACCGCCGAGTTTTACCAGGAAGATCTCGATAACTTCTCGGCATTGGTGATTTACACGAGCCTTCGTGCAATCGCTGCCGATCCAGAAATCTTTCAGAAGTATTACACGGTCGATAATTTGATTCTCTCCTCGGGTGATTACAAAAACCCGTTGAATTCCCCTGTATTTGCTCGGCTGAAACAAAGCAAGGACCTCGCGGTCCAACAACTCACCAAGTTATTGGAAAAATGCTGCGTTGCTCCCGTTGAAACCGTTCCGGATTTTAACACCGTGATGGCAGCGCTCGATGCCGGAAGTTCTCTCGAGAGCGTGCAAATGAAAGCTGTGACAGCGCCAACCCTGTCACGTCCCGCGCCCGAAATGAGTGGTTCACGACCGGCACCAGAAGCCGGACAGCAGAAAACTCGTCCAGCAACGTCAGTCGGTTCACACGGTGGGACACGCTCTGCTTACGACAACGTGCCAACCGCAAAGCCTTCGCAAGCTACTTTCAAATCCGGCCAGTCACCACAACAAAGCCGCCCGGCGCCCGCTCCAGTAATGCCTCAGCAAGCCAGCAGCGGTATGCCCGGCTGGGTGTGGGCCGTTGTCGGAGTAGCGATTATCGCGATCGTTGCGGCGATTGCTGTCTTCGTTAAAGGCGGCGCTACTTCTAACAATCCGCCGTCAAAAGCTGCTGATACAACACCAACAGCGCCGACGCCGGCACCTGTTGCACCTGAACCGAAAGCCGTCCCGACGGTCGCGACGCCACCCGCAGCCGCCAAGACAGATAGCATCAAAGTAACGTTGCTCGGAACGTTGCGTGGCCAGAATGGAAACGTCGACGCGGTTGCTTTCTCGCTCGATGGAAAACTTCTCGCCAGTGCAGGTTCAGATAAATCCATTCGCTTGTGGGATGTGCAAAGCGGAGAGCCAAAGCGCGCCCTGAGCGGTTCTGAAGCTCTCGTTTCCGTTACCTTTGCTCCTGATCGAAAGACGATCGCAGGCGTCGCGTCCGATAACACGGTGATTTTCTGGAACGCGTCAACCGGCCAGCAGATGAAAACGGTTTCGACGGAGAAGAATAATCTCTTCCCGGTCGCTTTATCTTCAGACACGGAATTGATTGCAACGGGTGGAAACGACCGAAAAACGGTGCGGATTATCGACTCTGCCAGTGGGACAACGAAGAAGCTTCTTTCCGGGCACAGCAGTTGGATTCGCTCGGCAAATTTCTCCAGTGACAGCAAGTTTATCGCTGTGCAATGCCACGACGATTCGATTCATATCTGGAATGTGGGCACAGGCCAATTGGTGCACTCATTAAGTTCACCAGGAAATAGCGTTGTTTCGCTCGCGTTCTCCAGTGACGGAAGATTTCTGGCAACAGGTGGCGAGAACCGCAATGTGAAGGTCTGGGATCTTCAGACAGGCTCGCTGCATCAAACCTTCTCCGATCATAGTGCTGACGTGAAAGCATGCGTCTTCTCGCCGGACCGCCGTTGGCTCGTAACCGGCAGCGAAGATAAAACAATAAAGGTCTGGGAAGTCTTTACTGGCCAGTTGAAACAGACACTCACGAGCCACGAAGGCGCCGTCAATGCTCTGACTTTTTCCGCCGATGGATCGACTCTTGCCAGTGGCAGCGCAGATCAAAGCGTCAAGCTCTGGCAAATCAGCCGTTAGACTCGCTGCGGATCGCCTCGAGTTCTTCCCATCGCGCATACAGGGTAGCAACCCTGGCTTTCGCTGCGTCCAACTCCGCCTGATGTTCGGCGTGTTGCGCATGGAGCTTGTAAAAGTCGGGTGACGCAAACACCGCCTCAAGACGCGCGACCTCTTGTTCAGCCGCCAAAATCGCCTCCTCCATTCCCGCGAGTTCCTGTTGCTCTTTGTATTTGAGTTTGCGTGGCTGGGTTGCGGCAGATTGCTTCGCCTTGGCTGCCGTCGTGACTTTTTCAGGTTCGATCGCAGGTACAACAGCGCGGCGCTTACGCAGTTCCATGTAGTATTCGTAATTGCCCGCGGTGATGCTCACCTTTCCATCGCCTTCAAAAACAATCATCTGATTGCAGATTCGATCCAGAAAGTAACGATCATGACTCACGACCAGAACCGAACCTTCAAAGGCGATTAACGCTTCCTCAAGCACCCGCAGCGTTGCGAGATCGAGATCATTTGTTGGTTCGTCCAAAATAATGAAATTGCCGCCATTCTTGAGAATCCGCGCGAGCAGCAAACGACTGCGTTCGCCACCGGAAAGATGTCGCACCTCGGCGGTGATACGATCTTCGGTAAAAAGAAACCGACGCAGATAGGAGCGAACTGAAATTTTCTGATCTCCGAACTGCACAACTTCACTCCCCTGCCCCAGCTCTTCGTAAACCGTCTTATTCGGATCGAGCTGCAGCCGATTTTGATCGACGTAATTGAACTTCGTCAGCTCACCGATTTTTACAGTGCCTTCGGTCGGCTTTAAGTCGCCGATGATAATCTTCAACAGCGTTGTTTTGCCAAGGCCGTTGCGGCCAGCGACACCGACTTTTGTTCCCGCGGCAAATTTCAGCGCCACTTTCTCGAATAGCCGTCTTCCCCCAATTTCCATTCCAACGTTTTCCAGATCGACAACGCGATTACCGATTGGCGGTGGCGGCGGAATAACGAGATCTACGTCCATTTCCTTCGGAGGAGGACCTTGTGAAGCCACTTCAAAGAAACGATCTAGGCGGCTCTTCGATTTAGTCGTACGCGCCTTCGGACCTCGACGCACCCAATCGAGTTCGCGCCGGAGAAACCCTTGTCTCACCTGCTCTTGACGCTCTTCAACACTTTGCCGTTCCGCTTTGGAAATCAAATAGTCGGTATAGTTCCCTTCATAGGAATACATTTTCCCGTTTGCGACTTCCACGATGGTCGTCGTGATTCGGTCCAGGAAATATCTATCATGAGTCACGACGAGGAATGCTCCTCTGAACGCGAGTAGAAAATCGATAACCCATTCAATGGCGTCGGGATCGAGATGGTTTGTTGGTTCGTCGAGGATCAGCAAATCAGGACGCGATACCAACGCCTTTGCCATCGCGATACGGCGTTTCTCACCACCAGACAAATTGGTGATGCTGCGCTCCGCGTCAGGAGCATTCAAATGCGATAATGCTTCCTTGATCCGGTAATCGAGATTCCACGCATCAAGCGACTGGATACGATGCTCCAGCTCATCAGCGCGCTTCGAATGCGCCGGCAGTGATTCATATTCGGCAATGAGGTCGAGAATATGCCGCGCGCCGTCGCGGACATTTTCGTAGACGTTCTTCGACTCATCCAACGTAAAATCCTGCGACAGATAACCAATCGTAAGGTCACGCGAGCGAATCACTTCACCGGCATCAGGCTGCATCAGTCCAGCGAGAATCTTTAGAAAGGTCGATTTGCCAGAACCGTTGCGCCCGACCATGCCGATGCGATCCTGTTCGTGGATAGATAACGTCGCTTTATCCAAAATGTTTTGGCGACCGAAATTTATTTCGATTTCCTTTGCGGCGATAATTGTTGGTAATGATTCGTCAGGCATTTGTGCGCGGTAGAAAATGCGTCATTCGGGGCATTTTTCAAAACAGTTTCGTGTGCTAGAATCGGTTTCATAAGTAAGAGCCCGAGAGGTTGCCGATCTTTGACGCTGAGGCTGCGTTGCTCGTCGGTTAAAGATCCATGCGGATATTTGCCCTCCTCGCGCCTTGCCTCAACGCCAAATCTCTGGCACGCGCCCTTCCTACTTATGAAACCGATTCTAAACAATACGGGGCTGGAGGATTGAACAACCACGATTCCTTCCCTAAATTAAATTGGTTCTCGTAAATTAAAAATGCCGCAGTGGCCTAAACGTTTTCAGCGGTACTTTCCTGTGGTGCAGGAATTCCTGCAGCGCCACTGGCAGAGCGTGCTGTCGATTCGCGAACGCATCGGGTTCAGCGAGGAAACCTTTCACCTTGTGATGGCCGGAGCGGTTGGCGTCATCGGCGGCTTCACGAACTTCGTCTTTTATACCTGCATCGACTGGGTCCAAAAGGTTGTCTTTGGCCGCCCGGGTGACCTTGTCGAAATGGCCGAAGTTCTGCAATGGTGGCAACGGCTACTTATCCCGGCGATTGGCGGATTGACGGCCGGCTTGATTCTGCATTGGGGACTCCACCTCGTGAAACGGCAAGGTACTACCAGCTTTCTCGAAGTCGTTATGGCCGGCGATGGCCGGCTTCCCTTCCGCAGTGCCATTGTAAAAGGCATTTCGTCCCTGGTCACAATTGGAACCGGCGGCTCGATCGGACGCGAAGGGGCAATTACACATTTGAGCGCAACGATAGCCTCGAAGTGGGGGCAGATTGCAAAGTGGCAGCCGTACCGCCTTCGTCTGCTCGTGGCTTGTGGTGCAGCCTCAGGATTGGCGTCTCCATATAATGCTCCGATCGCTGGCGCTGTCTTCGCATCGCAAATTGTTCTCGGCAACTTCTCCATGAACCTGTTTGCGCCTGTCGTGTTTTCCTCGGTCATCGCGACAGTCGTATCCCGCAGCTTCCTCAATGTGCAGCCTTACGTTGTCCCGACCTTTAACTTTACCAGCGTCGCACAACTGCCATGGTTCTTATTGCTGGCGATTGTTTGCGGTGCGATGGGGGCGGCATTCTTGAAATTACTTCGACGAAGCGAAGAAGAATTCTCGAAACTTCCGTTGCCTTTATATGCGCGTCTTGCCCTTGGAGGTCTGATTGTCGGTATCATTGCTGTTGCCTATCCACAGGTCTGGGGCAACGGATACTCAGTCATCAACCGCATTCTGGATGAACGGTTTACTTTAGAAATCTTGTTTGCCGTTTTCCTCGCCAAGTGGATCGCAACGGTCATCACTGTTGGGTCTGGCGCGGTCGGCGGTGTCTTCACGCCAACCCTCTTCTTCGGCGCCGGGTTGGGCGCCGTCTTTGGCATGCTGTTGCACATGGCAAAAATCGGATTTGATCTCCCGACGGGGACGTTCGCTCTCGTTGGGATGTGCGCCGCGCTGTCAGCCACAACGCATTCGCCACTGCTATCGATGATCATGATCTTTGAGATTTCGCTCAACTATTCCATGATGCCAGCGTTGATGCTCGCGAGTGTTGTGGCGACGATTGTTTCGAAGCGGCTCTATCCCCAATCGATCTACACCGAACCGCTCCGCAAAAAGGGACTCGTTGTTCCTGAAGAACCAACACGCACGGGCGTAGCGACAGAGCAAACCGTCGGCGACCTCATGCGTGTACCGATTCCGCCGTTAAAAGAAAACGCAACCGTCCGTGAAATCGCCGCCCGCTTTCTGACGAACGCTAATAACTTCCTCCCAGTGGTCGACAGTGAGAACCGCCTCACAGGCGTGGTCGCTTTACACGATCTCAAGGAATATCTTCACACTGGCCAGGAGCTCGACGTCGTGATCGCATTTGACGTCATGCGTCCACCGCCGCCGTGCCTCGTTCCAAGCCAACGATTGCAGGATGCGCTGCCGACTTTATTAGCCAGCGAGCAGAGGAATATTCCGGTCGTAAATACGTTTGCTGAGAACAAACTCGTCGGAGCTGTTGTTCGTGCGGAAGCGCTGGGTATGCTCTCAGAAGCGATTGCGGCGCGGAGCAAATCATAAAACACTACTCGAACTCACTAATCCGCCTCGTTACCTCGGCGGCTACAAACAAAATCAAAAAGCCCGCGACTTTCGCCGCGGGCTTGTTCAAATCAAACTTTCAGTTCCTTACGGAATCTTGTCCGTATTGCCATGGACATCATGCGGCAGGACCACATGTCCTTCACCACCAGCGCGACGTTCAGGAATGCGCATACCGTAGAAGGAACGGTAGACGAAGAACAACGCGACAACGAAGAAGAAGATTCCAATCCCGAGCTTCGTATTCTTGTTTGTCATCGCAACGGCAATTTCAACCGCCAACAAGCCAAACAACGTTGTGAATTTGATCACCGGGTTTAATGACACAGAAGACGTATCTTTGAACGGATCGCCGACAGTGTCACCGACGACCGTTGCCGCATGAATAGCAGTGCCCTTCGCGCGCATATCGACTTCGACAATCTTCTTCGCGTTATCCCATGCGCCGCCAGCGTTCGCCATGAAGATGGCCTGGAACAAACCGAAGAACGCCATACCGACGAGATAACCGATAAAGAAATACGGATTGAAGAACGCGAGCGACAACGAGAAGCAGAAAATCACGATGAAAATGTTCACCATGCCTTTTTGCGCATACACCGTGCAGATCTTCACGACTTCCTTACTGTCGCTGATCGATGCCGTTGCTTTGTCGAGCCGGATGTTGTCTTTGATAAACACCACCGCGCGATAAGCACCCGTCACGACAGCTTGCGTCGAAGCGCCAGTGAACCAGTAAATCACGGAACCGCCCATGAGCAAGCCGAGCATCACTTCCGGCTGCACAAGGCTCAAGTTCGCGATGACCTGACCGTAGGTGCGTTCCAACAACATGATGATCGAGAACACCATCGTGGTAGCACCGACGACGGCTGTGCCGATGAGCACCGGCTTGGCGGTCGCTTTGAATGTATTGCCGGCACCGTCGCCTTTCTCCAGCTGGAGTTTCGCACCTTCGAAGTCGGCGTCGAAACCGAAGTCCTTCTTGATCTCCTGTTTGATGTTCGGAATCGCTTCAATCTGGCTCAATTCGTAAACTGATTGCGCATTGTCCGTCACGGGGCCGAAGCTATCGACGGCGATCGTCACAGGTCCCATGCCCAGGAAGCCGAATGCCACAAGACCGAATGCGAAGATTGGTGCCGCGAAGCGGAATTCCGCAGGCATCAAATTCAGCATCGCCGGATTTTGGGAGAACAGATAGCTGACAAGCATCAGGACCAGGATGACGAGACCTTTCCAGAAGGCCGAGAAGTTACCGGCAACGAAACCGGACAAAATGTTCAGCGAAGCGCCACCGTGTTCGGAAGCGTTCACCACTTCCTGCACATGCCGGGAGTTGGTGCTCGTGAAAACCTTGGTAAATTCAGGAATCAACGCACCGGCCAAGGTTCCGCAGCTGATGATCGCCGAAAGCACCCACCACAAATCACCGTGCTGGCCAAGGAGCGCTTTGCTCGCTACGAACGTAATCGCAATCGACACGACCGAGCTGATCCAAACGAGGTGGGTCAGAGGCGCTTCGAGATCGAAATCTTTCTTGCTGCCATACTTCGCCTTGCTCACGACTTCATTGATAAAATAGGAAGCGAGGGACGTAATGACCATGAGGATACGCATCGCGAACAACCAGACGATCAACGTACCGCACATCGCCTGGTTCGCTGCGAGAGCGAGAGCGAGGAACGCAATTAGCGCCACACCTGTCACACCGTAAGTTTCAAAACCGTCAGCCGTAGGTCCGACGGAGTCACCGGCGTTGTCACCAGTGCAATCCGCGATCACACCAGGATTCTTCGGATCATCTTCCGGCAATTTGAAGACGATCTTCATCAAGTCAGCGCCGATGTCGGCAATCTTCGTAAAGATACCGCCACAAATGCGGAGAGCCGAAGCGCCGAGAGATTCACCGATCGCGAAACCAATGAAGCATGGACCGACGAGGTCAGACGGCAGGAACGTCACGATGCAAATCATGAAAAACAGTTCAACGCTGACCAGCAACAGACCAACGCTCATACCCGATTTCAAAGGAATGAGAAGAGTCGCCAGCGGATTGCCTTGCAAAGCTGAGAAGGCGGCGCGTGAGTTTGCTACCGTGTTGATTCGAATACCGAACCAGGCGACGCCGTAGGAACCGAGAATACCAAGAATGGACGCCAGCAGGATGACCACGACGTGGCCGGCGCTATTATGTTGCAGCGCACCAAAGTAATATCCCATGCAAACGGCGATCAAAATCCAGAGAATTGAGAGAAACTTGCCCTGGGTAAACAGATACGTTTTGCACGTTTCCCAAATGATGTTCGAGACATCGCCCATGCGTTTGTGCACGGGCAAATTTTTCGTTTGGGTATATTGCAGCAAACCAAAGATCGTTGCTAAAACGCAGACGACAAGACCAAACAACATCACGGCATGGCCCGAGATATTACTGCCGAATAAGTTAAATTGAACCGTTGAAGGATTGGGAATGACGAGGTCGGCTTCGCTGGCGAATATTCTCGGCGACGCCAGTAGCGCGAGAATAAAGAGTGACCAGAGTTTGTGATTGCGCATAAGTTAGTTATTAAGGGCGCAGACTATTGCCAGCGGTATCAGATTTGCCAACAAAAATTTGCTGCATCTTTCCCCGATTCTGTCGGCGGTCTTTCCCTTTTTAGGGGCTTTTGGTACGACCTTTTGAGGTCCGAATTGGCTTGTTAAAAACGTGAAAAAGTTTACAAGAGAAGATGGCTCCGATGAACATATGTTGCGGAGGAGACATCGCGAGGCTGCGAGAGTTTCGGAGCTGTATTCTATCTTTCGACAGCCATTTCTAATACGCCGCAGGCGACGGTGGTAATGTCTTCATCGCCTATTTCTTTTCCTCTCGTGTGCCCTGCTCCCCAAAAGACGGATTGATCTCCCGAAGTCGCTCGGACATAGCAGGTAACCAAAGCGATCTTTCCCGATGCTCGCGCAGAATTTCCGGAGTAAAATGTCTCCCGACAACGCCGCGGCGCCATTTCTACGGTAACAAAGGAGACTCGACACACGCTGCACCCAAAATCATCCTGACAATGGGAGATCCGCGCGCAGCGGAGTAAATTTCACGTTGAAAAAACCTGCTCCGCGCTCAATTCACTTCAAAACATCCTCCCCGCGACCTGGCGACGAAAAGTTTGCTCAAATCCACTCTGGAAATTTCCCCGCGACGAAAATTTCCCTCAATTTCAGCCTGAAAATGCCCCATCGACGCGCGGTTGAGGAATTTTCATTCTATAAACGACCCTTCGACGCGGTCGCAGCCCCACTTTCAGGCTGGAAACGACTCTTCGACGCCGTCGAAGGGGTAATTTCAACCTGAAAACGCCTCATCGACGCCGTCGAAGGGTCATTTTCACTTTAGAAATGGGTCATCGCCCGCGTCGAAGCCTCATTTTCAGGCTGGAATTAGGTCCGCGACGCGTCGAAGCACTTTCTACAGGGCTGTAAATGAGTGGCTTACGAATGGACTAAGGTTTGAACAGTTGAAATTGAGGCTCAACCAAAGCGAATCGAATTGCAGCGGATCTGAGTTCCGAAAAACCGGCGCCCATTGTGGGACGGGCGCCTGATCGCCCTGGGGTCTGCAATGTTGGGGCTTGGTGATTCTATGGAGCTTGGATGTTGGTTTTTGGTGCTTCCCCTCGCCCTTCAAAACTGAATTTTCTGCTTGGATGGATCAGAATTGCGACGGAAAAGGACCGCCACATTACCGACGCGGTGAACGAGATGGCTATTTGTCTTCTCGGCGAGCTGCGGCGCCAAGGTTTTCTTCTCCTCCTTAAACTCGTCGAACTTAACTTTGACGAGCTCCAGCGCATTGAGTGCGTCGTCCACGTTTTTGAGGAAATTTTCACTCAATCCGGCCTTGCCGACTTTCACTGCCGGATCGAGATGTTGTCCGAGAGCGCGCAACTTCCGGATCTGCTGATTTGTAAGTGGTTCCATTTATATTGTTTACGAATGATCTTCAAACGTCGGGCAAATCCCTGAAGGCCGTTTCATCTTTCTCGCGGATGCGATGGTAACAAAATTGCTCTTTAATTAATTCCATGGATTCATTCGACGAACGCAAATACGGCGAAGGGGTCATTCCCCTCCTGGTCGGCGCGTCAGTTTTTTGGGCGATCGTGCTTTCAGTCGCGTTTTTTATGTCGCACTGACCGTTACGCACGCCATTTCAGGTCTGCGACCTGACCGTGATCTTTATGAGCTTTGTCTACGCAACTTAGCTCAAACTTCGCTCCCCCCTCTTCCAATTTAGCATGAACCCATCCTTGAGGATGTTCCGGTTTGAACACGTACGCTGTTGGAGGCAGGTTTACCATGTGAATCCCGCTTTCGTCCTGATGGACATGCCAACGATGGGTGTGACCGTAAACAAAAGCCTTCACCTGTTTGCGAGGACGGATGATTTCAAACAGTTCCTTCGTATCAATTAAGGCGCCCTTGAACTCTGGGTAAGATCCGTCATCAAGATTGTGATGATTCACGACGATTGCCGGCTTGTCGGCGTTGGCGTCCAATGCCTTTTTCAGCCATTCGCGTTGGGCGTCACCTAATAAACCAGGCGTGGATTTCGTTTTTTCCAACGAATCGAGGAGGAAGAAATTGGCGCGTTTGGTTTTGACGATGGTTGCATGACGATCTTTTAACGGCCTTTTCGCCGCCTTGGCTTCTTTCAGTGCACCCCAAAAGTGTTCGCGCTGATCGTGATTCCCGACCATAACATTGACTGGAAGACCCGCCTTGCGGA
Source organism: uncultured bacterium (assembly GCA_966112985.1). Classification (GTDB taxonomy): domain Bacteria; phylum Verrucomicrobiota; class Verrucomicrobiia; order Limisphaerales; family JACDHS01; genus CBHWET01. The sequence goes on along the minus strand of CBHWET010000021.1, from coordinate 9,067 downwards.
GAGGATTCAGCAGTTCGGTCAAAGTCGCATAATCAGCGACCTGCCCTGAATCAAAAGCGCAGTCACCGGAAATAATCACGCCGGCAGCCCGCTTCGGCAGCTTCGTCGCCTCTTCAACCGCAGCTTGAAAGTTCTTTGCCATGGTTGTTCCACGCGCCGCTGCTTCGCGGTTCGCTGCGATATGAATGTCAGAAAAGAAAATCCAGCTGTCCTCGTCGTGCGATGCCGCCAAAAGATTTGGGGCGACCGCAGCGGCCGCTGTTGCGAGGGCTGAACTTTTGAGAAAGCTGCGCCGGGAAATCGGAGGCAAATGAATAGGCATACACAGTTTTCTACACGAAAACGTGAACGAAACCCAAATGAAAATCTTCCGTTTTGCGGATTACAGGCGAACAGGTTTGCCTGTTGCCGCCGACTTGTCTGCCGCAAAGATCACCTGGTGCGACTTCATCGCATCATTGAGGCTGGTCAACGGCATCTCCTTGCCCGCGTCGGTAGCGTCAAAGAACGCCTGGAACTGCGTCGTGTACGGATGATCCGAAACGTCGCCGGAATCCAACATCTTCATCGAGAGACTGCTCCAACCGTGCTTGTTCGTCTGAAGCTTCATCGAGTGAAACTTGTTATCGAGCAGGCTGCCTTCGCTGCCGCAGAGATGCGTATGGAAATAATATGGCTGTAAACAATCGACGATCGCGGCGCATTTGCCGATCTTGCCGCCTTTGAATTTCAGAATCGTGACGCTGCTCGTCGTGTATTCGTATGGTTTGAAAATCTTGCTCTTTGATTTTGTATCGTAACTGGTGACTTCTTCCACTTCATCGCCCATGCACAGAAGCAAGGCATCAAGGGCATGGCAACCGGCCGTCAACAACGAACTGCCACCCGCATCTTTTCGAGTGTTCCAGCGGAATTGGCCATACCAAGGTCCGATGCCGTGATAATAATCGACTTCACCGTAGTGCAATTCACCGAGCAATCCCTCGTCGATGACTGACTTGGTGACCATAAACTGACTGGAGTACCGGCATTCAAAGCAGACGCAGGTTTTCACCTTGTTCTTTTTCACCGCCGCTTCAATGGCGAGGCAGTCTTTCCAAGATAGGGCGAGTGGTTTCTCAATGATGAGGTGCTTGCCGGCGTTCGCGGCAGCGACAGCGTGATCTTTGTGCTGATAAGGATAGCTGCAGACGGAAACGACATTGATGCTCTTGTCGGCAAGCATCGCATTCAGGTCTGTGTAGCTCTTGATCGGCGTCCCCCACTTCTTGCTGAGTTCGGCATCGTCGAGTTGGCGCGAAGAATAAACCGCAGTGACTTGTGCCTGGTTGGTGGCGTTGATGGCTGCGATATGAGCGGTAGCAACCCATCCATAACCGATGATTCCGACGTTATATTTTTTCACAAGAATGTCTCCAGAATTGAAAATGGTTTCTGCTTAAGAATGCGGGCAATGGCACAACGTTTGGCAACTGTTGTCAAAGATTTTTGCCAAAGGTGCTACGGCTAACACACGTTGACCGTTGCAATTATTTTTCGGAAACGATTTTTCCGTCACGCAATTCGAACCGTCGTTGCATCCGCGCGGCAACGTCGGGAGCATGGGTCACGACAATGAGAGCGACGTTTTGTTCGCGATTAAGTTGAAGCAGGAGCTCAATCAAATCGTCGGCAGATTTTCGGTCAAGAGCGCCTGTCGGCTCATCCGCCAGCAGAAGCCTTGGCTGATTGATTAAAGCGCGAACAACGGCCACGCGTTGCCTTTCCCCTCCAGAGAGTTGCCCGGGGCGATGTAAGAGACGTTCGCTGAGCCCGACCCGTTCGAGCAGTTTTCGCGCGCGCTCCTCGGCCCCAGTTCGCAATGATTTATCTGGCAACGTCGGAACAAGGACGTTCTCCAAGACGTTACATTGCGGCAGGAGATGATGAGCCTGAAAGATGAATCCGATCTTGCGATTGCGAACCGCAGCCGTTCGGTTTTCGTCCAAACCGCCAATGTCATCCCCTTCCAAAAAAACTTTGCCGGTGGTCGGGAAATCGAGTGTGCCGATAATGTTCAACAAGGTGCTCTTGCCAGATCCGGACGGACCAACGATGGCGACGGATTGCCCCTGGTCAATCTGCATTGAAATCCCATTGAGAACCGGCAGCACTGCACTCCCGGCAGTCCCTCCATAGGTTTTACTGACGTCGACAACTTTAAGAAGCATCAATAGAACGAAACTATTGGAAACAAAGAACGCGATGCAACGGAAAAGAAAAAAACCTGCACGAGAGCACTCATGCAGGTTTAGTGAAGGCCTAAAAACGGTTACTGAACCACGATGCGATAGAAGCCAGCGCTTTCTGCAACCTTTCTCAAGATGCAACGTCCTGATTACCAGATGCGAATCACAGCTCTTTGCCTATTTGGCTTTGCGATTGTCGGCAGCGCCGAAAACATGTTCGTCTACGACCCGGCAACCTCTGTCACTGCCGCCAAGCTCGGTAATCCCCTTCTATACGACGCTTCTCTCGTCAATTCAGACGGTAATACCTGTTTGACCTGGCTGGAATTTCAACCAGGCAAAGGAGATGTGATCTGGTTTGGCAGACGTGACGAAAAAGGGAACTGGACTGAAAAGCAGCAAATCACGCCGCAACCTGGCGATTACGCGAACCCGACGCTCACTCGCGATGCACAGACGAATCTCTGGCTGACCTACGAAGCGGCCACAGGCGGCAACTGGAACATCCATGCCTTCCAACGCACACACGATGCAAAAACATTCTCTCCGTTCGGGAATGCATCAGGACTCGTAACCACGGGCACCGCGGCGAATATTCACCACTCTGTCAGTGCGTCGCCAAAGCACGGTGTCTGGATGACGTGGCAAGCGGACAATCGTGGACAATTCGACATCTTCGCCCGGTCCGTCGGCAACGAAGACCAGGCTACTCCGTTTCAGGTAAGTGCTTCACCTCTGGGCGATTGGCACCCGAGCATCACTGTAACGCCCGCCAATACGGTCGTAGTGGTATGGGATTCGTATAACGGCACGAGTTACAATATCCAAAGCCGCCAAATGATTGCGGGACAATGGGGCCCAATCACTGCGCTCACCTCTTCAACGAACTTCAATGCAAATGCGCAAGTCGTTTCCGATAAACAAGGACGTGTCTGGGTTTCCTGGGAAGAAGACGGTCCGAATTGGGGCAAAGCCTACCGCCCACGAACGGACGCCCGCAAGGACTCACACAAAATGTCCGACGACGTCGGCTCCCTCCATCGCTTTCGCAAATTGCACGTTGCCGAATTGATCAGTCGGGAAGAAAAAATGCGCGCGATCGAACTGCCACAAATATCGTTTGCGGACGCAATCGCCCGCACGAATGCTCCCGCGGGCGTTAAACAACTCGGCGTCTTTTATCAATCACCTCAACTCGCTGTCGATGGGATGGATCGTTTGTGGATCGTCTATCGCCATTTCTATATGCCGTTAATGGGCATCACCGGGAAAACTCACGTGCAGGATGATTGGGGCATTTACGCCCGCTGCCTGGCAAACGATACGTGGTCAAAACTCTATCGCTTCAATGAAGGCCAGGGCGACGCCTTGCAACGCATTTCGGTCGCTTCAGAGACCAGCGGCATTTCCGTTGCATGGACTTTTGGCCGGACGGATCGACGCCATCCACAAAACTGGGTTGAGGACAGACTCGCGCCGGAAAAGGTGGTTCATGATATCGCGAAGAAAGGCGCCGTCGCCGCGGATGAAGACGAAGAGGGTGCTCCGAAGAGCAAAAAGAAAAAGAAACCGCAGGCTGAAGTTGCCGTATCAAAAGCACCGATGGACAACGACCAGATGTCGCGGGGGATTGCGTTCGCCGAAATCGCCCTTTTGGAAAAGTTGACCGGACAGCCCGCAAAAGTGCAAACGATATCAATCTATCGCGGCGACGAAACGAAAGCTCGAATTGCCTCCAAAGTCCCACGCCCTGTTTTCGATTCCAACGGTAAACACTACGAACTGTTCTTCGGCGATTTCCATCGCCACACCGATATCTCACTCTGCTTTTGGCCCGGTGACGGGACGATGGACGACGCTTATCGTTACGGTATCGACGCTGCGCCCTTGGACTTCCTTGGCGTGACGGATCACACGCACGACATCGCGCAAGGTGATCCCCTGTCGCTCCTTTGGCAGCGCATCCGCAAGGAAGTAAACCGCCATGCCCTGACGAATTCGTTCGTCCCCTTTTACTCCTACGAACGCAGCCGCGGCGAAACCGATCATAATGTCATTTCATTGCGCGACGACATGTTGCGCCCGCACACGTATCCACATTCTGAGTTCTGGAAGGAGCTCGACACGAACACCTTCACAATTCCGCACCAACCATTTAACTCTGTGCTCTGGAACAAAAACGACCGCGAGCATCGTCCTTTAATGGAAATATTCCAAGGCTTCCGCAATCACACCTGCGAATCTGACGCGAAGGAAGGTCTGGATAGTGGTAACGAGGTCGGATTCATCGCCAGCAGTGACCATCTTTCCACCGGCGCAAGCTTCGCGTGTGTCTGGGCTGAGAAACCGACACGCGAATCGATTTTTCGCGCGTTACAGGCACGCCGAACCTTTGCTGCGACTGCCCACATAATGCTTCGTGTCACATGCGGCAATCATTGGATGGGAGAAAAGTTCACCGTGCAACAACCGCCGCAGCTCAACGTGAGTGCGACAGGAACAGCGTCCATTACTTCCATGGAGTTATTCGTCGATGGGCTTGTCAAAAGCACTTTCCAACCAGGCAAACGCGAACTTCAAAACTTTACGATCACCGCAGACAAGACTTTGACCGGGCCGCACTCGTTTTATGTCCGGCTCAATCAAGCTGATGGCAATCAAGCGTGGTCATCGCCAATGTGGATTAACATCCAACCGTGATGAAGGGATCACGGCAAAAGTCGTGCACGGTAGAAACGTTTCGAGTTCGAGGATGCTTCAGTGAAGTTCAAAACCCCGTCTGCACCCGAAAGATTTGTCACCACCGACCACGCTGAAAGATTCGTCGACGAACCGATTTCATATTGAAGGTTCGGCTTCCCGTTGAGGGTGAAATGTAATCTCCCATCACCCAAAACACCAAACGTCGTCAGTTCGAAGCTCTCGCGGCGGATGCTATTGTTTCCGGCATCCGCCAGATACAGGTAACCAGCGCCGTTTGCCGCAAGCCCACCCGGAAAAGAAAACCGAGCCTTGTCGCCCGTGCCATTGAGATGCCCCGCCGTTCCTGAAAAACCCGCAACAGTTGTCACAATCCAATTTGTTCCCGAGAGCGACAGCTTCCGAATCGTTTGGTTTCCAGAATCGGAAACAAACACATTGCCTGCACCATCGACCGCCACGCCCTGAGGTTGGAAAAATCGCGCTGTAGAGTTCGTCCCGTCCGCCCTCCCCCAGCAACCGGGCAGACCTGCAATCGTTGTCACCGCGCCGCCAGGCGAAATCTTGCGAATCGTATGATTCATCGAATCGGTCACGAACACGTTGGTCGCGCCGTCGACGGCAATCCCTGCCGGGCGATTGAATCGCGCCTTGCTGTTAGTCCCATCACTGCTTCCCACATATCCAGCCAGGCCCGCCAATGTCGTCACAGAACCAGCCGCGGTAATTTTGCGTATCGTATGATTCCACGTATCGGCGATGTAAAGATTTCCGGCACCGTCAAACGCAATGCCTTCAGGATGGAAGAAATTCGCATTGGTGCCGATGCCATCGAAGCTGTTCAATGTTCCCGCTGAGCCGGCTAACGTACTCACTATTCCATTCGTACCAATCTTTCGGATGGTTCCGTTAGCAGTGTCAGCAACATACAGATTTCCGCCCGCATCGACGGCTAAACCTTGCGGAGCGTAGAAACGTGAAATGTTCGTTGTGCCATCGACCGCGCCCACACTTCCAGCCAACCCCGCAACTGTCGTTACTATCTGGTTCGTTCCAATCCTGCGAATCGTGCTGTTCTGCGTATCGGCGATGTAGACATTGCCCGCACTGTCGACGGCGACCGCCGTTGGGAGATTGAAATTCGCGCTCGCCGTCGTTCCATCAGCGCTTCCGGCAACAGTATTCCCGGACAACGTTGTGAACAACAGAGACTGTGCTTTCGCGTTGGCAGCGAGAAACGTCGCAGCGAAAACGGTCAGCAGTAATGTTGATAGTCCACGCATGCTTCAGTCCCAATTAGTCCGATACACAATTCCGTTGGAGTTGGTTCCTCCGCGTCCGGCCGCAAAAGCCTGCAACGTGTAAGTAGCCGTCGGCCGCCGTGCCGGAAGGCGTAAGACATAAATCGGTTTCGACGGCGTCACACCAGTAAATCCCGCGTGAGTATCACGATCAATCTCGGCGCCATCCTCCAGCAACGCCGTCCAAGCGATGTCCAGACCATGCGACCCGGTCTTCCAGCAAAAACTCACATCAACCTCGCCCGCATTGGTAATGCTCGAAGTAATGTTCCAGTTTAAAACGGAATAGTTCGTGGAGATCTGCGTTTGCGACCAGGCCGCAATGGAGGGCGGTGTTGCGCTCGGATTGTAATTCACTCCCATACTGGCGAGCCGTTGCTTGTGAATGACAAGGCGATTCGTAAAGTCGTTAAAATCCTTCAGCGCCGGAGCCGTCCAATTTACTTCCGCCAGTGCACACAATCGTGGGAACATGCGGAATTCCATATTCAACGCCGACGGAATGTATTCCGCCCAACAATTCCCCTGCGCGCCCAGGATGTAATTCGTAAATTGTGCGGGTAACGCCGCAGGAACTGGTTCCATGCTGTAACAGGTGCTCAATGGCACGAATCCCGATTGCGCGGGAGGTTCATTCGACCAGATAACGCCAGCACCGCTGGAACTACCCGTTTCCCATTCGTTGATGTAGCAATACGTCGTCGGCGTCATCACAACAAACTGTTGATTGGTTGCTGCCTGGATCGCCCGACTGCTCGTCCCCACCTTCCAGTCCATCAACACCGAGTTCGTAACGACTCCCCCGTTCATGATCTCGCTCCAGCCAATCATCGTTCGCCCCTGGCTCTTGATCCAATTGGCGATCTGCTGCGTAAAATAGCTCTGATATTCTTGTGTCGAAGTGATTCCCAAACTCGCCATCAGGTCCTGATCCAATGAATGCCGCTGCCAATTAAATGAATTCACCTCGTCTCCGCCGATATGAATGTAAGGCCCCGGAAACAACTCCATTACTTCGGTCAACACATCGTGCAGGAACTCCCGCGTCTCCGGCTTCGCCGCACAGAAAACTCCGTTCGCATTCGAATTGGTAATATCGAGACTTGATGTATTCGTCGCGCAAGTCGCACAACCGCAGGCGAATTGCGGATAAGCTTTCACCGCTGCTGTCGAATGTCCCGGCATTTCAATCTCAGGTACGACCGTGATGTGCCGTTGCGCCGCGTAGGCCACAATTTCCCGCACATCGTTCTGCGTATAAAAGCCACCGTAACGTCCGTCATCGCCATAAGCCGTGCTCGAACGGGGATTCAATCCAAAGTTAATATTGGTTCGCCACGCACCGACCTGCGTGAGCAACGGCCACTTCTTAATCTCAATCCGCCATGCCGTATCATCATCCAGGTGCCAATGGAACATGTTCAACTTATGCAGCGCCATTTCATCGAGAAACTTCTTCACCTCATCTTTGTTGAAGAAGTGACGCGCGCTATCGAGCATCCAGCCACGCCATGGAAATCGAGGCGCATCCTGGATCGAAATGCATGGAACGCTCCACACGACTCCTGTGACCGGACGGGACGACAACACGTCCGGCGGCAGCAATTGAAGCAATGTTTGGACGCCGTAAAACAACCCGGCACTCGTGGGCGCGCGAATCACGATCGAATTCGTCTCAACGATGAGTTCGTATCCTTCGCCACCGAGGGCGGCATTCGCATTGTTGGTGGTGAGCAGCACCGTGGGAATAACCGCAGTCAGCCCGAGGTTTGTGGTGATTTCAAACCTGTATCCCGTGGATTTAAAAAGCGTCAGCGACAGGTATTCACCCGTTTCCCGTGACCCGGCGTCGACGAGGATGCGAGTGGATGCAACGGACGGCGCGCCTGGAATGACTTGAGACGGACAGAGAGTAAATGTCCCGGGCTGAACCTGCATCTGCTGCGGAAGCGGAATCAAAGCCGGAGTCGCGACGAGGCTACCTGCGAAAGACAACACCGCGAAAATGGCCGCCAGCAACTTCATCCAGGAACCGCCCACAATGCCCGATATATTCCCCACCCCGCAAGACAATCGTACGTGGGAGCGAATGTCCACTGGATGTTCCATATCCGAAGAAGATATTACCTCTGGGATGACCCTCAGAAGGGAAGTTCCAAATCGGTCCAACCATCGTCTGGACGGATTTTGACCTCTTCAGGAAAGGCATAGCCCGCGTCTAGACCAGTTTCGCCGATTTCTAAAGGCGACTATCTCGCGGATGGACGGGTTCTGGAGACTTCCAAACAGGCCCATCCCGCGGGATGGACGGGAAAAAGAGAGTTTGAAAACCGTCCAACCGTCGTCTGGACGGTTTTTGAACTCTCCAGAAGACGACCAACCGCGTTCTGGAGGAGTTTCGGAGAGTTCGGAAAGGGCCTAGCCCGCGGGTTAGACGGTTTTGGAAGTCAAATTGACCCTTTTCCCCCGGGTTGGACGGTTCTGGAAGTCTCCAAAGTCGGTCCAACTCGCGTCTGGACGGTCTGCAAACTCTTCGGAAGACGTCCATCTCGCGGTTGGTCGTCTTCCAAACTCTTCCGAAAGGGCCCAGACGACGGTTGGACGGATTCTAAAGAGTTTGAAATCGGTCCATCCCGCGGGTTGGCCGTTTGCAGGAGTTTGGAATTCAGTGACTTGCGAAAAACTGCGAATTTACGGTTGGTTTGGCCAGTGCGGTCGCCGGAGCAAAATCGGAACTTTTATGCCAAACGGAAAGCAGAATGGGGACGTGAGATTATCTCTGTAGTCCGACTGTCGCATCCAGATCACCTGATGGTTGATTCTCTATCAGACGCCCAT
>CBHWET010000020.1:0-27377 GCA_966112985.1 uncultured bacterium | reverse complement strand
TGGTTTCTTCCGCCAGTTTCTTCTGGTCGTCCAACGTGAGCACCTTGCCGGTGACCTTCGCGGTTGTTTCGACCACGAGACGGCCGATTTCTTTCTTCAAGTCAGCCATCATGCGGGCATGATCCGCAGCAGCAGCTTCGCGCGCCTTCGCAATGATCTGTTCGGCAGCGGCAATTGCCTTCTGCGTTTCCTGCTCCTGCACGCGGGCAGCGGCAGCGCGAGCTTCTTCGATCAACTTGTTGGCTTGCGTGTTGGCTTGTTCCAAAACTTGTTTGCGAGCCTGCTCGGTGCTGGCCAGTTCCGCTTTGATCTTTTCAGCGTTCGCGAGACCTTGCTCGATTGTGTTACGGCGTTCTTCGAGAACTTTTAGAATCGGGCCGTAAGCGAACTTCTTCAAAAGAAACGCGACAAGAACAAAGCTGCCGACCTGCGCGAGGAAGATGGACCAATGAAAACCGAACTGCTGGCCGGTCGAACGGGCCAACTCACCGATACCGCCACCTGCTTCTGCAAAAAAATAATAGATCATAAAAAGTGTTCTGTTAAGCTAATGTCAGGCGCGGGCTGGCGCCCGCGCCTGAAGCCGATTACTTCGCCAAGAAAATGGCGAAGAACACGATGCCTTCAGCGAAGGCCGTGCTCAGAATCGCTTGGACGAGAATCTTGGTAGCTGCACCAGGATTACGACCGACGGCTTCTGAAGCCTTCATACCGATCATACCTACACCGATCGCAGCGCCAGCGGCGGCGGCTGCAACGTGGAAGTTACCGGTCATTTCTGCCAACATAGGCGTTAACATATTATTACCTTTCGTTTTTACTCAACGGCTCCCGCAATCGGGTCACGGTCAAACCGCTGAAATCTTTTAGTGTTCGTGAGCGGGATGATGTCCTTCTTCGTGTGTGCAGATCAGCAGCGTGAACACCGCCGTCAGCAACATGAACACCAGCGCTTGCACGAGACCGACCAACAATTCCATGAAATAGAACGGGATCGGGAACAACCAACCAAAGTAAGTGCCACCGAGATTCGCCATGGCTTCGAGCATGTTTTCACCGGCGAAGATATTTCCGTAGAGACGGAAGCTCAGTGAAACAGGGCGGAACAAAATGGAAACGACTTCGAGAACACCAACCGCAATGAAGACGAGGATCATCAATACCTTCAGCGCACCGGTGGTATCACCCTTCGGTCCGAACAAATGGAGAATAAAACCGCCCGGGCCGTTGGATTTGAGCGCCCAGTAGGTCCAGCAAACGAAGAACACCATCGACATCGCGAGGGTCATGTTCAGGTCCGCATTGACGCCACGCAGCAGCGGCGTCGCGATGTGGTGAAGCTTGCCGTCCGGACCAGGATGCCCCCAACCGACCGAGCCAACACCTGGAATCAAACCAGCCCAGTTCGAAAAGAGAATGAAGATAAACACCGTGGCAAAGAACCAGAACGTGTGTTTAACCAGATCGCGACCGATGATGCCTTCGAGGAAGTTATGCAAACCTTCCACGAGGAATTCCCAGAAGTTCTGTGCACCTTCAGGAATGCGCTTGATATTGCGGGTTGCGTATTGAGCAAAGATGATCAAACCGAGAGCAACTACCCACGTGACAACCATGGAGTTCGTTACTGGAATCGGGCCAAGATGGAATACTTCAGGAGCGGCTTGCGGAAGACCGTGTTCAGCGTGTTCGACCTCATGGAGGCCATGTTTTTCGGCATTTTCCATGGGCACACCCTCTTCGGCGACCTCTTTGATGGTCGGTTCCGTGGATTCATGGGTGGCTGGCGCCTCTGCGTGAATGAACAACGCCGAGACGAACAATACGAACGCTGCTAAAATCGACTTCATTTGCGCTAAAAAGTCATTAGGGACAATCGTCCCCTGCCGCAAAATGCGGCGGTCAAACTCGAAAGTGGGGGTGAAGTTGCCGCATTGTGAATTTTTTCACAAGGGCTTTTTTCAAAAAGTTTTAATACATTTCCCCCGTTTCTCCGCATCAGCAGTTTGCCTAATACGCGGTCGCCAAATAGGCGGTTTTTTGTGTGTATTGTTAAGGGCGGCGTTCCTCGGGGCGCCGAAAACGCGTGCTATCTTTCAGTGGTTATTCATTTTCATCCAAAACAGTTGGTCGTTGTGGCTGTAGCAGTTCGCCAACGTTTTTGTTTTTGAATTTCGAAAATAACTCTTCCGAACTATTACGAATTGCAAATTGCCGCTCCTCTTCAAACAGGGGGACTACAGTGTAAAACTGGATTACCGTGTCAGAACTCAACTGGAGCGTAGAAAAAGCCTCGGGAAGAAATATTGGCCTAAATATAATGACAGAGTTTAATCGCGTGCTTTCGTCGAACGGCTTAGGTGGATCACCGGGGGTGAGAACTATTGTATGGCCAAGGCCAATCCAAGTTTGAGCGATATGGGGATATCGCGCCAAAAATCTTAGTATTGTCATCGGCCACCAATACTCAACCGCATCATTGGAAATGGGCCAATCGCTAGGCAAAGCGAGGCACAGTTCCGCAAACCGCTGGGCAGATTTACCAATGGGCGTATTCATCGGCAATGTGCTCATACCTGAGGTAACGAGAGTATAGAACGGGAATCGTCGCGTGGGATTAACTATATGAATATCGATATGAACCTTTTCCGAAACGTGCTCGTGAATCACGTTCGCGGGTTCTCCTATATGGTGTGCGATGTGCCGCTGGATTTCTTCAATTCTCGTTGGATCACCAGCGGCAGGATCGATTTTCATATCTTTAAAGTATTACCCCCTTCATCTTTGACGACCCACACTCTACGAGAGTCGCACCAGCCGTCCGATATTAAAATCCTCGACATCCCAATCATAAATAAAAAAACCGGCGCACATTGCTGTGCGCCGGTCCGTTTCAGTTACAATCGTCCTTTCGTTTTAGTGAGTTACGATCGTAATCGCGGTTGAACGTGAGCTTTCGCCGCCGTTGTTAACTGCCGACACGGCGATCTCAATCGTCGCATTCGCCGGCAAGTCCTGAATCGTGAAGTCCGCATCAACCGGCGAACCGATGGCAACGAAGTCGTCATCGACGCCCTGGACACGCTTCCAAACGCGGTAATAGTCCGCGCGCGGAGCTGCGTCCCAGGTCAAGGCGAAGGAACTTGCGGTGATCAATTGCGAGGCCAGGTTCTCGGGTGCTTCAGGGCTTTCATAAGCGCCGGGCATATTAAAGCCGAACTCTAACCAGCGTGGGTCCAAAGGTCCCAGCAACTGCGAAAGTTCATCCTTCAACCCAACGAGGCGTCGTCGCAACGCCGCTGCCGCGTTATCACGCGTCAGAGTCAATGCTTCCACCGCGCTCTTTTGCGTATTGAACGCATTGTCCGCGGCGGTCAGGTCATTGAACAACTCCAGGCCACGCGCTGCAGTGATGTTCAGGTTTGCATCTTCGCGATCGGGATGATCGCCAAGATAATCTGCAAACATTTCCAACACTGTGGTCATGTTGATCACGTTATCCGGAACACGCAACGAATCAGCAAAACCGGTCACCGTCCATGCATCGGAGTGTTGTGAACCCAAATGCGGTTTCAGAATATCGCGGCCAAGAGTGAGATACTCACGGCCTTGATTGACCAGGTCACGGATGATCGCGCGGCGTTCGGCCACGAGGTCACGTCCCTGCTCCAGGTTTAAGCGTGCCGCGTGCAGGGCAGTGCGATCCGCTTGTATTTTCGCCTGTGAATTGTGGTGCAATCCAATGGCGACCGTATATAGGGCAGCACCGAAGCTCGCTTTGTCGGCGAGATAAATCAGCGCTGCTGGTGTGTATGTTATTTCTGTTTTCATTTATTTTTTCTTTCTTTGTTTTGTTTTTATAACTGCGCACAAAGACCGCCGCGGTTTCTGTCGACCAACACATCGTTAGCCGACCTGCAACGTGGGTGAGTTTCATTGTTTCACCCTGTCTTTGCGTTTGTTCGCCCCGGATTCATTTGGTTCCAGATCGAACGGGACACAGTATTTCAGAAAAATTGGGAGGGGGGTGATGACAAGATTTCGGCGAAGCCGTGTCACCACCTGGCACCCCTGATTTTATTGATTGGAATTGAGTTTTGGCTTCAGTTTTTCGAAAAATTTTGGCGGCATCTTTTGAGTGTGTTTTGACCAAAAAGGAGAAACATGGGCGCGAATTTCCCGGTTCGTGGACATTTTCAATGGAATAGCCTCGGAGAGGCCTCATCGTGCATGGGTGGGGCGAGGCTCTGACGAGCCCTAATTAAAAGGGAGAGGGGGAATGAATTGTGTTATCTACTTTTTGTGCTTGAGCCCTACGCTTCATCCTGTTTAAACAATCCGCGCGCCTGGGCGCCCCCCCCCACCGATTGTTTAAAACAGCCGAAAATCTTAAGGATACTCTCAATCTTCAGAAACACCTTTGTTCCAGGTAAATAGAATACTTTTCCTACGCGTTGAAAAACGTTCTCGGCATGCCGAGAAGCGTTTTTGGATGCGTCGAAAAGTGTTCTCGGCGTCTCAGGGAGGTTTTTTACGCAGTAGAAAAGTACTCCCGACTAGTCGAGAGAGGTTTTAGAACGCGTAAAAAGTGCGTCCGACTTGCCGAGAAGGATTTTCGGACGAGAGAAAAAGTACTCTCGGGTAGTCGAGAATGGTTTTTGCGCGCGAAAAAGGGCTCTCGACATGTCGAGAGGCGTTTTCCACGCGTTCGAAAACCCTTCTCGACTCCCCAAGCGCACTTTTCGACGGCGTAAAAAACGTTGCCGGGACGCCGAGAGCACTTTCCACGTGGGGGATTTTTGTCACGCTCGCCGACGAATGTTTCCACCGGCATCTGTCCTTAACCACTACTGGGGACGAATAATTTGCGACGGTTGGAAACCGCCGCTACAAAAAAAGCCCGGAGAATCATCTCCGGGCTCTGTAGTGTTAGCAGTGCTCGTTATTCGTTCGAAGAAGCGTCACTCACTTCCACGACGCGGATGTGGCTGTCGGGACCATCGTTTTGCACGTGGACCGATGTCACGCCTTCGGTCGCCACAACCGTTTGCACAGTGGTCCAAGCTTCATCTCCACTGCGCGATTGCACAGCATAGGTCTTTCCAGCGACAGAATCCCACGTCACCTCGATTGAGTCGCCACCGGCCACAAACTCGCTGGTTCCTTGCGCGGCCACGGCATCGGCAACCACGGCGACGCTAAATGTCTTCGCGTCGCTCTTCGTGATCCCGCCGTTGGTCGGGCTGTCTTCGGCAAAGATCGTCACAACATTTGTGGTTCCCACATCTGCGGACAACGGCGTCCAGCTGAAGGCGCCGTTCGTGGAATTAATCGTCGCTGTCGGATGCGTTTCAGCGAAGTCTGCATCTAATCCAAAGCTCACGCCGGCTCCTGGATTTGGATCGGTTGCTGAAGCGGCGAGAGATAATTCGCTGCCTGACTTCACCGTGATCAGGTTTGTCGTGGAAGCGATGTTCACCACTTCAAAGTTGTCGAGATAAACGGTGTAAGCGCCCGTTCCACCGTTTCCAACCAGCGCGAGATGCTCCAGAACTCCTTTGCCGGTAGCGAGCACGCTGTTGCCGCCGGAGAAGTTGGTCACGGCTTCCGTGGGCAGATCAAACTCGAGCGTGGTCCAGGTGTTGGCGTTCACGACGCGGCTCGGATTCGGCGACGTCCCGTTCTTCGCAGGCACACCGACCCATTCAATGCCGCCCGTCGTGCCGCCGTTCGCACCGTTTTCGGCGGACGTTCCGGTTTCGCGAACGCCCAGACCGACTTTCAGCGACTTGCTCGTGTAGATATCGAACTTAATCCGACCACCGAGGTCGATCGTCGGATTTGGGATCGACACGCAATTGGTCGTGGTCAAACGAACCCAATAATTTGAGACGCCGGTCTTGAAGTTCCACTTCGCGACCAATGTCTTGCCGCCGCTGCGTGCATTTCCGGCAGGGAAGGTGTTTGTCACCTTCGTATAACTGGTGACAGCGAGGTCGATGAAGTTCGTCGTGGTCGTCGAGAACGAAGGCGCGCGGAACATCACATTGCCGCTCGGCGTATTGTTTGTGAACGTTTCGAAGTTCACGATCGGTTCCGTGACGCGTGGTGCGCTCAACGTCAATGTCGGCGCGGTGTTTGCCGGCACGATCGACACAGCGAACTGTTGCTCCGTGTAAAGCGAAGGCACGCCATTGTCCGTGACGCGAATCGTGATAAACGACGTTGTCAGCGTCGACGTCGGCGGCGTCCAGCTAAAGACTCCCGTGACCGGATCAATCGTGGCGCCCGGTGGAATGGTTCCTATCAAACTGTAGGTCAATGTATCTGCCGGGAGATCATCGTCCGTTGCATCCGCGGTGAACGAAACCGTCGCACTGGAATTCTGTTCGATGAAGTAATCAGGCGGCGTTGCCAGCGAAGGCGGCGTATTCACTTTCTTCACCTTGATCGTGATCGTCTTCGCGTCGCTCAGCGCCGGCGTTCCGTCGTCTGTCACACGAATGGTAATGACATTCGTGCTCGGACTTTGTTCAGGCGTCGGTGTCCATGTAAACACGCCTGCGTCATTGATGAATGCGTTCGTGGGTGCTCCCGCATCGAGACTGAACGTCAATGTCTGCACCGGTCGATCGACATCCGTTGCGGTGCAGGCGAGCGAGATTTCTTCGCCTGTGTTGATGACGATGTTGCTCGAAGCCGACGAGTTCATGATCTCGAAGTTATCGAGATAAAGGTTGTAAGCGCCCATTCCGCCGTTCGGCACCACGGCAATGTGGTCCAATACACCTTTGCCGCCCGCGAGAACGCCGTTGCCGGTGAAGGCCGCAATCGATTCGTTCGGCAGGTCGAAATCAAGTGTGACCCACGTATTCGCCGGAATGCTGCGAGTTGCCAACGGCATGCCGCCGACCGAGTTCGTTGCTCCGACCCATTCCAATGTTCCGGTAATACCACCGTCATCACCGAGAGGAGCAGAGGTACCGGTTTCGCGAACGCCCAGGGCGACCTTAATCGCTTTATCGCAATAGACATCGAACTTCAGGTGTTTCGTGAGATCGATGGTTGGATTTGGTAACGAGTACGTGTTGCTGATCATCGAGTAGGTCGTCAAACGAACCCACGGATTTGTTGTGCCCGTCTTGAAACTCCACGAAGCAGCAAGAACGGAACTGCCGTTTTCTCCGGGAGCATTCGTGCTGACGGTCACCAAATCAGCCTGGGCCGGATCGAGGAAGGTGCTCGTGCTTCCGGAATAGCTTGGCTGACGGAACATCACTGTGCCGTTGTACGTTCCATCCTCGTAGTTTTCGAAGTCGGCAATGGCGGCGAGCGTGCTGCTCATCGTTGGGATCGTCAGAACAGGTGCGAGGTTCCCTTCCGTGATGACGACGGAAAAGGTCCGTTCGGCAAACAATTTCGGTGAACCGTTATCAGTGACACGCAGAGTGACCTGATTCGTGTCCGGCCCGTCGCTTTCAGTCGGTGTCCATGTCAGCACACCGGTGTTGGTGTTGATCGTCATGCCTTGCGGAGCGACGAGCAACGAGTAGGTGAGAGTCTGCGTTGGTAGATCCGAATCGGTGGCCGAAGGCGTGATCGTTAACGTATGATTCTCGTTCACCGTTTGTGTGGCGATGGTTGCCAGTGTCGGCGCGTTGTTCACATCGTCGACCGTGACGTTGATGGTTTCAGAATCGCTGGCAACAGGGGACCCGTTGTCCGTCACAACGACCGTGATCGGATATACGGCGCCGCCTTGAGACTCACTTGGAGTCCAATTGAATACGCCAGTGGAAGGATCAATCGTGGCGCCAGCCGGGGCACCCGCGCCGAGACTAAATGTTTTCGTTTGTCCGACATCGACATCCGTTGCGCTCGCAGCGAACGTGAGAAGATTATTTTCTTTTACGGTTTTATCCCCGATCGCATTGAGAGCGGGTGGAGTATTTCCTGCACTCGATACGCTGACGGTAAACGTATCAGTGTCTTCCAATCCTAACTGATCGGTTGCGTGAACGCGGAACTTCCAGTTGCCGGCCTGGGCTGCTGTCGGCGTCCAGACAAAGTCGCCGCTATACTGATAAATCTTCGCTCCAATTGCGCTGGCGGAGGCCCATGCACTGCCATTCCAGTATTCCAACGAAAAATCGAGCGTGTTGTTCGTGTACACTTCGAAATCATCGACGTAGACGGTGTAGGCGCCGGTGCCGCCGTTTCCAACGAGCTGCAAACTTTGCAGGACACCTTTGCCGGTCTTGATGATTCCATCCGCCGGGTCAGAACTATCGGGCGCGGCGAGAGCCGGGTCTTTTTGACAGTTGAATGTCAGAGTCGTCCACGTGTTGGCATTGACCGTTCGCGTGCAGGCTGGAGTGTTATCAGCGCCGAAGATGTTTGTTACCCCGACGTATTCAACAGGTCCATCGGTACCGCCGTCTTGTCCAACGGATGGATTATTCGTTGTCTCGCGGATCGCGATGCCGACCTTGATTGACTTCGTCGAGTAAATCTGGAACCGCACCGACTGATTCAGCGAGATCACCGGGTTAGGAAGATTGGCGGTATTTGCGGTCGGCAATCTCAGCCAGTAATTACTCATGCCGGTCTTGAACGTCCATTGAACCTTCAACGCCTTCGAGCTGCCGTTGCCAGTCGGCTGTGTCGTGACAACCTTGGTGTAATTGGTTACGGAACCGTCGATGAATTGATCCGTCACACTGGAATATCGCGGCGCGCGGAACATTACCTGTCCATCGTCTGTGGGAGCGGTATAACTTTGGAAACCGGCAAACGCATCCGTAGCCGTGGTTTTGTTGGGATCAGTCGACGTCACGCGGAACTTCAACTCGCTGCCTGCGACGACTGATTTGTTGCCAACGGTTGCAACGGTAGGCGGTTCGTTGGCCGTGGTGGCACTATCGGTGTTGGAGAAAGCTGAATTACCGAAGGAATTATAGCCACGTACGCGGTACCAATACTTCGTTGAGCCGGCTAAACCGTTGTCGGTGTACGTCGGATCGCTGGCAGGGTTGGTCGCAATTTGGCTCCAGCTACCAGGTGAACCGCCTGAATCCAAAGCGCGTTCAATTTTAAAGCCGACTTCTGCACCCGAGTTATCGTTCCACTTTAACTTGATGCTGTTCCAATCAACTTTTGTCGCCACCAATCCATCAGGAGCTGTCGGCGGAGTGGTGTCGCTCGCTTTGTTCGATGCTGCGTCGCCAGCGTCGTTATAGGCGAGCACCTTGTACCAATACTTGCGGTTACCGCGCAGGCCAGTGTCGACATAGCTTTGGCGATCGACTCCGATCGTATCGATACGGCTGAAATCTGTGCCGTCGATGGAACGGAAGATTTTGAAGCCATCTTCGTTGCCGGAGTTGTCACTCCAATTTAACGTGATCTTGTCGTCATTGTTAGCGACGGCTGTCAGGTTCGACGGTGCGTTTGGCGGATAACGGTTGTCCGTTGTGGCACTGGTGACATTCGACCAGTCCGAGTTGCCAGCACCATTGTACGCGCGGACCCGGAACCAATACTTATTGTTCCCGGATAACCCGGTCACCGTGTAGCTCTTATCATTATTGTCATTGTTGTGAATCGTGTTCCACGGCCCGGTGTTGCTGGTGCCTGACTTCTGAATTTCAAAACCGTTTTCATTGTCAGCGTTGTCCGTCCACTTCAGGTCGATCTTCGACCACGAGACAACGGTTGCTTTCAATTGAGTCGGGCGATTGGGTTTGGACGGCTTCCCTTGCACAATGTCCATGTAATGCGACCAGTTCCAATACGGGCCGGGATCCGTGTGCGTGTTACAATTGATCCACGTCGAACTGTATCCTTGATTCGAGGCCCACGTCCGCCAAGACGAGACGTTTTTTTGTCCATGAGCAATGACGTGGTTGCGGTCTTTCGGCAGGTTGTACTTATTACATTTTGCGCCGGTTAAATCTCCCGACGCCTGATAAAGGGCTTCCGTGAACCAGGCAGGATGGCTGGCGAAACCTTCGTGCTCAGTGCCCATGGAGTACTGATTCCAACAACGGGCGTGCCACGCGTAGTAAGCATCTCTCACCAATTGCGAGACCTGGCCTGCGGGCGCATCGGTGCTGGTATCGTGCTTGCCATTCACAGCGTAGTGAACGCTGGCTCCAACATCACACCGTTGAAGATAAGAAACCGACGACAAGTAGTACCCTTCCATGTCATGGATTACAAAAAAACGGTGTCCATATCCCGAGGAATACCACTTGCCTGAGCAAGCCGGCCGCCAAACGGCAGGCCCATAATCAGTGGACGCAACAGCCGCAGCGCCAGCTGCGAAAAACAGAACCGGCATCGATAATTGAGCCAGAGGTCTGTGATGAAAATGTACGGACGACGAAGGAACAGAGTCCTGGGTTTTCATAATAATGGTGTTATGGCGACGCGTTTGGAGGGGCGGCGCACCTTCGAGGGATGGCCGTTTGTAGCTGATTTTTTCCCCTTTGAAAACCCCTCATTTGAGGGTTGTAGCTGGAAGCCGCGCTTCGGAGACTTCGCGGAACGACGAATAGTGAAGAATTGCGGTTGAGTCTGCTAATCCCGTAATCGAGTCCGAATTAATCCAGAATGATTTCGGAGTCTTTGCCTTTGTCCGTGATACGGAAAGAATCGGAGGATTCGGTGCCAGTTACTAGTCCGAGCTGCACCAGTTCAATCAGAAGATCCGATTGGGCCATTTTTTGTTCCGAGGACGGCACCTGTCCACCGGACAATTTAATTTTCTGAATCAAGAGCCGGACTTCGGTAATAAATTCTTCGTCGACCGGCGGCAGATCGTCGATCGTGAATGTCGCTTCGCGAAAACTGCCGAGCAATTGCGTGAAGAGCTTTTGCAATGCTCGACCACGCGGGTTGTTCGCGAGCCGAACGGCACTGACAATCTTCGTTCCACCATCGGCATCATGACGCGGCGCGATTCCCTGTGAGAGTTCCTTGAGAACACGCATGTTCTCGAGGGTCAGACGCACGGTGGCGGCGGTGCTCTGGATGGTTTTATCGGGCGCCTTCATCGCCGCCTTCAAAACATCGGGCGCAAGTTCCGCGGCGTCCACCGCAACATCTGCATTTCCTGTGGCCAACGCGTGCAGCAATTGTTGCTTCGGCGTTTCCGGGCGCCATTTCAACGCCGTTAAACTTTTGCTGGCGACACGCACGAGATTCCAATCGCCTGATTCCAGGAGTACAACGAGCGGCGCCACCGCAGATGGGCCAGCGGCTTCCAGTGCTTCGATAACGTTCTTCTGTATCTCGGGTTTCGTTTCCTTCAGCGCAGCCGACTGCAAAGACTGTAGGACGCGACTGTCTCCCGTTCGACCGAGGACACGGGACACGGTTTTGCGGACGCCATCATCGTCATCGTGTAACAAGCTGAGCAGCGCCTCGATACCACAATCACCGACGGCAAGGGCATCGGTATATTTGCCAAGCGCAGCGAGATATTTGGCTTGATGAACGTCGCTTTTGATTTCCCAGCCGATTTTGACAAGCGTCTCCGCCGCAACGCGTCGCGTCGGCGCATCCGGATCATCGAGTAAGGGCAGAATCGGATCGATCGCACGGCGCTTTTCGATTGCCGCCAGCGAATAGATCGCGGCCTTGCGAACATCTGCATTTGGATCGCTGAGCACCGACACGAGAGGCTCAAAACTGCGTGGATCCGGAATCTGGCCGAGCATCTTCGCGACGAACACTCGCGATTGACCAAATCGGCTATGCAAAGCGTCGATCAACGGCTGAACGGCGGTCGGCCCCATTTTGATCAATGACATTTCGGCCTCTTCGCGAACGCCGTAAAAGAAAGCAGCGGTGGAAGATTCATCAAGCGCTTCGATCAGCGGACTGATCACACGAGGGTCGTTGAACCGCGCCAACGCCTTGGCAACGGTGATCTGCAAATAACTGTCCTTCTCTTTCAACGCTTCGATCAACGCGGGGATGGCAACAGGGTCGCCAGCAATACCTAAAGCTTCAGCCGCAATGTTCTGTGGATAACCGCGCTCAGTTTCGAGAATGCGTAACAAATCTGGGACAGCGGACTGTCCAATTTTTGCAAGGGCATCGCCAGCTTCTCGCGCAACGTCTGCGTCCGGATCTTTGATCGCGGCAATAAGAGCGGGAATAGAAGCTGGATTCTTCAGCTTCCCTAAGGCGGAGGCAGAGGCGCGGCGAACTTTGGCCTGCGGGTGGTTTAAAGAATTGATGAGAGGCTCGACGGCCCGGGGATCATTAAAGCTCTCCAGCGCGACAACGAACTCGGTTTGCCAACCTGGACCAGGAAGCTTGTCATCGGCCAGGCCGGATGCCAGCGCCTCGACAGCGCGTGGATCGCCGATCTTTTTGAGAGCCTGCGCTGCTGCCTTCCGAACCGCAGATCGTTCATCCGAGAGAGCTGAGGCGATGAGTTCCACATCGCGCTTACTGCCAATATTTCCCAACTCTTCAAGTGCCGCCTGGCGAACGGCAGGATCCGGGTCCTTCACCTTTCGCGACAGCATGATTCGTTTGAACAATGACATATTGGCGGCTAATGGTTTCTCTTATACCATCATATCCTCACACCTATCTAGTCAACGAGAATAATAGTCGTTAATGTAACAAAGCAAGACGGCGGCCACCCTATTTATCTATCGGACAGGTTTTTCGGGTCAACTTGGAAACGGAAATGCAAATCACCAGCGCGACGCCTAACGTGGAGACGATAGCGGCTCCGGTAGGCCAATTAAACTTGTAGGAACAGTACAAGCCGGCCACGCTTCCGACCGTTGACACCGTCCATCCCAGGATCAAGAGCGCACCGAGCCGTTTCGCCAAAAAGTTCGCGCAGACCGCCGGAATAATCAGATACGAGAATACCAGCAAAACACCACCGATCTGAACGAACGTGGTAACAATAAGACCAAACAAAGCGTAGAAAAGGAAATCCCATGCGCGAATCGAGATGTTTTCCCTTTCGGCCCGTTCAGGTTCAAACGAGATAGCTAAAAACTTTTTTCGAAAGACGAAATGAACGGCTGCGATGCACGCATAGAGGCCAAACGGCTTCAAGACTTGTTGTGGTGTCTGCAAGTACAACAAATCCCCGACCAAGGTCTCCTTCAGTTCTTCATTCCCGTGCGGGCTGTTGCTGAGTAACAAAATTCCCGCGGCGGCGGACACCACGTAAATGATGCCGATCAGCGCTTCCTGCGGGACGTGATGATGATGCTGGTTGCGTGTCAACGTGAATATGGCCGCGCCCACGATCGTGAAACCGAACGACAGCGCATAGCCATGCCAGTCGTGCGGCTCGTAACCCATGAGAATGGCAACGCAAGTGCCAAGGGTTGCCACCTGCGCCAATGCCAGATCAACGAAGATGACTTCGCGGCGGACAATATGCAGACCGAGATAAACCAATAAACCCGGCAGCAGCAAACAAGCGATTGATGGCCACTTCAGGAATTCCAATGCGTCGAGTGCTTCGCCCATTTTATTTATTGGTTGTGGAGAAGCCTTTTGCGACAGAGTTCACCAAGCCATCCATCCAATCGATGTAACTCTCGGCCGATTTTGGAAACGGAGGCACATCGACAATTACGGCACCGGTGTGATTGGCCACTGCCTCGGCTGTCTTATGGCTAACATACGGTTCCACGACGATCACCCTGATGTTTTGTGATTTCATTTTAGTGATCACCTCAGCGAGATGAGAGGGGGTCGGTGGAATTCCCGGCTTCGGCTCAAGGAATATGTCCATTTTGAAACCAAACCGCTGAGCGAAGTAGGGCCATGAATTATGATATGAGACGATGTCTTTGCCCTTGTAGGCAGCGAGCAACTTCTCCCACCCGGCAAGCTTCGCATCCATTCGATCGAGGAACTTCTTCAAGTTGGCTTTGAACACATCGCAACTTTTTGGATCGAGTTCGCATAATGACGTAGCGATATGATTCGCAACGATTTTTGCGTTAACCGGGTCAGTGAGATAGTGCGGGTTGCCAGCGGCGTGGATGTCACCTTTCGAACGGTCGAGAGACGTCGGCACTTCCAATAATGAAATGCCTTCAGCAGCTGAAATATGTCCCGGTTTGCCCGGTTGCAGCTTAACGTTTCGCGCTCCTTCGAGCAAAGGCTGCAACCAACCGATTTCCAGTTCAGCGCCGCCTTCTACAATCGCATCGGCACGCCGTAAGTTGATGTAGAAGCTGGGCTTTGCATCGACGAAATGCGGATCTTCCGTTGGTTTCGCGATCGTCGTGACTTCGGCTGCATCGCCGCCAACTTCGCGGATGATGGCGCCGAGATCAGGGGTCGTTGCCACGACGTTTAATTTCGCGTGGGCCGTGAGCGTCATCAACGCGACAACGGCCGTCTGCATACTAATAAAAAACTTTTTCATAAAATTATCTCAGTCGTTTGGATTAAAATTTGTGCGCTCCGTGCGCCCCGAGAAGGAATTCAATCTGCATCCAGATAGAATGCGCGGTCCCGAAATACTGGCCGTGATCGTAATTGTATTGCAGCCGTATTTTCGAAAACTCGCTTGGATACCACGTCAACACAGGCGATACGCGATAGCGCTCGCCACGAAATGGATCGTTTGGATCGAACAATCCACTATTACCCGTCGCAAATTCGCCGCGTAAGCCACCGACCCAATGTGGTTTGAAGCCGTACATCACCTGCGAGTAGAAGCCATAGTCTCGAAGATTTTCCGCGGGCAACACTGGAGTCGCCGTCGGATCAGCGCCCGCACCAAAGCGGCGATAAAGTCCTTCCGCCTGCCACGACACAAAGGGAAAACCTTCGTGAGCACTGGCGGACTTCCATTTCCAATAAAGGTCCGCGCCGTAAACTTCGGTGCGGCTGTCCGTTCCGGTATCGTTGGAACCGAAAGCACCGGAGAGTCCGCCGACCAACGTTTGCGTCTCACTCAGGTCAACGGAAGACGCGATCCTTGGGACATAAACCAAATCCTGAAAACCACGCAGGTTTCGTCCGGACGTTGCGCGCCCCGCAAAACGATCAACGCCAAGAGCGTCAGGTTCCCCGGCGTTCCGAAAGCTGAACGCCGTTCCACCCTGTCCATCAAGAATGTCCAAAGTCACCTCGGTGTAGAACGGCAGTGGTGTGAGCCACGAAATTTGTCCGCTGATACTCCGCAAACCATCCGGACCAAACGCACGACTTAAGATAATCGGCTGATCGACGAATTGCCATTGATGCGGATGCTGTGGATTCTGCCGTCCAAATGGCGCGAAGAATTGTCCCGCCTTAACTTGCAGGTTGTAGGGCAGGGAAGTGCTTTGCAGGAAGGCTTCTTCAAGCTCGATGTCGGTTTCATTATCTTTGTCGAGTTTGAGCACGATATTGGCAAACCCCTTGAAATACGGATCAACCGCGCCATCGAGCGCGATTTCAGCATTGCGCAATGAGAATCCACGTTTGACTGGGTCGTGATCGCCCAATTGGAGTTGCGCGGAAGGATCAGACTGAGTCGACCACCCCGCATCCATGAGCGCATCGAAACTGATGTTCATGTAAGCTGATCCGGCTTTCATAACAGTCATCGGACCAGCGGCTGAGAATGGTTGTGTACCGCCCGGTTCCTCTCGTTTGCCGCTCGTTACATTGACGGAAAGATTCGTGCCGGGGCTCCCTTGAAGTTCGGCGGCCAGTTGTTGTTCAAGCTTTTTCTTCTCCGCCATGTCGGCACTGGCCGGCGATGTCGACGCGCTTTGAGGTTTATTGCTTAGCTCATCAATGCGTCGATTGAGCATGTCGATTTGCTGGCGCTGTTCGCGCTGCACACGCTCAAAGTTCTGTTGCATTTCCTGCAACTGCTTCTTCAACTGCTCTACTTCTGTTTGATTCTGCGCTGGTAACGACGCAACCCCCAAACAAAGGGCTATGGGAATAAATTTTAAAATTTTCATAACATTTCAGGAACGGAATTATTCGTACACCGCACGGCGCACGATTTAGGACAATCCAGCCAGAACGGCTGGGTTAACGAACCGGAAGGTTATGAAAGGACTGGCGGAGCACGACCCTGATCGAGTCGGATGTCACAGTGCGAGTGAAAGGTCAGCGTCGCCGGAAGAATTGAGTCCTGCTGGGAAAAATCGAGTGCGAACAGAAAGATTTGCGGTTCACCCGACAGTAGTTGCTGTTGTTCCAGGAGCGTAACAGCGCATTGATGCGACTGCTGCGCTGCATTCTCATGAAAATGGAGGTGAAGCGCCGGACTGGAAGCGAGCAGCGACGAGAACAAAATCCACACGACGAGCCAGCCGCCGATTAAAGCACGGCCAATTCTGTCGCAGGGAATTAAAGCTCCACGCTGCACGATGCCTGTACAGTAAACGGAAGATTAACGGATGATCAAGGCGCAAGTGGTGTGTGCCGTGACACGCTCACGTTATCGTCCAGTGTTGCCTACTGAGGTAACCGGGCCGCTTCGTCGCGAATTGCGATCGCCGCCACGGAACGGGTCCTGAATTTTTTCGCCGTTCAGGAGTCTTTGGAGGTTGTCGTGCGTAATTACGATTGGTTTCTTAAGCCGTTCGTCAAGCGGTCCGGCGGCCATCGCTTCCAACACCATCATACGCTTGCGAATTACATTAGGGTCAGTTGGGCTCTCTGATCCCCCGACTCCACCAGCCAACCGCATGACGGCATACGAACGCAAACGCGAGTCGTAATTTGTATTCGTCACGATGTCGTTCAACAAGTTGTTCGCCTGTTGATTGTCGCCGACATAATCGAGAATACGGTTCGCGATTGATACTTTGTCCCAATCATTTGAAAGCGTATTGCTCTTATACGCGTCCATCAGAGCCGGAATTGCCTGCTCACCTTCAGTCTTCGTCAGGTAATCGCGCGCGTTACGATTCAACTTACCATCTGCGGTCACCAGTTGCTTTGCCGCATCCTGAGCAAAGGACGTATCTTTATACATATCGAGAACCGCGTACAAATATCCCTCGGCCTGTTCATCGAGTCGGTTTGGATTGTCGATGGGCAGCGGATTCCGTAGCAAATCCTTTGCAGCAGCAATCGCCTGATCACGATATTTTCCGGGAGCCAGATTTTCCAACATTCGAGCCACACAGGCGACTTCAACGGCGCGGCCAGAGGTTCCCAGCACTTCAGCTAATGCTTCCTCAGCGGCCTGACTGCCGATCTGCTCTAATACTTCGAACAATCCAATACGCAACGACGGCGGCAAAGTAAATTCTGTTGGCGGTGAGGAACGTGACCAGGACGGACGCCAACGGCTGCGCTCGCGATCACGATCACTTTCTTCGGACGAAGGACGTTCGGAGTAATCCAGATCCTCGTTGCGTGCAAGGAATTCGCGAATGGGCGGAACGGCGTCGTCTTTCAAACTGGCGAGGTCTTCGAGTTCATGAACGATTTTGCGGATGACAGCAATACGCCCATTGCCGACTGGTTTCAACGTAAGCAGGTTTTGAAGAATTTCTTCAGCGGTACGGTGCGCCGTAACCGCAACTTCGGTCCGGATAGTTTGCGTTTTGCCTCCCTTACGTTTTCCCAGGAACTCGGCCTCCAGTTGCTCCTTCTCGGTCCGCCATTGCGCCTCCAGTTTAGCTCGCTGGTTATTGAGAGCGGCTTCTTTCTGCGCGGAGACGATCGCAAACGCAGCGCCAAATCCCACGACGAGCGCCACTAAAACGGACACGACTGTTTTCATAACCTTTTATATACGGACGAACGCGTGGAAATGTTTCTAAGTTTCTTTCGGCAGAAACTTTACCTGAAATGACGCGTGTTCTCAATGGGACAAATCTCTGCGCAACGGATACTGTCTTAAAACCCCTCAAGGTGATAGCTATGCAATTTGCGATGCAGTGTCCGACGGCTGACCCCTAACTTTCGCGCTGCTTCGGAGCGATTTCCGTTACTTTCCTTCAGGGCACGAACGACCGCTTGCTTTTCCGCTTCATCGATGGAAAGCGGATTTCGGCTCACTGTCGCAGGAGCAACGGAGATGCCGACGCCATTCTTCACGGCCGACGGCAAATCACGAAATGCAATCTTGTCGCCACGGCACAACACAACGGCATGCTCGATCGCCGTCCTCAGTTCGCGCACGTTTCCCGGCCAGGAATAATTCAGCAGCGCCTCAGTGGCCTCGGGCGAAATCTCTTTCACCGGTTTATTGTTCTCTTTCGAAAACTCTTTCAAAAAGCTTTGCGCCAACAATGGAACATCGGTCATGCGATCGCGCAGCGGCGGCATGATCAACTCGACGACCTTTAATCGAAAATATAAATCCTCGCGAAACGTCCCCGCCTTCACCATCTCCTCGAGATTCTTGTTTGTCGCAGCAATCACCCGCACGTCGGCAGTCAGCGTTTTATTGGAACCAACGCGTTCGAATGTTCTCTCGCTCAAAAATCGTAACAGCTTTACCTGAATCGTTGCGTCGATCTCTCCGATTTCATCGAGAAACAGGGTGCCCCCCTGCGCCTGTTCAAATCGTCCGATTCGTCGCTCATGCGCGCCGGTGAAAGCACCGCGTTCATGGCCAAACAGTTCGCTTTCCAACAAGGTTGGTGCTAAAGCCGCGCAATGCACGGTCACCAGGGGCTGTTTCGCGCGCGGGCTCAACTGATGGATAGCCTTCGCGATCAACTCCTTGCCCGTGCCGCTCTCACCCAGAATCAGGATTGTGGCACGCGTTGGTGCGACTTGTTGAACAATCTCGAAAATTTCTTTCATCGCCGGCGATTCGCCGACGATATTGCTCATACCGAACTTGGTATCGAGCTGCTGGCGAAGGGCGACGTTCTCCGTTTCGAGCTTCTGCGAACGCAACGCGCGGCTGATCCGCATTTCCAGCTCGTCGATCTGCATCCTTCCCTTCGCGATGTAATCATCTGCGCCGCGCTTCATCGCTTCGACCGCAACTTCTTCCGAACCATACGCCGTCATCAAAATACAAATCGGCGGCTTCGGCAGAGACTTCGCGCGGGCGATTAATTTCATCCCATCCTCATTCGGCAGACGAAAATCCGTAAGCATCACATCGAAATGCTCGGCCTCGAGAAGATTCATTGCCGACTGCGCATCTTCGGCCACATACACGTCGTATTGATCTTCGAGTGCCGCGCGCAAGCCCTCGCGCGTCGGCTTTTCGTCGTCAACTATCAGCAACGTGGATTTCATAATTATTTGTCGCTGGTTTCTTGTAATAACCGCGGTCCCCGTTCGTGTGCCGGCAGACAAATGCGGAACATCGTTCCATGGCCGACACGGCTTTCGAGTTCGATACGCCCGCCGTGGTCACGAACGATCCGCTGCACAATCATCAGGCCAAGGCCGCTTCCCTTCTTCTTCGTTGTGTAAAATGGTTCGAAGATGTGACTGATTTTCTCCTGCGGAATGCCACCCCCCGTGTCAGTAACGCTGAACCAGACGCCTTCTGTCCCTTCACCCGTTTCAATCGTTAACGTGCCGCCCTTCGTCATCGCCTGCATCGCATTCTTGATCAGGTTCACCAGCACCTGCTTCATCTGCGCAGGATCGATCGAAACGGTCGGCAAACGTCGCGGCAACTTCACATTCACGATCAACCCACGATTATCGAGCTCCGGCCGGAGCAGGTTGAGCGTCTCCTGAATCACTTCATTTAGTTGAATCGTCTTAAATTGCGGCGTACTGGGGCGGATCGCCTGCAGATATTGCGTAATGATGTAATCGAGCCGCGTAATCTCGCCGCGCGCGACATCGAGATAATTCTCCAGTTTGTGAGCGATATCATTCAGATCGTTTTTCGCCGAAAGATTCTCCAAACGGTTCTTCTTGAATCGAGTCATCCCACCGGAGGGAAGTTCGGAAGCAGCGGTCCGCAATTTTTTCAACTCACGCCCCATCAACTGGAGGTGAATGTGCAAAGCATTCAACGGATTGCCGATTTCATGGGCCACGCTGGCAGCCAGTAACGTCAGGGAATGAATCCGTTCGCTTTCGATCGCCTCAAACGTCTGCTGACGCGCTTCGGTCGCATCATGGAGAATTAACGCCACACCGGAATTACCCGTTTTGTCGCCATCGAGTGGCGCAGCATACAAACGGAGATAACGCGGTCGTGGAAAATGAATTTCAAACTCGTGGCGAATCACGCGTTCACCGCGATTATCGGTCTTGGCGATTTTCCTCCAGTCGAGGTCGGGAAGATACTTTTCGACCGGCTCACCTTCAGCACTATCCGCCGGCAACCCGATCAAAGCGGTGACCGCTTCGTTGAAATAAATAATCCGGCCACGCTCATCAATGACCAGGACCCCGTCTTCAATGGCATTGAAGAGTGTTTCGAGAAAACTTCGTTCACGGGCGAGACGTTGGACAACGGTTTGGAGACCTTCGGCATCCAATCGACCGATCCGTCCGAGGACTTTATCAAGAAAACTGGATTTGGAACTCGCCATACGAAACTGCGCCAAATAGACGCATTTTAAATTGCATTCAATATGCGCCAAAATGGCACACATTGTCAACTTTCAGCCGCCGTTGGGGGAGCATCGTTCCGCAGACCGTTGCGCCGCTCTCGCAACACGGTCGCGGCGTCCTAAAAAACTTTTTTCCCGGTGGCAGCGTCCGTTTTCAGGATAAAAATGCGTTCGTCCCTGCGGAAAAATGTTTTTTCAGCCTGAAAATGTCTTCTGCCACGTGGCGGAACGCTTTTTTAGAGTAAAAACAGACGTTTCCCTGTGGCAGCGTCTGTTTTTAGGATGAAAATGCCTTCATCCCTGTGGAAAAATGTTTTTTCAGGCTGAAAATGTCTTCTGCCCTGTGGCAGGACCTTTTTTTAGAGTGAAAACCGACACTTCCCCGTGGCAACGTCCGTTTTCAGAATAAAAATGGCTCGATCCACAGGGAAAAATGTTTTTTTAGCCTGAAAAACAGTTTTTCCCCAGAAAAGTAAGTTTTTAATAGCTACAAATCAGAGACTTGCGTTGAAGATGGTGGTTCCGGTCCAAAACCCGGCAAATATCCCCTCGGGATCGGAAAGGACTGCCTTCTCGCCTTCCAATTAAAAAAATTCTGTTCAATTCGGCAATTCTGTCGAGAATTCGCCGCCGATATGAGTCAACTCGCTAATCAGGTCGCCGTTGTTACTGGAGCTGGTCGTGGGATTGGTCGCGCCATCGCTCTCAAGTTCGCCTCCCAAGGAGCGGATGTTGTTTGCGTCTCTCGTACTGCTGAAAATTCAGAAAAGGTTGCCAATGAAATTCGCGCTCTTGGCCGGAAGGCCTGGGCCTTCGCTGTTGACGTCGCTGACAGCAATGCCGTTTCCGCCGCGGCTGAAAAGATTTTAACCGAAGCGGGCCGCGTGGACATCCTCGTCAACAACGCCGGTGTCACGAAGGACGGCTTGTTGATGCGCATGAGCGACGCTGATTGGGATGCGGTGCTCGATACGAATTTAAAGGGAGCGTTTTCGTTCACAAAAGCGTTCACCCGCAGCATGATCAAACAGCGCTCCGGTAAGATCATTAATGTCGCGTCTGTTATCGGATTGATCGGTAACGCCGGCCAATGCAATTACGCCGCGAGCAAAGCAGGCCTGATCGGATTCACCAAGTCGGTTGCACGCGAGCTCGCTTCCCGCGGAATCAACGTCAACGCGATCGCGCCGGGCTTCATCGAGACCGACATGACCGCGGTATTGAATGAAGAAATGAAAACGGGCCTGTTGAAGCAGATTCCTTTGAATTGTTTCGGAAATGCGGACGATATCGCGAACGCCGCAGCGTTTCTCGCGAGCCCCTCTGCGCGCTATATCACTGGCCAGGTATTGACCGTCGATGGCGGCATGGTGATGTCGTAAGCGATATTCGAGCAGCAAATTTATCTTGAAAATCTATGCGCGCTCTGCGCCTTTTTGCACCCGCGAATTTAAGAACTGAAAAAATTAACGAATCGGGGCTTGACGCCCCGAATCAACGTGGCATAGAGACAACCTAAATTAAAACACGGAGAAACCCATGGCAGAAAAAACTATCGAACAACGTGTAAAAGATATCATCGTCGAGCAGCTTGGCGTCAACGCAGACCAGGTCACACCCGACGCCAAGTTTATTGAAGATCTCGGCGCTGATTCGCTCGACACCGTCGAGCTGGTCATGGCTCTCGAGGAAGAATTTGGCAACGAGATCCCCGATGAACAGGCTGAGAAGCTCCAAAGCGTTGGAGACGTCATCAAGTACATCGAAGATTTGCAATCCAAGTAATAGTGGCGCACTTTCGGGCAGCACGCGTAAGCTTGCTGCCCTTTTTTTATGGCAAGTAACTGGACAGAACGGCGAGTAGTAGTAACTGGCCTTGGAGTGGTGTCTTCGCTCGGTAACGATGCGGACACCTTCTGGAAGAACATTAGTGAGAGCAAATGCGGGATCGACAAGATCACGCGATTTGATGCGACGGGTTTTGATTGCCAGATCGCCGCGCAGGTTCCGGACTTCGACATGGCGCCGGCATTTCCGAGTCCAAAGGAAGTCCGCCGTACAGACCGTTTCGCCCAGTTTGGAATTTGCGCCGCCTATAACGCCCTCAAGGATTCCGGACTCGACCTTGACAAGGCCAACCGCGACGAGATCGGCTGCTTCATCGGCTCGGGCATCGGCGGATTGTCCACCACCGAAGAGCAACACAAAGTCTATCTGCAAAAAGGTCCCGGCCGTTTGTCGCCGTTCATGATTCCCATGCTGATTCTCAACATGGGTTCAGGACTGTTCTCGATGTATTACAAATTGCGCGGACCAAATGTGGCGACCTGTTCGGCTTGCGCAACATCGACGCACGCGATTGGCGAAGCCTGGCGCACGCTCAAGATGGGCGATGCGAAAGTGATGTTCGCCGGCGGCAGCGAAGCAACGATTGTCCCATTGGGAATCGGCGGTTTCTGCGCGATGAAAGCGATGAGCACGCGCAACGATGAACCCAAGAAAGCATCGCGTCCGTTTGATGTGGCCCGCGACGGATTCGTCATGGGTGAAGGCGCTGGTGTTTTGGTTCTGGAAGAATTGGAACACGCAAAAGCTCGTGGCGCGAGGATCTACGCGGAACTGGTTGGTTACGGAAACACCGCCGACGCGAATCACATGACCGCTCCTGCTCCGGAAGGCGAAGGGGCCGCGCGCTGCATGAAGATGGCGCTGCGTAACGCTGGACTGAACCCTGACCAGATTTCTTACATCAACGCGCATGGAACTTCCACGCCGCAAGGTGATGTTTGCGAAACCCAGGCGGTGAAATCTGTCTTCGGTGAACACGCGAAGAAACTTGCGGTGAGTTCGACAAAAGGGGCGACTGGTCACATGCTCGGCGCGGCGGGTGCGGCCGAAATGGTTCTTTGCTGCAAAGCCATCCAGGCGCAAGTGGCGCCGCCGACGATCAATCTCGATAATCCGGATCCGCTCTGTGATCTCGATTATGTTCCGCACACCGCGCGTGAAATGAAGATCGATGCCGTCGTGAATAACTCATTCGGATTCGGCGGACATAATGCGAGTGTAATTGCTCGCAAATTCAACGGCTAGTGTAAAGAATCGCACGCGTGAAGGCCAAATTCCTTGCGCTGGTTCTGTTACCGATGCTGTTGGTCGGCTGTGTTACGAAGCAGCCATTCATTTACGATTATTCGCCTCTTGCGCAAAACCCGGGGAAGAAATCTCTCGGGGTGCTGCCTCCCTTGAACGAACGATTCGTTCAAAACGATCTCGATAAGGTTCTTGATTTGCCCAAGGGACTGGCCGACGTGCTGGTACGTGAGATGGAGAGCACCGGCCATTTTTCCGCCGCAATGCCTGTCACAAAACTGTCGGCGGAACGAGGGGCAACTGATTACCTGCTGACCATCGTTTTACGCCAGTTTGATTGGCAAATTCCAGACCGTGACGAAATCGCCGCCACCAGCATGGGCGTCGCCGCCGCAACCGGTGCTGTTGGCGGGTTGGTTTATGGAAGCACTTCCACTGAAGTCTCCGCAGTAACCAGAATCGGACTGAGGCTTACGACTTCAAAGGGTGCAGTTATACTCAGCAAAGAATATATCGGCCATGCGACCATGAAGACGTTGAAGATGAATTGCGACGCACCTGGAACAGGTCGCAAGATTGCCGGCAAAGCATTGAAAGACGTGGTCGATCAGTTCAAACGCGATTTGCAGACCGTAAAGTTCGACAAGTAATCGCCTCCAGATGCATTTCCTTCCGTTGATCGAGGCTAAACGAGACGGCCAAACGCTCACACCGGAGCAAATACAGGAATTCGTGAACGGCGTAGTCACCCGGAACATTCCCGATTACCAGATGGCCGCGATGCTCATGGCCATTTACTTCCGCGGATTAACCACAGAAGAAACGCGGTCGCTGACGCTCGCCATGCGGGACTCGGGAGACATTCTCACCTTTCCAAAAGATTCGCGGCCACTCGTGGACAAGCACTCGACCGGTGGCGTCGGTGACAAGATATCATTATCTCTCGCACCGTTGCTGGCATGCCTTGGCTTTCGCGTGCCGATGATCTCCGGGCGTGGCCTGGGTATCACCGGCGGAACGTTGGATAAACTGGAGTCGATACCAGGCTTCAACACGGCTCTGTCGGCCGAGGAAATTGTCGAACAGGTACAAACGGTCGGCTGCGTCATTTGCGGTCAAACCGATAAGATGGTTCCCGCGGATAAACTGCTTTACGCCTTACGCGATGTCACTGGAACTGTTCCGTCGATTCCGCTGATTACCGCATCGATTCTATCCAAGAAACTGGCGGAGAACCTCGATGCACTTGTGCTGGACGTGAAGTTTGGCTGCGCAGCGTTCATGCAAACGGAGGAACGTGCCCGGGAATTGGCCAAAGCGATGGTCGCGCTCGGCAAAGAATGTGGAGTTAATACGCGGGCATTGTTAACCAACATGGATGTGCCTTTGGGACGGACGGCCGGTAATTGGCTGGAGGTTCAGGAATCCGTTGAATGTCTGAGTGGCCGACACGTGCCTGATTTACCCGAACTCGTCATCGAAACAGCGGCGCATTTATTGATTCAGACCGGGCGGACATCTGATCTTAATGTGGCCCGCAAACAAGCAACTGACTGCCTGATGTCAGGCGCGCCCTTAAAAAAATGGGAAGAGATGCTGGCCGCGCAGGGTGCGGACCTTGATCGTTACCACTCTGCTCTAAAAGAGACTTCGCGTGGTGTGGATTTGAAGGCCGGAGCAACTGCCCATGTACAACGGATCGACGCGCGGATCGTAGGTGAGATCGTTCGCGATCTCGGCGGGGGCCGGCTTGCCAAAGATACGAGGCTGAATCACGCCGTTGGGATTTCCGACCTTGTTAAACCGGGAGAAATGGCCTTGAACGGGCAATTGATCGCCCGAATTCACGCCGCAACTCCGACCGATGCCGAAAAGGCCTTGGCACGATTGCGTGGCGCTTTCACGTTCTCAGAGGCGCCGCCAATAACAATGACGCTGGTTCATGAAGTCATTTCCTGATTATTGCAGGGACTTCAAGATGTTTTCCGCAGCAGCTCGTGGATTTTCCGCTGCATAGATCGGCCGGCCGATCACCAACCAACTCGCGCCAGCGGTCATGGCTTCTTTCGGCGAAAGGGTCCTCTTTTGATCGTCCGCCTTTTCGGCACCAGTACGTATTCCCGGCGTAACCAGTTGAATCTCTTTCGGCAGAATCTGGCGAAGCTGGGTGATTTCCAGCGGAGAACAAACCAAACCGCGCAAGCCTGATCCAACGGCCAGCTGCGCCAGTCGTTCGACCTGCTTGCCAACGTTCGCCTCGGCGCCGATTTCGCTCAATGCATCGCTGTCGAAACTCGTCAGCACGGTAACTCCAAGGATTAAAGGCGCATTTCGGCCCGATTGCAGCGCCGTTTCCTGGGCCGCTTTTTCCGCCGCACGCATCATTTCACTGCCGCCACTGCAATGGATCGTAAGCATTTGCACATCGAGACGGGTCGCGGCAGCAACGGCTTTGGCGACCGTGTTCGGGATATCATGAAATTTCAAGTCGAGGAAAACCGATGCACCGGTCGCGCGAATTTTCCGAACGATATCAGGCCCAGCGCTCACGAAGAGTTCTTTTCCAATCTTGAATGCGCCCACGGCGGGCGCAACCTGTTCGGCAAGTTGCAGTGCTTTTTCCGGAGTTGGAACGTCGAGCGCAACGATAATCGGGTTTCGCATTTGCCTACTTTGAAAAATTTTAACGAAAAATTCAAAAACAACTCGACCCAAGTTTACGAATTGCAATAATCGCAACTGTCTCACGACAATGACGGCGCGAACGCTATTTCACCACGTTGAATTTCCTCCGGCGTTGGTTCGCGTCCGCTCATCCCACCTGAATTATGCTCGACGCAAAAAAGTATTTTATTGAAGGCGGACGAAAATTGAATGGCGTTATTAGCGTTGCCGGCGCCAAAAATGCCATCAGCAAACAGCTCGTCGCCTCGTTGCTCACGGACGAACCCTGTGTCTTCACGAATGTTCCGCGCATCACCGAAATCGATGTGCTGCTCGAAATGCTCGCCGAAGTCGGCACGACCTGGGAGTGGCGCGACAATCAAACTCTCATTGTCCAAACACCTCGCATCACCTGCCCGGTGATCAGCCAAAAATATTCCGGCTTCAACCGCATTCCCATTTTGCTGCTCGCACCTTTGCTTCACCGTGCAAAGACGGTGACCGTGCCGGTCGTGGGAGGCTGCAAGATTGGCGCGCGCCCCGTTGATTTCCATATCGCTGCGTTGCAGACGATGGGTGCCGAGATCGATTACGCCGGCGAAACGTACACCGCAAAGTGCGCCGGACTGCGTGGCCAGATCATCAAGCTGCCGTACCCTAGCGTCGGCGCGACGGAGAACATCATCATCGCCGCGACGCTCGCGCGCGGCACGACGGTAATTCAAAATGCTGCGGTCGAACCGGAAATTATCGATACGATTCTGTTCCTCCAGAAAATGGGAGCGTTAATCTGCGTCGATACCGATCGCCGCATCATCATCGAAGGCGTGGCAAAGCTTTCGGGTGCGACGCACCATACGATCATCGATCGAATCGAAGCAGCGTCGTTTGCGGCTGCGGCGGTCGCGTGTAATGGCAAAATCACGATCCGTCACGCGCAACAGGAACACCTGATCACGTTCCTGAACGAACTTTATAAGGTAGGCGGCGGCTTCACGGCGAATAGCGACGGTATCACCTTCTTTCGCAAAAACGCCGAACTGCGCGCCACACACATCGAAACAGATGTGCATCCCGGCTTCGCGACGGATTGGCAACAACCGTTTGTTGTGTTGC
>CBHWET010000019.1:0-28259 GCA_966112985.1 uncultured bacterium | reverse complement strand
TGTTACGTAACAAAGTCCGTTTTGGTCGCCAAAAAACATTTTGGCACGTAACAAAGTCCATTTTGGTTACCAGAAAACAGTTTGGTAGCTGCCAAAGTCCGTTTTGGTTCCCAAAATAGACCTCGGCACGTAACAAAATGTTTTCCGATTGCCCAAAAGATCATTTCGCAGGGCAGGAGATGGTTCACCTTCAATGATCCCCTTGCCGAAACAAACGCGGCGACTCGCGATGATTGCGCGGGATGTATTGAAGCCGTTTCTCGGCAATCGTTACTCGCAGGTCTGGGACGGAACTAGCTTCGTTGGTTCACTCGAAACACCACGATCTTTCGAGCGTTGATGCATTTGATGCTGATGTCGATTTGAACAATTGCTGTTTACGTGACGAGCATGGCGTCGCCGTAACTGAAGAAACGATAACGCTCACGCACCGCTTCTGCGTACGCTGCTAAAACCATTTCGCGTCCGCGCAT
This sequence comes from uncultured bacterium, assembly GCA_966112985.1. Taxonomy (GTDB): domain Bacteria; phylum Verrucomicrobiota; class Verrucomicrobiia; order Limisphaerales; family JACDHS01; genus CBHWET01. Next base: position 27,786 of record CBHWET010000019.1, on the reverse strand, counting down.
TTCTCCAGGTGCTGCAAACGCACTGACGAGCATGAGCAAGGTGGAGCAGGGGAGATGAAAGTTGGTGACGAGTGCGTCGACGATTTGAAAGTTGTACGGCGGATAAATAAAAATTTTTGTTTTGTCCGCGCCGGCAACAAGTCGTCCGTTATTTTTTTTCGCAACACTTTCCAGCGTGCGCATAGAAGTGGTTCCGACCGCGAAAACACGGCGTTTTTCGGCCTTTGCAGCATTGACGGCATTCGCCGTTTCCTCGCTGATGATGAATCGTTCTTCATGCATCACGTGCTCGGAAATATTTTCCGCTTTCACCGGCGCGAACGTTCCGAGTCCGACGTGAAGTGTGACGTAACAAATCTGCACGCCACGATTTCGAATCTCTTCGAGAATGTTTTCTGTGAAGTGCAGCCCGGCCGTCGGTGCGGCAACAGAGCCGGCGGTTTTTGCGTAAACAGTTTGGTAACGCGCGAGATCTTCCGCCTGTGGTTTGTCACGTTCGATGTACGGCGGCAGAGGAATTTCGCCGAGCGCATCGAGGACGTTTAAAATATTTTCTGGATTCGTGAAACGGACACGGCGGTGTCCTTCAGAATTAATCTCCACGACTTCAGCAATAATTTCGGTCTGCGCTTTCTGCAGATTTAAAAGACGGATCTGAGTGCCAATTTGCGCACGCTTGCCTGGTCGCATCATCGCCCACCAATCGTTAACGCCCACTTCCTCCAACAGCAAAATCTCAAATTGTCCACCGGTTCTAACGTTAACGCCGCGGAGTCGGGCGGGGATGACGCGTGAATTATTAAAAACAATTACGTCTCCAGCCTTAAAAAAGCCCAAAAGATCACGGAATTGACGGTGGGAAACCTGGTTAGTCGCCCGATCCAGATGCAAAAGGCGTGAAAAATCCCGATTTTCGGCCGGTTTTTGAGCAATCAGCTCGGGAGGGAGCAGAAAATCAAAATCGGCGGTTCGCATTGGCGCCAAAATTCAGATTTTGGCGCAAAAAGTCAAAGGATCTCTCCGGAAAGGGCGGTTTTGCCGAAAATCAGCGTTTCTAACTGTGAATAAAGGTTGTGAATAACTTTTTAATAACCCCGATGTGGTTTGGTATTGACGTAAATAGGACTATTATGTTTTAAAGTGGGGCGTTGTGGGGCGCTGGGGTTAACAAGCGCTGTGAACAACTTGTGAAATGCCCGAAAACGGAGTCAGTTTGCCGATTTTTTATCACGCCTTGTATCGACATGGCGTGGATGAGAAGAGGCGCGTGCAGATCCCGTCGAAGTGGCGGCCGGAAACGGACGTAACGTTCACACTCGTTCTTTGGAAAAAAGGTCAGCCGAATCCATGCATTTTAGCGTTACCCCCGCATCGCATGGCGGCTTTGGCTGAGAAACTTTCGCAGATGCCGTTCAACGACAAAAACGCCGAAGCGCTCCGGCGATTGCTCGGCACCTACTCGGATCAAGTTACGACCGACAAGTCCGGACGAATTTGTTTGCCGGAGTGGATGGCGAAAGAAGCCGGCATTGAAAAAGAAGCGGTTCTCGTCGGGATGGTGGACCGGTTTCAGATCTGGAATCCGGAGCGGCACCAGGCGACGAGCGAGCTCGATAACGCGTTGAACGAGGACGCTTACAATTTGATTTGAAGAATTTATGAGCCTGGCGCGACTGCTCACAACGACCGGAAGTGTCGGTCGTAAAGCGAATGAGGCGCATCGATACAAGATGATGCCTCCGCTGCCGAAATTTGCGCCAACGAAACGCCCTATTTCGTTGACGCCGAAAGAAACAAAAACCGGAGAACAAAAAGTTATGCACACAAAGTCGTTAGTTGCTGAAGAGGGCGGCTCGCCGCAGGCGGGTCCAGCAGAGCAGGTGGCCGCTGTTGAAGAGCCAATGGGTGTCTTGAGTATTGGAGTATTTGAATCTGAGAAAAACGCTTTTGCAGAACCGCAAGCGTCACCAGCGAAGTCTATGAAATCAGAAAACTGGTTTTCGAAGCTGCTGGGACTGTTCCGCCGCAAGCCGGCAGAGCCGACCCCGGCCCCAGTGCAGACCGAGTGGTCCCTGGACAAGGTTAAAGTCATCCGCAACGACCTGACGGATGCCGACCTCGATATTGTTTTCAAGAGTGTCGAACAACCCGCTACGCCAAAGAAGGCGCCTGCGAAAAAAGAAAAGTTGGTCAGCAGCGCGTGGCGTCGTGTGAATCCGAATCCTGAGAAACAGGAACAAATGGTTTTGAAATAATTAGTAGTTCGTTTAAGGCGGCACGCGTGAGCGCCGCGACAAAAAAATGAACCAGCGTGTCAAGTTTCGTGCACAAACCGGTGATGCTGGCGGAGGTGGTGGAAGCACTACAGCCGAAACCGGGCGGCAAGTACGTCGACGGCACGGTCGGTGGCGCTGGGCACGCAGCAGCCATTCTGCAGGCGAGTTCGCCGACTGGAAAACTATTTGGATGCGATCGCGATGGCGTCGCAGTTGAAACAGCGCAGCAGCGGCTGGCGGCGTTTGCTGGCCGGTTTGAAATCCGGCGTGGAAATTTTTCCGAACTTGGCGAGTGGGTGGAGCAGGGCAGTTGTAACGGTGTGCTGCTCGATCTTGGTGTGAGCTCGCCGCAGTTGGACGTGGCTGAACGCGGGTTCAGTTTTCAGCAGAGCGGCCCGCTCGATATGAGGATGGATCGAAGACAGGGCCTGACCGCGGCAACCTTGGTGAATGAGGCCGAGGTCGAAGAGTTGGCGAGAATTTTTTGGGAATACGGCGACGAACATGAGTCGCGAAAGATGGCGCGGGCGATTGAGCGCGATAGAAAGGTGCGTCCGTTTCAGACGACAGGGCAGTTGGCGGAGTTGATCGAGAAGATTTCGCCCCGGCGTGGAAGTAAGGCGCATCCTGCAACCAAAGTTTTCCAGGCGCTACGCATCGCGGTGAACGACGAGATCGGATCACTGCAACGAGGTTTGGACGTAGCGCTGAAGCTTTTGCAACCAGGCGGTCGATTGGCGGTGATTACATTTCATTCGCTGGAAGACCGTGTAACGAAAGAATGGGCGCGAAAATTGGCGCGCGATTACGAGATGATTGGAGAGGTCGATATCCCCGAGTTGCGCAAGCCCGCAACGCCCAAACTGAAATTTGTACATCGAAAGGCGATTAAGCCTTCGGAAGCGGAACAAAAAGAAAATCCGCGCAGCCGCAGTGCGCAGTTGCGTGTCTTTGAAAAAATTTAAATGGCGAAGAATCGCAGAGCAGAATCAGCAGCCGTCCGGTTTGGACCGGCCATTAAAGCCTTTCTGCTGTGCTTTTTAATCGGTGGTTCAGCAATCGGTTACGTCTGGGAAAAGAACCAGATCCATTATTGGGGCGAGCAGATCAAGAAAGCCGAGAACCGTCTGAATGAGCTCCGAACGCTGAACAAGATCCGCGCCGACCAACTGGCGGCTTTGACATCGCCCGTTGCGCTCGATCTGCGCGTGAAACGAATGAATTTGGGTTTGGTACAGCCGTCGCTGTCACAGGTGCTGCGTTTAGTGGAAGAGTCCGAATTTGCGAATTCAGTTCGCGATGCACGTTACGCTGAGCAGCGATCGACGCAGGCCATCCCTTAAATTTACCGCCGTCCGCGACCGTTCGGAGGAGGAACCGAACGCCGCGGGCGGTAGGTAAAATAACTTTTAACCCGCAAACAAGCGGAGGACGCCAATGAGGTTCGCCGAAGTGACCGAAGGTGCGACAAAAACGAGTCGCACCGGTCACGCCCTGTTCCGATTCCAACCCGTCGCGACTCCGTAACGTTTTGCGTACAAGAAGATGTTTAGTCTGCCAAAAAATAAACGACTGACGGTGCTTGCCTCTCTGCTGGCGCTGGCACTTGTGTCGTTGACGTATCAGCTCGTAGCGCTGCAGTTGCTGCGACATGAGGAACTGCAAGCAACTGCCGAAACAAACACGCGTAGGACGACTGTGCGTGAACCATTGCGCGGGCAAATCCGCGATTGTCGTGGCAATCCGCTGGCGATCAGCGTTCCGGCTAAAGTTGTTTGCGCCGATCCAACATTGCTCGGCAATTACCAACCTCAGATTGCGAAGTTGCTCGCGCCATTGCTGCAGACCAACGAAAGCTATTTGGTGGAACGGTTGACGCCGAAGATTCGCGAGGTCGAGGGAAAGACGGTCACGAATAAATTTGTGGTTTTGAAACGCAAGGTTCCGTTGGAAACGTGGCAGAAAATTCAGGGCATCATGACGAACCTGACGTTTGCCGCTGAGACCGGTAAACTGAAGCAAAGCGAGAAGAGCTTTTACAATTACCTCCGTCGGAGTGCGATCTTTACGCGGGACGATCAACTGCGCGTTTATCCAAACCAAAATCTCGCCGCGCACGTTCTCGGGTACGTTGGAGGTGATGAGGAAGCAGGCCAGAACGGAATTGAACTGGCTTTTAACAAGCAATTAACGGGAACCGCCGGATGGCTCCGAACCGAAACTGATGTGAGACGCCGCGAAATGGTTGCGTATCGCGATCAGGATGTGGAACCGCGCGATGGATTGAACGTTGTTTTGACGATTGATGCCGGTTTGCAAAACATCGTTGAGACGGAACTTGCCGAGGCGATGCCGAAGCACACGCCCATTAGTATCTCCTGCACGGTCATTCGTCCGAAGACTGGGGAAATTCTCGCAATGGCGACGCTGCCGAATTTTGATCCGAACCGTCCCGGTGCGTTTCCGATGGATGCATTGCGCAATCGTGTGATTTCGGACATCTCGGAGCCGGGTTCTACATTCAAAATTGTTGTTGTATCGGGTGCGTTGAATGACGGGGTCGTTAAATTGAGCGACCAATTCAACTGCGAGAACGGCGTTTTCTTCTACGGCGGTAAACCGCTTCACGACCACGAGCGCTATGGGGTCCTTTCGGTTGAAAAGATCATCACGAAGTCTTCGAACATCGGTGCAGCGAAGATTGCTATCGAACGATTACATGAGCAGAAGCTTTACGATTATATCCGCGACTTTGGGTTCGGTAAGAAGACTGGATTGCCATTGCCTGGAGAGGTCAGCGGGATTTTTCATCCGTTAAAGAATTGGAGCAAGGTTTCCGTCGCGCAGATTCCGATGGGCCAGGGTATCGCAACGACGCCGTTGCAGACGATGATGGCAATGTGCGCGATCGCGAATCACGGCAAGCTGATGCGTCCGATGATCGTGAGTCGGTTGGAAGATGCGGAGGGCAATGAAGTAGTGCACAACGGTCCACAAGAGGTGCGACAGGTAATCAGCCCGTCTGCTGCGCACGAAATGGTAACGGCATTAAAGACTGTTGTATCGGACGACGGAACCGCGCCAAAGGCACGCCTCGATCACTACACTGTCGCCGGAAAGACAGGGACTGCACAGAAGGCCGGCGAAGGCGGTTACGCACACGGCAAATACTTCTCGTCGTTCATTGGATTCTTCCCGGCAGACGATCCAGAACTCTGTATTTCGGTGGTCATGGATGAGCCGAAGAACGGCCACTACGGCGGCCAGACGGCAGCGCCAGTATTTAAGGATATCGCTGAAAGAGCCGCTCGTTATTTGAACCTGAAACCCGACTTACAACCCGATCTCGCTGTCGAAGATCCGACGCTGAAAGTTCCAGTGAAGGGTAAGAAACTGGCGAAGAATTGATCACGTTTGTGGAAGCGCGCACGTTGAAATTTTTTGTCGAGGCTTGTGGAGGCGAGTTATCGCATGGCTCCATGGATGCGATCGCGCGCGGCTTTTCCACCGATTCTCGCGTTATTCAGCGCGGCGATATCTTTTTGGCACTCGTGGGCGAGAAGTTCGATCCGCATCAATTTCTTCCGTCCGTAATCGAAAAAGGGGCGGCGGCTTTGGTTGTAGAGCGGGACCGCGTTCCCAAAGATCTCTCAGGCTGTCCCTTGATTCTCGTTTCGAATACGAAGCGTGCGCTGGGACAAATCTCTTCGAATTATCGTGGCGACTTTGATCTACCGTTTATCGCTGTTGGCGGCTCAAATGGCAAAACCAGCACAAAGGAACTGACGGCCGCTGTTCTCCGACAGAAATTTCCTACATTGGCGAGTGAGGCGAGCTTCAACAACGACATCGGCGTGCCGCTGACGCTACTGAAGCTTGATAAGTCGCACAGTGCGGCTGTTCTTGAGGTGGGCACCAATCATCCTGGCGAGTTGGCGCCACTGCTCCAAATGATCCGACCGCGGATGGGTATTATCACCAGCATTGGCCGCGAGCACCTGGAATTTTTCGGAGATATCAGCGGCGTTGTTAAGGAGGAGGGAACGGTCGCCGAATTCCTTCCGTCGAACGGCACGCTGTTCATCAATGGTGACAGTGAATGGACGAAACCAATCCTCAAACGCACTCGGGCGAAAGTTGTGCGCGTTGGCTTCGCTGAAAAGAACGACTATCGCGCACGTAGTTTTCGAATGAATGAGCGCGGATCAACATTCGTTCTCGAATGCCCGCAAAAAAATTTGTCCGGTGAATACGAAACGCGTTTTCTTGGGCAACACCAGGTTGGAAATGCGTTGTTCGCTATTGCTGTCGGTGCAGAACTCGGCCTGACACGTCACGAAATTCAACGCGGCCTTGCCGAGTGTCGTCCGGCAAAATGGCGGATGGAGTATTGGTTTTTCAACGAAATCGGTGTCTTGGACGATTGTTATAACGCCAACGCCGATTCAATGCTCGCCGCATTGCAGACCTTGAAAGATTTCCCGTGCAAAGGACGTCGCATTGCGGTTTTGGGCGACATGGCTGAATTGGGTGATCAAAGTCTCGAAGCGCATCGCGAAGTCGGTTCTTTCACCCCTCGCGCCGGAGTGGATCACCTGTTTGCTGTTGGTCGCTTCGCAGAGGTGACTGCGGGCGCGGCAAAGAATGCCGGATTAACGAAAGTTGAAGCTTTGACTGACGTCGAAGCCGTCGGGCCCGCGTTGAAACACGCTCTAAAATCAGGAGACGTTGTCCTTTTAAAAGCGTCACGGTCCATGCGGTTGGAACGAGTCTCTGATTATTTAAAATCACAAATGGGGGAGCTATGCAAAGCGTGACCACGAAGAAAATCACTTCGAAACCGGCAATCGTATGCCGAAGCCAGCGTGATCTTCGTAAGCAGGCGCTCGCACAAGGTGTCCCTGAATTCATGCTGCGATTGGCTGCCGCACAACAGGTTTGTTTCCTCCCTACGAACTCGATGCCGCGTCATCGCCACGACTGATGCTGTACTACCTGGCACAATTTTTAATTAATGCGGCAGCGAACACCCGTTGGGAGCGCCTCGCGCTGAAGATGTGTTGGGTGTTTCGCTATATCACCTTCCGTGCGGCTGGCGCGGCGGTGACGGCATTGCTTTTAAGCTGGTGGTTGGGACCAATAATAATTGCATGGCTGAAACGTTTGAAGTTCGGCCAGAACTATGTTGATCGCGCAGAAGAGCAGGGGAATCTGCAAGCCCGTATTTTGAGCAAAAAGGGAACGCCAACAATGGGTGGGTTGATGATTGTGATCGTTCTTGATTCCACGGCGATGCTTTGGGCGCAGTGGAACACGCTAATCCTGTTGACGCTTCTCTCTGTCGTGGTCCTGTGTGGTCTCGGTTTCTTCGACGACTGGGCGAAAATCACGAAGCAGAATGCGGGAGGTATTACTGAATTTGTTAAGCTGTGGGTTCAGGGTGCTTTCGCGGTGTTCGTCGGCATCTATCTCTGGCGATTGCCTTCGACGAGTCAATTGATCAGCGATGTGATGGTTCCATTCTATAAGTATCCTGTTGCGACAGGAACGACCGGAGCGGTCATTGGCGTTGCATTGACCGCGTTGACGATTGTGGGAAGCTCGAACGCCGTCAACCTGACAGACGGACTGGATGGCCTTGCGATCGGTTGTACCGTTATTGTTTCGTTTGTATTTCTCGTTGTCACCTATCTCGCCGGTAACGCGCAAGCTGCGAATTACCTCCAAATCCCATACGTTGCGGGCGCTGGTGAATTGACTGTTTTTTGCGCGGCCATGATCGGTGCCGGTCTGGGATTTCTCTGGTTTAACTGTCATCCGGCACAAGTATTCATGGGTGACACCGGTTCGCTCGCACTTGGAGGCATTCTCGGCATGATCAGCGTTTTGATTCATCAGCCCCTTTTGCTGGTCATCGCGGGGGGCGTTTTCGTCGCCGAAGCCGGCTCGGTAATTATTCAACGAACCTGGTTCAAATATACCAAGCGGAAATACGGCGAAGGACGACGCATTTTCTTGATGTCTCCGTTGCATCACCACTTCGAAAAAAAGGGGTGGTATGAATCCCAGGTTGTGATGCGCTTTTACATTTCCTGTGTGCTTTTTGCCGTAATTGCCTTGAGCACGTTGAAGATTCGATGAACCGCCGTAATTTGACATTTTTTGGTGACGTTGGACTGCAAGTTTTTTCGCGGGTGGAAACACTGTTTTACCGCTTGCATTCTTGCGTGGCGATTGTTAGAAGCGGTACTCGAAGCGAAGCAAAATTTCGTTTCAAAACAGCACAACCCGTATCACCCGGTTTATTTTCCGTTTGGAGTTTTCCAAAACGCAGTAATACCGGGGTGATTTGCTGCTTAAAACGAAACGTCCGTCAGTGACCGCAAAATGTTGTGGTGTTTCGAACGAGGCCACAACGGGCAGAGAGCGCAAGGTCGCGCCGAACAATTTCGTTCCGTGTTTTTTGAGGGAAAACACGGAGCGAACAACAAAACATAAACCTCAACAAAGATAACAACGCATAGTATGAGCACGCCGAACCCGTTAGTACCCGAGGGCTCGCTCCAGCAGTCCAAGGGAAAATCCAATGTTAAAATCGCGGTCTGTACGATCCTCGCGATTCACGCCGTCCTGTTGGTCGGCCTTTTGATGCAAGGTTGCAAAGAAAAGCCAAAGCAAGCTGCTATTCCTGAAGATACCGCGACGTCGGTTGCCAGCACTACCGAGACCGCCACATCGGCGCCTCCGCTTGCAGCGCCTATGGACACGGGGGCGATGGCTGCTTTGCCGACGACAACCGCAGTGCCGGCGACCACAACGACAGTTCCTGTAGCCGCGCCGACCGCCGTGACCCCGACGACCGCTACTACGACCGTCGCTCCGACGTTGAACACCGCTGTTGCTGCTCCAGTTTACACTCCTGATCTCGGAGCTGCAGCGACCGCTAAAGAATATGCAATCGCTTCGGGCGATACGCTTGGCAAAATCGCCAAAGAAAATCACATCTCGTTGAAGACGTTGTTGGAAGCTAATCCTAGCGTGAATCCAACCAAGTTGAAAATTGGTCAAAAAATTCAGATTCCAGCGTCGACAGCAACGGCCAGCACGGCAACAACCGCGGCTCCTGCCGCTGCTGATGCTGCAAAAGACGAAAGTCTTTATGTTGTGAAATCCGGTGATGTTCTCGAACGCATCGCGAAATTGCACGGCACGAGCGTGAAAGCGATAAAGACGGCGAACAGCCTCAAAACTGACCGCTTGAAAGTCGGCCAGAAACTGAAATTGCCTGCCGCTAAGACCGCGACTGCGTCTGTTGACACGACGCCAGTGGCACCGGCGAATCCGCTGGAGACCACTACGTTGACTCCGACTGCAACGACTGCGAGCCGTTAATTAAGCCGGGCACCGGGTTGCCTCAGCTCGGTGCCCTTTTGAATGAGAATTGCGACGACCATTCTGATTTTCTGCGTTGGGGCGTTGTTATCGCTCGGAATGGTCATGCTCTACAGCTCGAGCATGATGCAGGTCGGTGCCTATTATCTCATCCGGCAATCGCTCTGGTGCGGTTTGGGTTTACTGGCCTGCGTCGTGGCGGCGACTTCGGATTATCGGCGACTGAAAGAAATTGCTCTTCCTCTGTTGGTTGTTACGACCGTCCTTTTAGGTCTTGTTCTTATACCCCACGTTGGCATTTGGAGAAACGGCGCACGACGCTGGCTTGGTGCTGGCGGTTTTCAGATTCAACCGTCGGAGCTTGCGAAAGTTGCCTTGATTTTGTTCCTGGCTTACTACGGTGAATTTTATCAACGACAGATGGGCACCTTCAAACGTGGTGTCCTTATTCCATGCGGCATTCTCGCGCTTGTCCTTGGATTGATGGTAGTCGAACCTGATGTAGGAACGACTTTGCTGTGCGGATTGGTGAGCGCAATTATGCTGCTAATTGCGGGTCTTCGCTGGCGATACTTTGTACCACCGGTTCTTATTTGTGCTATTGGTCTCGGTTTCTTTCTCGCGCACGATCAAATGCGCTCGAAACGAATTTATTCCTGGCTCCATCTCGAAGAAACGAAGCAGAGCACAGGACATCAAGCTTATCAGGCGATGATCGCGTTGGGCTCGGGTGGTTGGACTGGGCTTGGTCTTGGGAATGGTCGACAGAAAGCGGGATTTGTTCCTGAACACCACACTGATTTTATTTATTCGATCATCGGCGAAGAGCTTGGATTTCTTGGCACGATCAGCGTATTAATGGGTTTTATTGCGGTTGTGTTGTGCGGAATGCATGTTGCCAGTCGCGCGCGCGACACGTTTGGCGCCCTGATCGCGGCGGGAATCACTTTCATGATCGGCATTCAGGCGTTCATTAACATTGGCGTAGTTACCAGCGCGTTACCCAACAAAGGGATGCCCTTACCGTTTATCAGCTATGGTGGATCGAATCTGTTCATTATGCTTTTAAGTTTTGGGTTGCTGTTGAGCGTGGCTCGATATGCTGTTGAACCTGAAAAAGAAACCTCGCGTTCACATTCGAACCCTTTTGCAAAAGCCCCGGTGCCACAGGAAATATGATGTCGTCAAAAGCACCCAACCCTTTAATCGCTATCGCCTGTGGCGGAACGGGAGGACATCTCTTCCCGGGCCTCGCCGTTGCGGAAGAACTTTTACAACGGGATTGCGACGTCATGCTTTTGATCTCTCCTAAAGAGGTTGATCAACAAGCCGTTCGCACTGTGCACGGCATGCAGATTGAAACGCTGCCTGCTGTCGGTCTAAGAGGTAAAAATATTTTCAAATTCGCTCAAGGTTTCTGGAAGTCGTATCAAACGGCGAAAGGTCTTTTTGCAAATCGAGCGCCGCAGATCGTTCTTGCGATGGGTGGCTTTACCAGTGCGCCGCCTATCCTCGCTGGTCGAAAACTCGGAGCAAAAACTTTTCTCCACGAATCGAATAGCATTCCGGGACGTGCGAATCGCTGGTTGTCGCGTTTCGTCGATAGCGGCTTCACGTATTTCCCTGAAGCGCATCAACGAATGCGCCTCGCCAAAAATGAAGTAACCGGTATGCCGGTTCGGCCGCAATTTCTGCAGCCGGTGGATCCAGTTTCCGCGCGCGTGGCACTCGGCTTAAACCCAAACAGACCGGTTTTGTTAATCATGGGTGGTAGTCAGGGCGCTAGCGGTATTAATAATCTTGTCATGTCGTTGCTGCCCGCGTTGATGCAGGCAATTCCCGAATTGCAGTTTTTGCATTTCAGCGGGGCGTTGGAATTTGAAAAAGTTCAACAAGCCTATAAAGCTGTGAACGCGAAATCGGTAGTGCGCCCGTTCTTCACGGAAATGGAGCTGGCACTCGGTGCGGCGACAGTGGCGGTCAGCCGTTCCGGCGCTTCTTCGCTTGCTGAAATTGCGGCGTTGCGCGTGCCGTCGGTTCTTATTCCGTATCCGACTGCGGCGGACAATCACCAGTTCTATAATGCGAAAGCCTTTGCCGACTGCGGCGCCGCGCGGCTGGTTCTCTCAACGACGACTCCGGAGATTTTCCTCCAGGAAGTTCTGCAATTGCTCAACATCGATGACGCACGCACTGCGATGCAAGCGGCCCTTGCGCAATGGCATTATGCTGACGCTGCGCGAACCGTTGCAGATAAGATGTTACTTGCCATTGGGTATAGCAGTCCCGTCCGCCCGGTTCTCGAGGACGCGTCGCCCATGGAATTAAAGCCTCGACAGCCGCAACTACCGGCCAAGAATTTTTTTAGCAAACCGGCTCCGACTCCTTTGCGCGTTGAACCGAAGGAAGCGAATGTTTGACGTAATGTCCATCACGAAAGAGCAAATCTTCGCGGAACTGAAATCGCGTTTGAGCGCCGCGACAGTGATCCGTGCGGATGAACCTTTGGCGAAGAAAACTACCCTCCGGGTGGGCGGGCCCGCCGATCTTTTTGTCGAACCGGTCTCCGAATCAGACTTGTCCACATTGGTTCGTTTCTGCCGCGAATACGAGATCAAGACTATGGTATTGGGGCGGGGCTCGAACTTATTGATCCGTGACGGTGGTATCCGTGGAGTTGTTATTTCACTCGCGCACGCCAATTTTTCGAAAGTTTTGATTGAGGGGGATCGAATCACTTGCGGTGCCGGTGCGAAATTAAAGACGGTTTCTGTCGAAGCTCGAAGAAACAATCTGGCTGGATTCGAATTCCTTGAAGGAATACCGGGCAGCGTCGGCGGCGCGCTGCGGATGAACGCGGGTGCAATGGGAGGTGCGACGTTCGACGTCGTTGAATCTATTCGTTACATGGATTTTCACGGGGAAGTGCACCAACAGAGAGCGTCTGAAGTGCACGTTGAATATCGTTGCTGTCCTTCGTTGAAAACAAATATCGGTCTTGGAGCCGTTCTTAAAGGCCGGGTTACGTCAAGCGAGGACGTTGCTGCCCGAATGAATGAATTCAGCCAAAAGCGTTGGAAATCTCAGCCGGCTGCTCCTAGTGCTGGTTGCATCTTTAAAAATCCGCTAACCATCCCTGCAGGTAAGCTGGTTGATGAGCTTGGGCTCAAAGGAACACGAATTGGTGGCGCGGTCGTTTCCGATATTCACGGCAATTTTATCGTGAATGATGCGAATGCTACGGCGCGGAATGTTTTAGATTTGATCGACATTATCAAAGCAAAGGCGAAGCAAGATCGCGGCATTGATCTGCACACAGAAGTTGAGATCGTTGGTGAAGAAGTTAGCCAGAGAGATTCAGACGCCGTGGGAAATTAATTTCCCGTTCGTCCGGTGTCTCTCTGGCCAATTTCCCGATGACAAGAAAACTGAATATCACCGTTATGCTCGGCGGTCCGTCAGCAGAGCGCGAAGTATCGCTGCGCACAGGTGCAGCGGTTGCAAAAGCGCTGCGGTCCCTCGGCCATGAAGTGACGGAGCTCGACCCTCGCGATGGTACATTTTCGTTGCCGACAAAAACGGACGTGGTGTTCCTCGCGTTGCACGGTACTTATGGAGAAGACGGCACGATCCAGGCGGCACTCGAAAAACTCGGCGTACCTTACACCGGCTGTGACCCTGAAGCCAGTCGAATCGGCTTTGATAAAGTTTTGACGAAAAAGCAGTGCGTTGAAAAGGGAGTACCGACTGCCCGTTTTGAAATTTTGGACTCGCCGGAAACACCTTGGCCAGCGGGGTGGAATCCTCCAGTGGTTTTGAAACCCGTTCGCCAGGGCTCAAGTGTTGGCCTGCAATTTGTCGACAATGTTTCGGAGTGGAAAGACAAGTTAACGGAAGCTTTCAAATACGACACACAAGTGTTGATGGAGGAGAAGATTGTCGGACGTGAAACCACGGTCGGCATTCTGGACGATAAACCGCTCCCGGTGGTCGAAGTTCGTGTGAAGCAAGGTAACTTCGATTACAAAAATAAGTACACCGCGGGTGCGAGTGAACATTTTTGTCCCGCGGAGTTTGATCCTGCCACGACGAATCGAATCCAGGAGGCGGCGCTTGGAGCTTTTAAGGCAATTGGCGGACGCGATTATTCACGCGTCGATGTCATGGTCAAACCAAATGGTGATCCTGTGGTTCTTGAGGTGAATACATTGCCGGGAATGACCGAACTCAGTTTGCTGCCTGACGCAGCGAAAGTTGCCGGATTAACGTATGCTCAACTTTGCCAACGCATGGTTGATCTCGCGCTGCGCCGGGCCAAAAAATAATGTTGTTCAAACGCAAAACCAGGAATCGTCTCCGCAGTCGCGGACACGTGCTCGACGTAAAACTCAGCACGCAGCAGGTTCGCGCCATGCGTTTGCGTTGGGTCGGAATCGCGCTGAGCATTCTCAGCGGGGTTTTCCTCGTCTTGTTCGTTTTCTGGCAGGGCGGTCGTTGGATGTTGGACCGATTCGTATATGAAAACGACGCGTTCGCAATTCAGCAACCGATCGATATTCAAACCGACGGCGTGATTCTTCCGGATCAACTTCGACGCTGGGCGATGGTGAAGCCTGGCGAGAATCTTTTGGCGCTCGACCTCGCGCGTGTGAAACGCGATCTGGAATTGGTGCCATTGATCAAGTCCGCTACGGTGGAACGAATTCTCCCTCGCACGTTGCGGATTCGTGTTTCCGAACGTGAACCTGTGGCGCGAATTATCCTCATGGAGAAGCTTGCGAGCGGATATGCGCCGGGATTGTATGAAATCGATGAGACGGGTTTTGTGATGCCGCCATTGGATGCGAAGTGGCGCGGCAAACCCTCTGAGATTCCACCCGAACAATTACCAATCATTTCTGGTGTGACGGCTCGCGATCTTCGTCCTGGACGCCAGGTTGAATCAGACCAGGTTCGGGCAGCGTTGAAGTTTCTCGCTGAGTTCGAACGGTCACCGATGGCGGGCCTCGTTGATTTTCAGCGCATTGATATCTCCGGTCCTGAAACATTACATGTCTACACAGGGCAAGGGTCTGAAGTAATGTTTCCTTTAACCGGACTCGATGCCCAATTGCGCCGCTGGCGACAGATCTGGGATCAATCGCAGCGTTGGGGCAAATCTATTGCCTCACTGGATCTTTCCATTCCGAACAACGTGCCGCTCGTCCTCACGGAAGGGCATGCACCGGCTAAGCCCGTTGTTTCGAAGAGCGTCAAAACTTCACGAACCAAAAAGAAAAATGTTTGATTCCTCCAACATCATCGTCGGTTTGGAAATCGGGACTTCCAAAATTTGTGCCGTCGTCGGGGAATTCAATGAAAACGGTGTCTTGAATATTGTTGGCGTAGGGCAGGCCCGTTCGCGCGGCGTTCGCAAAGGCGAAATTGTTGATGCCGTCGCTTGCGAAGAAGACGTTCGCAACGCGATCGTTGAAGCGGAAGAAATGTCGAATGCTGAAATTCGCAGCGTTTATCTCGGCGTCACAGGTGGGCATATTCGCGGCCTCAATAATCGTGGTGTCCATCCCGTCGTGTCTGCGGATCGTGAAATTGTAGAGGAGGACGTTCAGGACGTTATTAAGAACGCCAAAGCTATCAACCTGCCGACCGGCAACACCTGTATTCACACAGTTCGCCAAAAATTTCTCGTTGATGGCCAGGATGGAATCGTGAATCCCGTCGGCATGTTTGGGTCGCGGCTTGAGGTCGATGTCCATGTCGTGCATGGCAACTTCAACCGCCTGCAGAATCCGATCCGCGTTGTGAAAGGTTTGCAGATCGAAGTCGAAGAGATTGTTTTCACTGGTCTTGCTTCGTCGCTTGCCTTGTTGACGAAGGAACAAAAGGAGCTTGGCGCCTTAGTCATCGATATTGGTGGCGGAACAACGGACTATGTCGTCTATGCAGATGGAATTGTTAAACACACGGGGGTTCTGGCTGTAGGCGGCGACCATATTTCCAATGACCTTGGCTACGGTTTGAAAGTTCCCCTCGGCCGTGCTGAGCAATTGAAAGTTCAACACGGGTCGGCGATCGTCGCTGATACTGTTGTCACCGGTCAAACGGTAGAATTGCCGAATGAATTTGGTCTGGCCGGCAAATCGGTGGACCTCGAAAATCTTCGCAGCATCATGGCCGCTCGCATCGACGAAATTTTCCAGCTGATTGAAGACGATCTGGCCCAACACGATTTATTGGATTACTTGCGCTCGGGAGTTTTCATTTCTGGCGGTGGCGCACGTATCGCCGACATCCAGACTTCGGCGAGCAAGATCTTTCATCTGCCGACGCACCTTGGCAAAGCCAACTCCATTGCCGGTTTGAAATCTGCCCTGGATCAGCCCGAATTCGCCGCCGCGATCGGTCTCGTGAAATTCGGTTCGATGCAACAGAAACGAAGCACCGGTGGTTTGTTTAAAAAGATTTTCTCACGGTAAGGAACCGCATGAACGCGCCAAACGAAATTCCAGCGGAAACATCAAACGGCCCACGCATCAAAGTGATCGGCCTCGGAGGCGCCGGCTGCAACGTCTTGCAACACCTGGCGGCGATAGCGCCTTCATTGAATGTTCAGTTTTTGGCCATCGACACCGATGCGCGAACCGCGGCGCAATTTCCGGGCGGACTGACACTCGGACAAAAGGTCACTCGTGGGCTCGGTACCGGCGGCGATCCTGAAGTGGGCCGGGCTGCGGCGATGGCGCAAACCGATGACTTTAAAATCACCTGCGGTGGTGCCGACCTCGTTTTTCTAATTGCAGGATTGGGCGGGGGACTTGGCACCGGTGCGATTCCACTTGTTGCGCAAACCGCGAAAGACACTGGCGCACTTGTCCTTGCTATAGTTACGTTGCCTTTCGAGTTCGAAGGAATGCGGCGTCAACGTCAGGCTCAACAGGGTCTCCAACAACTGAAACCCATTGCTGATGCTGTCATTTGCCTGCCGAACCAGGGGCTTACGGAATTGTTCGACCAGAACTCGGGCGTCCTCGATGTCTTTCGTCAGAGCAACGAACTCATCGCTCAAAATGTCCTCGCCGTTTGGCGATTGGCGACTCAACCGGGGTTGATCAAGATTGATTTCGCCGCCTTGTGTTCCGTTACCCGCGGACGCCACACGGAAAGTTCTTCCGCCACGATTGAAGCGACTGGCCCCGGTCGCAGTGAAGAAGTTGCCGCAAAACTGTTCACTCATCCGTTCCTGCGGCACGAAAAACTATTGAAGGAGGCGGAGGCGGTTCTGGTCAGTTTCACCGCGGGATCTGATCTCGCGATGAAGGAAGTCAATTGCGTAATGGAGCGTGTACATAGCTCGTGCCCCAATTCGCACATCATCTTCGGCGTTGCGGTCGACGAAACATTTGCAGGAAAACTTTCGGTCACGATGATTGTTTCGCGACGTAACAAAGCGGTGGAGATTCCTGCGGAAGAAGACGCTCCTTCCCGTTTGAGTGGTCTCGAGAGCGACACCTCTGCGACTGACGATCATCGGTCCTCGCGGTTTTCTGCGCCTGCTCCGTCCCTTTCGGATGACAAAAAAGATAAGCTTCTCAAACAGAAGGGCCGTCCGCGTCAGCGTCGCAAGATCATGATGCAACAAGGCCAATTGCCTTTGGAAATTGTTTCCCGTGGACGATTCGAAAAGAGTGAGCCGACGATTCATCAGGGTGAAGACCTCGATGTTCCAACGTATCTCCGCAAAGGCGTTGCGTTGAACTAGGGCGAATCACTTGATTAACTTCGCAACGTCGAGGAATTTCTGAACTGCGGCTGGCACTGCCCCTTTGCAAAAGGCTACACCTACTTTGATTCGCGCCGGGGCCGGGGAAAGGGACCGGAAGTTCAAGCGATCACCCGCAAGACACGCCAGCGATTCCGGTACGAGCGAAACGCCACGTCCTGCTTCGACAGCGGCAATGAGACTCGTGGAACTGTCATGCTCTTCCGCAATCTGCGGCGCTCGATGAATTGTGCCGAAGAGGCTGGCGAGCATGTCATGATATTCGGGATATTCTTTAGCCGAATAAACAATGAGTCGTTCAGCGGCAATATCATTTAAGGTAACCTTGCGACGACGCGCGCACGGGTGGGCCGGATGCGCGGCAATGCGGAGCGAGTATTGTTGGAGTTCTATAAAGTTCAGTCCCCGTAACGCGCGTTCCGACGGTTGAATCATCAAAGCCACCTGCGCTTTTTTCGTTCGTAGCGCGTTCAACATTTCTTCTGTCGACAGATCGTGCAAATGCACACGAATTCCCGGGGCGTGCTCCTGGAAGGCGCGTAACATTTTTGGCAGTATTTCAATAGTCAGCGACGGTGCATACGCGACGTGAAGTTCGCCTCGTTCGCCCGTAGAAACGGCTTGAACCGTTTTCACTGCTTCACCGGCACGTTGTAGAACCGCGCGTGCCTCTTGCAAAAAAACGCGACCCGCATCCGTCAGTCGAACCGACTTTGCGCTCCGTTCGAATAACGACACGCCCAGTTCCTCTTCGAGATCACGGATTTGCCGGCTCAAAGGCGGTTGCGAAACACGGAGCCGTTCGGCAGCGCGAGTCACGTTCTGTTCCTCAGCGACGGCGACGAAATAGCGGAGATGACGTAATTCCATGAGCGGCGCGAGCATACCTTTTATGCATGCTAAGCCAAGCAACATGATATTTCCGCATTCCGCAAGGCAGTCCTAAAGTGTTTCCATGATCACAGTAAGAAAGTCTGAAGAACGGGGCCATGCAGATCATGGTTGGTTGAAATCGTATCATACCTTCAGCTTTGCGGATTATTACGATCCAGCCCATATGGGCTTCAGGACTTTGCGCGTTATCAACGACGATTATGTAGCGGCCGGCCAGGGTTTCGGCACACACCCGCACCGCGACATGGAGATCATCACCTACATTCTCGATGGAGAACTGCAGCACAAAGACTCGATGGGAAACGGACGCGTCATCAGGACCGGCGAAGTTCAATACATGGCCGCCGGCAAAGGCGTGACCCACAGCGAGTTCAATCCTTCCGCAGATAAGGATGTTCATCTCCTTCAAATCTGGATCATGCCTGACGCGAAAGGCGTGAACCCTCGTTATGCCGAAAAATCGATGGCGCAAGCGCCGACTGGCCGCTGGAATCTCGTCGCGAGCAAAACGGGCCGGGATGGCAGTATCGCGATCCACCAGGATGCCGAATTGCACCTGGCGCGATTGAAATCCGGTGATGCGGTCACCTATGATTTCCAACCGCAACGTCACGGATGGATTCATATTGCTGAGGGCACCGTAACGTTAAATGGGAAAAAATTGAGCGGCGGTGATGCTGTCGCGGTCTCAGACGAGACGACGGTTCGTCTCGAAGCCGGCAGCGATACGCAGGTGCTGTTGTTTGATCTTAACTAACTTTAATATGGCTAAACTGATTCGCATCTTTGCCCTGGGGTTGGCGCTGCTTGCGTCGGGTATCTGGCTCGCGACCGGTGCCCATCGTGGGTGGACGCGCACCTCTGTGCCAAAGAACACCGTGGACGAAGTGACTGGCATTGAGTCAGTGACGTATGAAAACCGCTTCGTTGCCGGTGTTGATTTCCTGGGCGCGTCCTGGCTCGGTGCCGGCGCGCTCACTGGTCTCTCTTTCTTTTTCAGAAAAGAACAAAACGCAGATAAATGTAATTGTAATCATTGTATATGAAGAAAATCGTTACCCTGTTCACATCAACCATCCTTGCAGTCGGCGCCGTCGCGGCTCCGCAGACTTTTGATTTCAAAGATCCAAAGGGTGTTAACAATGCCGTGTTTAAACTCGACGCTCCACTCGAAGCGATTAATGGAAGCGCGAATGGCATCTCAGGAACCGTGACTTTTGATCCTGCAAATCCTGCTGCAACCAAAGGCAAGATCGTGGTCGCTTCCGAATCGTTGCATGTTCCGAATCCAACGATGAAGGGACACATGCACGGGGAAATGTGGATGGACGTGGCGAAGTATCCTGAGATCTCGTTCGAAACCAAAGAGCTGAAGAACGTTAAAACGTCCGGCGAAAATACCACGGCCGATGCTTTTGGCACTTTGACCATTCGCGGCATCGCGAAGGAAGTCACCGTGCCGGTGAAGTTGACCTATTTAAAAGACAAACTCGGCTTGCGCGTACCCAACACGAAGGGCGACCTCTTGGTGATTCGCGCGAATTTCAACGTCAAGCGCGCTGATTTTGGCATCAACCCGAGAGCGCCTGAGGACAAAGTGTCGGATAATATCGATCTCACGTTGAGCATCGCTGGTGCTTCACCGAAGAGCTAGCGCCCTTGCGATTCAGGTCTTGTTTTCTACCCTGAGATTGCTCGATAGCGATCTCGGGGTAATTACTTTTCGTCCAGTAGACGCGGATTCAGTGGCAGTCGAACGTCAAGACAAGTTGCTCAACACGGTACGCACGGCGGTCGTTTGGCCGGCGACTCGAATTTCAATCGGATAATCGGAGGGTGATTCCAATGTGTAGGCCTGCCGGGTTTTGGTGGTCAGCAGGAAGATTGACTCGGGCCACTGCGGACGCTCGTCAGGTTTTACGTTCGGGCGGATGATCCCATCCTTCACTGGCCAGCCATCCACGGTGTCGGCACTTTCCACCGGACAGACCATCGAAACCGTTTGAATGATTTTTTCGGCGAGCGACGGACGATTGTCGGGATTCAATTCATACAAATAAAATCCATTTGCCTCCCAATCTTCATGGAGGCAAACCGCGATATCGAAGTCGGGCTGTTCCTTCAGCCAGGCAACGTGGGCGCGGGTTTCCTCGGATTTGAAGTGGCGATAATCGCGATTCAAATCGATTCCAAGAGCGTTCTCGCGTTTGTTCAACGGAAACCCCGTCAGATTGATGCAGGGACAAAGCCAGACATCGATATGGTCCGGCCAATGATTCTCCTGAAGTAACTTGAGGATGGCGAGCGGACCAGCGGGTTCATCGCCGTGAATGCCCGTCGAGAGATAAACCCGTTTTTTACCGCCATCGTGGCGCCGCCGGTAAGCGACAAGTTCGGAGCCGTTGGGAATAACAATTGAATCGCGGTGCCAGCCATGGGCGGCAGCGGCGAGCTTCACCTGTTCCAGCACTGATTGGATATCAATACCTTCACCACGATAACCGCCGATGTTCTGTCCGAGTCGCTGCATTCTAGCCTGTATCGTGCTTATCGAAGAGCGAAGTGACTGGAGTCTACTTCAGTTCTTCAATCGTAATATTTTTATACGACGCTTCCGTCTGTCCCCCACCATGTACTTGAAGTCCGATGATGCCAAATCCGGGAATAGAATCGTCCGGTTCGGTGTAATCAACGGTTTGTAGTCCATTGATCGCAAGACGAATTCGTTTTCCTTCGCAACGGATTTCGTAATCATTCCAATCGTCGCGTTTCAGGACTTTCTTCACCTTTTCTGCGTCCGATTGCACGAGCACCTTATTGCGCCGCGATTCGTCGTAAAGAGACCCCCACCATGTTGGATCGCCGATGTCGGCCTGGTATCCGCTGGCCTCAAAGTGATTCGGCACGCGCTGGCTGCGAAATTGCACTCCGCCGTTCACAAAACCATTTGTCCCGACGAGTTTAAACTTCAGGCGGAGCACGAAATTGGTGAATTGCCGGTCGGTGCAGAGAAATTCGTTGTGAGGTACTTTCGTTTTCAGCGTGCCGCCGATAAAGGCGCCGTCTTCAATGCGCCAGGTCGTATTCGTGTCGCCATTCCAGCCGTGAAATGTTTTCCCATCGAAGATGGGGCGCGGCTTGTCCGCAGCAAAGGTGGAAAAGGTCGCAGCCAGCATCCCGATAGCAAGTATCCGCCGAAAGTTCATGAACGAAGATTAAGCGTGAGAACCGTTATTTGTGCCAGACGAAAACTTGATTGAGACCAGCCACTGAACTTCAAGGTGGGGCTAAGTCCCATAAACAAAAAAGCCCGGCGAAGGAGCCGGGCTTTGTACAAATCTGTGGACTCTACCAATTATTTTTTGTCTGCAACTTTGGACGCGACGCCATTCACTTGGTCGACCATCGCTTTGCGTTTGGCGTCGACGATCTCTACTTTGAATTCTTCCTTCAGCTTGTCGAAATAGGCCGGCATTTGTTTGCGCAACTCCTCATCCGCCATGCCGTTCTTCAGTTCCTTGGAAACTTCCGACAGAAGCACTTTTTTGGCCGGCAGCTTTTCGTGCAGCTTGATAATGTGATATCCAAATTGGGTTTCGACGACGTCGCTGATCTGGTTCGTCTGCAAAGTAAATGCCGCCGTTTCGAAGGGCTTCACCATTTCGCCGCGACCAAAGGTGTATTCACCACCTTTATCACGTGAGCCAGGATCGTCCGAATACTGCTTCGCGAGGTCGGCAAAGTTGCCACCGCGTTCAGCCAGAATCTTGAGCTTCTTGATCTGATCTTCCTTTTCCTTTTTCTTGGCCGCAGGCAATGGCTCCTGCGTTTCTTTGTCGAGAGTCGACAAAAGAATGTGGCTGGCACGAACGCGTTCCGGTTGTTCAAAATTCTTCGGATTCTCGTCGTAGAACTTTTTAATCTGTTCATCGCTGATCGTGATCTTCGCTTTCAATTCACGATTGATCACTTCTTCGCAGGTCGCCTGTTCTTCCATTCGCGAACGGAATTCGGCCGCGGTCATACCGGCTGCCTTCAATTGCTGATTGAACTTCTCCTCACTTGGAAACTGCTGTTTGGTTTTTGCGATGAAAGTATCCGTCGTCTCTTTCGCGGCTTTCTTGTCGTCGACGTTCGCCTTTGCCATGAGCATTTTGGTGAGAATCATGCGGTCGAGCAACTGCGCTTCCACAGCGTCACGTTTCGTTTCGGGCAACGCCTGTCCTCGTGCAGCCAGGCTTGCTTTGTAGGAAACAAAGTTTTCTTCGAGCTCGCTTTCTTTGATTTCGAAGCCTTTTCCTTTCGCCACGACCTTGTCCGGGAACAGTTCTTTATCTGTTTTCGCGGAAGGAGCGCCAGCGGGTTTGGGGTCGGCAGCTGGAATCGTGGCTACGGCCAAAACCAGTGCTGCAGTAACGATAATAAACTTTTTCATTAAATCGGTCGAAACAGTAACCCAGGAAAGCCGCAGTGCAAGCGTAGTCTCCGCATCCGAATTTGCATTTGTAGACAGAAAAATCTCCGGCACTCGAGTTTCGAATACCGGAGATCGTAAGAATTACTCTTAGAATCTTATAGTTTTACGACGCGAACATTGCTGATGTCCTTGTCTTTGCTGATTTCCTCAAGGAGCTCCTGCGGTGGAACACTGTCGAGGTTCAAAACCGTCAACGCTTCCCCACCGGCTGCGTCTCGGCTCAAGCTCATACCGGCGATGTTGACCTTGTGTTTACCCATGAGACTGCCGATGTAACCGACAATGCCCGGCCGGTCTTTATTGTTCATCAGGAACACGACGCCGCTCGGAATAATTTCCGTCGGTTGGCTGAAGACGCGCACGATACGAGGATTGTTCGGCGAGCCGAAGAAGGTGCCACCGGCCGAAACTTTTTCTTTTCCGGCATAAACCGCCACGTGCAACCATTCATTGAATGTGACGGGCTCTTCCGATTTCTTTTCCTCGACCGTGATTCCAGCAGCTGCAGCAGCGGCTCGAACGTTGACGTTGTTCACGTCCTTAATGGCGCCGGCGTGCAAAAAGCCGAGCAAAATTGCGCGGGTAATTGGGTCTGTGTTCGGAAGGTTCTTCGCTTGGCCACCGTAAGTGATGTGCACACGGTCCACATTGTTCGGCGCGATCTGACTCAATAGCTTGCCGAGTTTTTCGCCAAGGTTCAGATACGGCTGCACCTGTTCAAAGGTCTTCGCATCAATGAACGGCAGGTTCACCGCATTGCGAACTTCTCCCGTCAATAAATATGCAGCAATAATCTCTGCGACTTCGATGCCGCACTTCACCTGGGCTTCCGAAGTGCTGGCGCCGAGGTGTGGCGTGAGGAGAACGTTCGGCATCTTGCTCAATGCTTCCTTCGCGGCCGCCTGCGCTGCACCGAGCTTTGAAAATGGATTGTCCGTCGGCAACGGTTCTTCGCAGAACACGTCGAGAGCGGCGCCGGCTACTTTCTTAGATTCCAAAGCAGCCACGAGATCCTTTTCCTCAATGATTTCACCACGGGCGCAGTTCACGATGCGGACACCGGGTTTCATTTTCGCAAACGCATCAGCGTTCAACATGCCGCGCGTCTGTTCAGTCACCGGCATATGAACGGTGATGAAATCCGCAGCGCGATAAATCGAATCGACATCGGGAACCAGTTCGACACCGAGCTGCTTTGCGCGTGCTTCGGTAAGAAATGGATCGTAAGCAAGAACCTTCATTCCGAACGCCAAAGCGCGTTTAGCAACTTCGCCACCGATACGGCCCATGCCAAGAACGCCAAGCGTTTTGCCCTGAAGTTCGACGCCTTGGAATAGTTTGCGATCCCATTTGCCCGCTACCATAGATGCGTGCGCCGGACCGATATGCCGCGCCAACGCGCCGAGCATAAAGAACGTCAGTTCTGCGGTCGTTACCGTGTTACCGCCCGGCGTGTTCATAACAACCACACCGCGTTGGGTAGCCGCTTCAACGTCTACATTATCAATGCCGACACCCGCGCGACCAACCACGCGCAGTTTTGGCGCAGCTTCGATAACCTTTTTTGTTACTTTAGTTTCTGAACGAACGACCATCGCCTCGACATCCTTTACAAGTGGGATTAGCTCAGCTTCCTTAAGCGGCTTTTCGAGGACGGTTACTTTGAATTCCGGACGTTGCTGAAAAAGGGCAATGCCCTTGGGAGAAATTGGGTCGCAGATCAAAACGTTCATAAAAAGAGGCGCGAGTCTAGGTAAACACGTCCAAAGGGTCAACCGTTCCGTATGCAATATTGCCGTTGGTTTGGAACCAGCAAGGAAGACCAAATCTTCAAACCGGTTGTTTTAGCTAAAGAACGGCTCCGTGTTTGTTTCTTTAAGCCAAATCCGGAGGCAAAATCACCGGCGAAACAACGAAAGCATCTCATTTATAGCTTGTTGGAAATGCTCGCGAACGTTCGCGAGCAAATTCTGACGTCAAAAATCCCTCGCGAGCGCTCGCGAGGGAATTCTGACGCCCAAAAAACCGTCGCGAACGTCCGAAAGTAAATTTTGATTCCCAAAAAACCGTTGCGGACAGGCCAAACCAAATTTTGACGGGCAAAAAACGGTCGCGCTCGTTCGAAAGGACATTTTGGCGCTCAAATAAGGGTTGTGAACGTTCGTGACAAACTTTTGAAGCTCTAAAAACGATCAATTCTACGTCAACGGTGAAAATGCAGTCGAACTTGTGTCGCGGGGCGTCGCGGGTTCGCTTCAACTGAGAGAAAGAGGCAAAAACCCGATTCACTCTGCTTCTAAAAGCGCAATTTCGCTTTAAACGCCACATAGTCGCTCTGCGGAATAAGACTGCTCTCTCGAAATGAAAGTTAATTAGTAAATAGATATTGGTTATCGATAATTATTGCATGCAACTCAATATTCCAGCAGGATCAGGCAATGGAACTAATCGATTCAGCTATTCGCTGACGAAGAATACAACGCGTTAGCCGGATTTTTCGCTATATCTTTCAGGTGGTATTTTTATGGGCAATTTTTGCTGTCGCCCTCTGGGTCCTGCCCATCAAAGACGGCAACATTAAGGCATCTTTTTCGACGAAAGATTCAAAAAAAAGCACGGGGCCAACCCCGCCGAAAGAATCAGGAACAATCGAATCTTATACTTGGTCTGTACGGATCGGGAGCGGATCCCCCGCCGAGATCACGGCTCGGGCTGAGGAAGCAATCCGCCCCGGGTTTGAATGGAGTTTCCGCCTGATCGCCTTCATTTGCACGATGTATCAACTGTTGGGCCTTTGGATCGTTTATCGACTGTTCCGTTTTTATGAAAACGCCATGATCTTTGCTGCCGAAACTGTTCAGTGTCTGAAGTGGATTGGCTTTTGGTTCTCGGATACTGGGCGCAGGCCAACTTCATCGAAGTGACGGATTTTTGAACGCAAAATCCAGCATTCATCGATCTTCGTATCGACGAGTACTTCGCGGCCGGTTTTCTGGTGCTCTTGATCTCCTGGATCATGGAAGAAGGCTGCAAATTGAAAGAAGAACAGCAACTGACCATCTGAGCCGTCATGCCAATCATTGTTAATCTGGATGTGATGTTGGCGAAACGGAAGATGCGGTCGAATGACCTCGCCGAAGCGATTGGCATTACACCGCAGAACCTGTCGGTTCTAAAATCCGGACGCGCCAAAGCGATTCGGTTCTCGACGCTTGAAGCCATTTGCAGGCATCTGAATTGTCAGCCAGCGGATATCCTGGAATATCGCGAGTCCACCGAACCGGCACTTGAAGCACCATCTGACTCCTCCAGCGAGATTTAATACCGAGCTGATTCCGCAAATCCCCTAGGAGTTGAAAGCAAAGAAGGCTTCGCAAATCATCACCCCTCGGCTACGATGATCGCTCTTTGCCATGTTAAGGAAACTTTGTTTTTGGGGACTGCTCGTTTGGGCGGGCACAAATTTTTTGTCGGCTCAGCCAAACAACCTTTGGTCTCATCTGCCGGCGTTGCCCGATCGAGCCGCTGCAGATGTCTGGGTAAAACCCCAGGCATACAACGCCGTTGTTTTGGACCATGCGGCGCTTGGTGTGGTTTTACATCGCGCTCCTCTCGAAGGACCTGGTGCTTCGCTGCAAAATGCAACCGAGCTGGCGCTCCCAATGCCCGACGGAACAAGCTCTAAATTCCGAATTGTCGAAGCGCCCATAATGGAGCCGGCGCTAGCCGCCAAGTTTCCCGAGATTAAAACCTATCGAGGTGAAGGCATCGATGATCCCAACGCCTCCGTCCGGCTCGACGTCACCCCTGCAGGATTTCACGCGCAAATTCTTTCGCCGAATGGCGCCGTTTATATTGATCCGGCGTTTCGCCACGACAGGAAAACACATGTGTCGTATTACAAACGCGATTACCGAAAGGCAGCAGACGGCTTTCAATGTCTCGTGGCCGGGCCCGACCAGCCCGTTGCGGCCGCAGCGCAAACGACCTTATTACGATCCGGGAGCCAATTACGGACCTATCGACTCGCCTGTGCAGCAACGGGCGAGTATGTGCAATTTCACGGCGGGACCGTTTCCGCAGGCATGTCGGCGATCGTCACCGCGATCAACCGCGTAGATGGCGTATATGAATCGGAGCTGGCCATCCGAATGGTGCTTGTCGCTAACAACAATCTCGTCGTTTACACAAATGGCAATACGGACCCGTACAACAATACCAGCGGTTCAACGATGCTCGGACAAAATCAAACCACTCTCGACAACATCATCGGAACTGCAAATTACGATATTGGGCACGTTTTTAGCACGGGTGGCGGCGGGATCGCCTATCTGCAATCTGTTTGCAACGCCAGCATCAAAGCCGGCGGCGTCACTGGCCTCTCCGCTCCAACTGGGGATGCATTTTATATTGATTATGTCGCGCACGAGATGGGCCATCAATTCGGAGGTAACCATACTTTCAACAGCAGTCAGGGCAGCTGCGGAGGCGGAAATCGCAATGCTTCAACGGCCTACGAAGTGGGCAGCGGTTCGACGATCATGGCTTACGCCGGCATCTGCGGTGTCGACGATCTCCAACCACACAGTGATCCGTACTTCCACTCGGCCAGCTTCGATGAAATTATCAGCTACACCACCACAAGCACGGGCAACAGCTGCGCTGTCGTTACGACGACAACAAACACGGCACCGACGGTAAACGCAGGTGCGAATTATACGATTCCGATCAGCACACCGTTCACACTGACAGCCACGGGTAGTGATCCGAATGGAGATCCTTTAACTTTTTGCTGGGAAGAACGGGACCTCGGGCCCTCTCAATTACTTACTGATGCCGACAACGGCAGCAGTCCGCTGTTTCGTCCTTTCAGCCCAACGACAGGTCCTTCCAGAACATTTCCGAAACTGTCGGACATTATAAACAACACCAACACGCTTGGCGAAAAACTGCCAACCACCACGCGG
>CBHWET010000018.1:0-28458 GCA_966112985.1 uncultured bacterium | reverse complement strand
CCAGATACGCGCCGAGTTCACCGCACCGCCCCACACTTGTCGAGCCGATTTCGGGCTGGGGAATGAACCAACGCAGAGCAACGGCCATGGAGAGGACAAAAATGGATTTTTCCACAGAGAAGAAGCCGTTTCATGACTGAAAATTCCTCAATCCCCGGGGAAAAATGTTTTTTCAGCCTGAAAATGTCCTCTGCCACGTGGCGGAACGTTTTTTTAGAGTAAAAACGGACGTTTCCCTGTGGCAGCGTCCGTTTTCAGGATGAAAATGCCTTCATCCCTGTGGAAAAATGTTTTTTCAGGCTGAAAATGTCTTCTGCCCTGTGGCAGAACGTTTTTTTAGAGTGAAAACGGGCACTTCCCCGTGGCAGCGTCCATTTTCAGAATGAAAATGCCTCCATCCACAGGGAAAAATCTTTTTTTAGCCTGAAAAAACATTTTTCCCCAGGGAAATAAGTTTTTAAATCCTGTAAATCAACGCCTTACAAATATGCCGTCGAAAATTGTATATTTCACGCCACCCGACGAACGGTCGATCACCGCTGCGAGAAGCGTGGTTCATCACTGTTTTTTAGCGCCTACTATTTTCTGCCTTCGGCTCCGGTCCGAGATAGGCTTCCACTTCCGATTGGCTCATTTTTGAATAAGTCTGTAGCAAACTCCACGGCGTATAGCCGGAGGCCTCCGAAAATATAAACGTCGCGACATGGTCGTTGGTAAAAACGAGGAATAGCGCTCCCCGATCGGTCAGTGATCTCCAAGTCATCTCTTTCCCGTTGCGTTTGCGAGAACCATAATCATCAATCCATACCCACACGTTTGTGCCATCTATGTTATGCGGCGCCGGAACGATCTTTGACATCTCTGCCTTCGACATACCGAGCTTAAATGTCGGTTCGTAAAATTCGTTGTCGCTCAGCCAGTGAAATGCCTCTTCCGCCGGTATTTGGCTCACGTCGATTCTACTCGACGTAATCAGCACGACGGCGAGGATCACAATGACCAGAGCGCCTGCGAAAAAAACAAGGCGTTTACGGAAGTTCATGGCGTTACTATTTGCCTGATCAATACCGACAAAGCTGAAGGTACTTTGTCACGTCGCGGATTTCCAAGGCTGAATCTAATCTTCTCGCCCGCGCGAGTTTCCGTCGAACGATTGTTAGCTTGGACTTTGCCCACGTTCTGTTAGTGACCGTCTTCACATCAAGCGTCTGCCTCTACTTCCCTGAATGGAAAGGGCGATTAATCGCACAACCTCAACTTTGGAGTGGAACGAAATAACACTGGCGTTTTCATGTGCCAGCAAATATTTAGAATTGATGCTTCAATCCGCGGGGACGACGTTCACGGAACTCAAGTTGGATAATCTGAGAAAGTAAGTTTTAAAAACTATAAGCCACCAAACTGCAATTCTTTGCCCGAAAATAGTTAGTTTTGGCCTCTTCGGTCCGGTGTGACCTTCAACACACGGCCTTTGGCTCGTTTAAAGCGGGCATGCAATCATTAGGGCTGGGGAAAATAGATCGGCTACTAACTCTTTCACATTCAATTGCATCTTGATGGTCGAAAATGTTAGAGAACCAACATGAATTTAGAGGAAAATATCTCGGCTGAGGAGCTCACTTCCGAGGGAATTGGAAATGGACTTGAGGCGGAGCGTTCTGAGTTGGCCATTTCTCCTCCTTTCGATCCGGCAAAAATCGACGTGATTACGGTGGCACGAACGATTGATTTATTGGTGACACGTCTCGAAGAAGGCGAGCTTGATCTTTCTCCGGACTTCCAGCGTCGCAGCAATCTATGGAGTGATGCCACGAAGAGTGGCCTGATCGAGTCCATTCTGCTTCGGATTCCCATTCCTTCTCTCTACGTCTCAGAAGATGAAAACGGGAATTACAGTGTTGTCGATGGCTTACAACGACTCTGTGCGATTGCGCACTTTGTTAAAGTTGAGGCGTTAAACAAGGCAGTGGGGTCCAAGTTAGCCCCATTGCGTCTCACAGGCATTGAGTCAATGCGCGATTTGAATAACGTTGCGTTCTCTGATCTGTCGCGTCCCTTGAAACGGAGAATCAACGAGACTGAATTGACACTACATGTCATACGTGCTGGCACACCTTCAGATGTAAAATTTAATATTTTTTCTCGGATTAACCGTGGTGGGCTACCGCTCACCGCGCAGGAAATACGTAACGCAATCTATAAGGGGGATTGGAAGAAGCACGTTCGGAGTCTAGCCGAAAGCCCTAAGTTCAAGGCGGCGACAGAATTCAAGATTAAGGGTGAACGAATGGAAGACGTCGAACTGGTCCTTCGATTCGTAGCTTTGTATTCAAAGCAGAAAGGTGAAATGCGTCCAGCTGACCAAAACCTAGACGATTTCCTGAACAAATTTGTAGAAAGTGGCTGTGCAACGTGGACCCCAGAAAAATGGGAGGAAGTTTCTAAGGCTTTTGATAGAGCCATGGAATTTGCCCGGAAAATCTTTTGGAAAATGGCGTTTCGAAAATATTCTGGACCCGGCGAATACCGGCGTCCGATCAACCGTGGGTTATTTGAAACTGAATCTGTTGCAATCGCGAGGCTCACCCAAGCCGAATTGGAGAAACTTTCGACTCGGTCTGACAAGGTGATTGAAAAATTTGGTGACGAATTTAACACCAATAGGGAGTTTCAAACCGCTCTTCTTTCAGGCACAGGTAAGGGATGGGCCTCTAACAAACGGTTAGATACGATCGAAAAAATTTTTGCAGAGGTTCTAAATGATAAATAGAGTTCGCCTTCAAAATTTTAAGGCCAGTCGGGAAGTTGATTTGCGACTTGGTTCGTTAACTTTATTGGCCGGATTGAATAGTTCAGGAAAGAGCTCGATTCTCCAAGCAATTGCGGTTCTGCGTCAAAGCCATGGGTTGGCTGCTGATTACAACTCCTTGCTTCTCAGCGGTGATCTTGTGCACTTGGGTCATGGAAGGGACGTTTTGAGCGAGAGCGCTGAGAGCGAAAACGATACAATATTGTTCGAGTTCCAAGAAGATGGGAAACAGTACCGTTGGATATGCGCGAGCGTTCCAGACGCAAGTGAATTAACGTTTGTTGAAATACCGGATAGTCTCCCAGATTTTGTAAATTCGCCGAATTTTCAATTTTTGCAGGCGGACAGGATTGTCCCCTCAACGCTTTATCCCCAAGCGCCCCAACAGGCTCGTGCAGTAGGTTTTCTCGGGCGGCGAGGAGAATATACCGCGGACTACTTAGCCGTGAACGTTGACAAGTCGCTTACAGATAAAAGAGCTGTTCGTTTGGAATCTTCCGTGAGTTCAGAAATTTTGGGCCTTGTTTCACCTACCACAAAACTTTTGGATCAAGTCGCGGCTTGGCTGCAACATCTAAGTCCAGGAGTTCGATTGAGTGCGCATCGAGTAAAAGGAACGGATGAAGTTCAATTGCAATTCAATTATGTGGGCCACGCCCGCGGCCCCCGAAGTAACCAATACCGGCCAACAAACGTCGGGTTTGGATTAACCTATTGCCTGCCAATATTGGTTGCGTGCTTAGCCGCTCCTCCCGGTGCTTTACTTCTACTCGAAAACCCTGAAGCGCATCTTCATCCTCAGGGACAAGTAGCCTTGGGGGAACTTCTTGCTATCGCCGCTGCTGATGGGGTTCAAATCATCGTGGAAAGTCACAGTGATCATGTACTCAACGGCATTCGCTTGGCAGTTAAAAAAAGGTTTCTAGCAGGAGAAAATGTGGCTCTTCATCTTTTCACCCGACCAGTAGAGACTGGGGAATCATTTATTCAGTCCCCAGCTATGCTGGATGATGGAAAACTAACAAATTGGCCTCAGGGCTTTTTTGATCAATGGGCAAAAAGTCTTGACGCGCTTCTAATGTGAGCGCCTCGCACGATGCGACCTCCAGTTATATATTTAAACGAACTTTCTTGGGCTTTTGAAGGAGACATTGATCTTTTGCGAAGTCATGTTGTGCGCGCAATATCCGCGCTTGTTCAGGTTGCTCGTTTGCGTCGAGACGTTAGAGTCCGAGTGCACTGCCCATTATCGGAGATTACTTTCGGCTCTAATTGCTTATCGCTTGGCTCGGTTTTTCGAGGTTTGGATGATCATTTTAATCGATTAAAGCTGTTGCTCGATAGAAACCCTTGCGGCGTAACACCATCCCCGAGCTTCGAAGTGCGATGTGAAGGTCAGTTGGGTATTGGCCTCAGCTGGGCCGATCATGATGAATCGTTTGTTCTCAGTTTCGGCCACATGCAGCCATGGTCTCAGCAATTAATACCCGCCCAACGGATTACGCTTGATGCGTTAGGAGCACTGCAAACTGCACCCGTCACTATTTGTAATTTGGCTGCAGTTGAACATTCAACTGCTTGGCAAACGAGACTTCGGGATTTTGGCTGCGACGTTGCTCGATCCTCGCTTCTATATCAGGGAACCCACTTTGTTATTAGAATGCATCTCAATGATCATGGTTATCCGCATGTCCATATTTACCCACGACTCGGCGATACCCATGACCTTATCGCAAAAGTGCGAGTAGATAATGGTGATGTTTTGGAGGGTGGTATGTCTTCTCCCGTTCGGCACGAAGTGATGCGTTTTATAGAGAGTAACAGAGACGTATTGCTGCGCAGCTGGGAGCGTTGTAGGGCAGGTCAATTGCCGATCGCCATGGAGAGTTAATGACACTTTCTGTGAGGCGAGTTCAACGGGATCTGCCAAGTTCTTCCGCTTGCCTTCCGCCGAACGGAACTTACCCTCGCGAGAATCTCTATGGGCAAACAACACTCGAAACGTAAACGCAAGGCAACCACTTCGAAATATGCGCATCAGTTGCCGTTGATCGGGAAAATTAATCCACGGTTGAATAAGATTCTGGCGATACTGCGCACGCGTGGGAAACACACGATCAGGACTATTGCACAGGAGTTGGAAGTTAGTTACGACACCATTAAACGTTCGATTCGACGGCTTCGGGTTGAATGGGGAGTCAGTATCGACCACGACCGGCGCAATCATTGTCTCACCCTGGCGGAAAAGGTTTCGGAACAGTCGCGTCAGATCATGGTTCCTCTGACGCAGGCGGAATTGCGCGCGGCCAGGCTCGGAGCCAAGGCGCTGTTGACCTGTCCTGAAACGGGGCTCGGCCAAATTGCGTTGAAGCTGCACGAGAAGTTGTGCGCGCAATCGCCGGATATCGTCGATGGCGAGGACGATGACGAGTTCCTCTCGTTTGGGTTCACGAGCAAACCGATTTATCGCAAAGGGATCGTGAAGAAGTTGATCGCGGCGAAGCAGCGGCGTCGGCGGATTAACATGTTCTACGAAACGCATCCGAATCCGCCGGAGTGGCGGATTGTCGAGCCCTACGGATTGCGTCACGTGAACGAGGTTCTTTATATGGTGGGCTATTGTGACAGTCGAAAGAAGCGGGTGACGTTTTGTGTGACGCGCATCTGGGACCTGAAAGAGGAGCCGGAGACTTATGAAATTCCGGCGGATTTCAACATGACGAAGTTTCTGAAAGGCGCGTTCGGAATCGTGGGCGGAAAGAAGATTTATAATATAGTGCTGCGGTTCGAGAAGGCGTTTTCGTATCTGATCAGCGAACGCAAATGGGCTGGCGAGAAGAAGCGCATCACGCTTCCGGACGGTGCGTTTGAATTGCATTTGCGCGTGAGCAGCTTTTGGGAAGTGCAGAAGATGATCATGGGCCATCCGGGCTCGTTTTCGGTGTTGGAACCGGTGGAGTTAAGAAGAGCCGTGGCCAAAGCGGGGCTGAACATTTACCGGAATAATGAGATCAAGGGTGAGGATTTGTTGAAGGCGTTGTAATTGGTGGGGATGCGTTCGACCAAAGTCCCGTCGGGACGATAGAAGATAGCCCAGCGATTCATCGCTGGGTACGTCGCGATCAAGATTTGAGTCCGGCCAGGACGAAAGAAAGATTATTCCAGCATGGCGTCGTCGCATTCCAAGCCGTGTTTCTTCAGGAATGCCTTTAACTCGTCTTTAAAATCACGGGTACGATGATGTTCCGCCTGGTTTTCGATATATTTGATCGTGTCATCGATGCCAGAAATGCCGATGCTGAATGCGGCGTAACCTTCCTGCCATTCGAAAGTCCTCAACGACGGAAATGTTTCGTGGATCCATTTCGACGAATTGCCCTTCAGCAGTTGGACGGCTTTCGAAATGGAAATCGTTGAGGGGATGCCGAGTAACATGTGCACGTGGTCTTCGACCCCACCGATGCAGCGGGCTTTCATTCGATTTTCCCGGGCGATGCCGCCTAGATAAGGCCACAAACGTGTTTGCACGTCGGCGGTAATAAGCCGGCGCCTCTCTTTGGTGGCGAATACGATATGGAGATGACACGAGATGAAGGAGTGCATGTTCTTTCGTCCCTGGCGGGACTTTAATGTGTCGTCATGCAATTCCCAGCGATAAATCGCTGGGCTATCGTCTTTCGTCCTGCGGACTAACAGAGTCGGGGCGGATTTTCGGTTCCCCAACCGCCGTTTTTCAATTTTCCGAAAAAATAAATTTCACCAAAAACGCACTTTTCTATTGCGAACTCATAAAGTGCCCGCAAACAGGGCTCGAAACTGCTGTCAAAAATTTTCAACTTTTTTGGGGGTTAGGGCACGTTCTGCCCTATGCCCCTCTGTATGCTGTTCGACGTGAAATTTAACGCGAGTCGTTAAGTGACACACACGAAGACAGGAATGGACGTAGAAACCCCATTCCAGTCGCGGGTCTGACAGACACACTTTTGATGTCTGTGGCCGACGGCGATGTGCTTCGGGTTGCAGTAGCAGTCAGCATTTAGCGGTCAGCAATCAGCTGCGCTAGATGCAACGTCGGGTGAAACGGATGGATGCTGAAAGCTGAAACGCTGAAGGCTGATAGCCGTCGCCAGACACAACGCATGGAAGATCGGAATGGAATTAATTCACAGGCAAGAACGCCTGGCTGAATGAAATGACACAACTGTTTTGTGCCAGGTCATCGGCTCCGGAACGAAATGCGAAAGAGCTGAAGTCAGGAGACAGAATTCAGAAGCCAGAATGGTCGATGAATGCTGAGCAATGACGGGAAGCTCAAAACACAGAAAGGAAAAAAGTAAAATGAAACAAGATAAACTAGTATCAATCCCGGAACTGCGTGGAGCCGCAACAGTTATTAAAGCTGCTGCGACAACCCACGGACCGGGTATCCCGCTGCTGCAAAACACAGCGGTTAACATCGGCACAGACGCCGACGCGCTGACGACAGCGTGCAACAATCACGAGGCAGGTAAGGTCGTTCTTACCAACTACCGTTCCACATTGGCGGCAATGATCGTCACGGTTCGCGCATTCTTAATGCTCGGACGCGACATCCTGAAACCAGTGTTCGGCAACGAATATTCCTCCGCTTACGAAGTATTGGGTCTGATTGGTTCAATCGTGATTCCAGGTCGTTGCGAGGAGTTGCTGGTGGTTCTGCAGGCGTACAAAGCGTACTTCACGGACCATCCGGAACTGGAAGATCCTCTGCACAACATCACGGCGGCCCAGGCGCAGGCGTTACATGATCAACTGCTCGTTGCTCAGATGAACGTCAACAACCAGGTCACGGAAGTGCAGAACCTCAAGGTCGCTCGCGACAATGCCGCGGACAAACTCCGGAAACGGATTCGTGGCGTAATGGACGAGATGGGACAGTTCCTTGATCCGCTCGATGCGCGATGGACGGCGTTCGGCTTCAACAAGCCGGGTGCGCTCGAGATCGCTGATGAAGTGGAAGGTCTCACCGCGACGTTGATTGGCCCGACGGCAGTGGCGTTGAAGTGGGGTGCCTCGGCGCGTGCCGAATACTATCGCGTGTTCAAGAAAGTGATCGGTGTGGATGAAGATTACGTGGCTGTCGGTTCGCCGGCGGACCTCGACTTCACCCTCGAAAACCTGCCGTTGAACGCAACGGTAGAGATTCAAGTCTCGGCGGTGAATAACGGAGGCGAAAGCCTACGTTCCCCGGCCGTGACTGTCGTGACGCACGCCTAACGGAGGTGAGCGCGTAAGCGGGTAAGCCGGTGAGCGGGAAAACCGGAAAGGGAGCAGAGGGGAAAAGGGGCAGGGGGAGCACAGCGGAGTCGTCGAAAGGCGGCTCCGCTTTTTTGTAGCAGCGGGACGTGAGTCCGCTCTGATCATTTTTGCCAGACGGTCACGCTTCTTCACCGAAATGGAATGAGCGAACTTACGTTCGCTGCTACATCTGCCGGAGCGCGGCTGTGTTCGAAGAATCAGCCGCAGCAATGTACATATTGGACGATGAGTTATTGAACTGACGTCGACGCTGCAAAAGGACATGTCTGCGCCTGATCCTGCGGACACAGGCGCGGTCCGTATTTCTGTAGCGGCGGTGTCTCACCGTCGCTGGCATTCGAAGCCCCAAGAAATTTGCGACGGTTGTAGTCAGAACTATATAGTTGCTTGAACCCCACCCGGGTTGGGACCGCCGCTACAGTTTTTGCGCTTTGGCCCGTTCCGTCTGCATTTCGATGGCCATTGTCATCCGTCCGTGCGACGTTGAATTTGGTCTGTTTGGAACAAAAACCATGAAAGAATCTTACATCGCCGCTAAAGAGCGCTGGGCGCAAAAGATGGCGGGTAAAGCAAAGCCATCCGTGCGATCCGAAGATCGTTTGCCGCCGGGGCAACGGCAGGTTCATAACTTTCCGGTGCTCGATTTGGGTATCCGACCAGAAATTCCGTTGGATAAATGGGAACTGAATATTCATGGGAAGGTAGAGAATCCGGTTCGGCTGAACTGGGAACAGTTCATGGCGCTGCCGCAGTTCAAAGACGTCAGCGACTTTCATTGTGTCACGACTTGGAGCCAATTTGATGTGCAGTTCGAGGGCGTCGCTTTCTTCACGATTGCTGACCTTGTGAAGCCGAAGCCGGAGGCGTCGCACGTTTTCTTCAAAAGTTACGACGGTTACTCGACGAACAATCCCATGGAGGTGTGCATGGACGATGATGTCCTCATCGCGCATTCGTGGAACGGCAAACCACTCTCGAAAGAACATGGCGGTCCGGCACGAGTGATTATTCCGAAGCGTTACGCGTGGAAGGGGGCGAAGTTTATTCGCGAGATCGTCTTTTTAGATCGAGATATTTTGGGATTCTGGGAAGTCCGCGGCTATTCGAACACCGCGGACCCCTGGACTGAGGATCGTTTTTCCTGATCAGGTCGAACGGCGTCGTCCGGTACGAGCCTTGACCTTTTTGGGTGCGGTCTTTCGGATTCGAATGTTGCGTGCCTCGAGTTTGCGACGCGTTTTCTTCGCCGTAATCCGTCCTCCGCCAGTAGCTTTGCCCTGGCCTTTATATTTGACGGCAAGGCTGACTTTGCGGCGTTCAGTCTTACGATTTGTTTTTAATCTTGGAACTCCCATACAGGTTAACCCCTGCTATTGGAGTTGGCGCATCGCAATGGGGCGATTTGCTGATTGTCGGGTCATGCTTATCGGCGCACCAGTGATGGCACGATCGTCTGCAAGTTCAAATTGCCCTGTTTGCTTTTCACGGTGAAGGTTGTATTCCTCATTCGTGCGCACGATTTATTTCGACTACAACGCCACGACGCCGCTCGACCGCGAGGTTAAAGAGGCGATGTTGCCTTTTCTCGGTGACGTTTGGGGCAATCCGTCGAGCGTGCATCATGTCGGAAGAAAAGCGCGGGCTCTTCTGGATGATGCGCATGACCGTGTGGCGCGTGTTTGGGGTGCGAAGCCGAGCGAAGTAATTTTCACCAGCGGAGGCACGGAGAGCAATAACATGGCGATTTTTGGCGCCGTTCGAATGCTTCGCGACAAAGGCCGGCATATCATAACTTCGCAAATAGAGCATCACGCTGTCCTGCATTGTTTCGATTATTTGCGGAAGAAAGAAGGTTTCGATGTTACGTATCTCCCGGTAAACAGCGAAGGGTTGATCTCACCAGATGATCTTGCTAAGTCGATTCGCAAGGACACGGTTTTCGTTTCATTGATGGCGGCGAATAATGAAACGGGAACGATACAACCGGTCGCTGAATTTGGCCGTATCTGTGCCGAACGTGGCATTATCTTTCATACGGACGCCGTTCAGTGGTTTGGAAAGCAGCCGTTCGATTCGATTCACCAATTCAATGCAGACCTCGTTACGGCCTGCGCGCACAAGTATCATGGACCGAAAGGGGCAGGGGCGCTTTACATCAAGTCGCCATTGCATCCGGACCCGATCCTGTTCGGTGGCGGCCACGAGAATGAACGACGTGCTGGAACTGAGAATCTCGCTGCCATTGTTGGGTTCGTGGAAGCGACGGAGCGATTTGTTAAGACACCGGTGTTTCCGAAAGATCAATTGGCGCTGCAAACGCAAAAGCTTATCTCCGCAGTCGATTCGATCCCCGGAGTTACGTTTCGCGGTTCACGCGCGCGGCGGTTGAGCAACACGGTGGCCTTTACGGTGCAGAATGCGGATAGCATCTCTTTGCTGGCAAACCTGGATCTGGAAGGTGTTTGTGCTTCGAGTGGTTCGGCCTGTTCGGCGGGCTCGCTTGAACCATCGCATGTCATCCGTGCAATGGGCGTTCCCGAATCGGAAGCCAATGCACTCGTTCGTTTTTCCCTCGGCCGTGAAAGCACGATGGAAGAAGTGGATGCTGTGACGAGAATTCTTCCGCTGGCGATCGAACGAGTTCGAAGTTAGAGCGGTTGGCTCTAGAAACTCCACCGCAGCTTTGCGGTAATCGAGCCGAATTGGTCGAAGCCTTTCTGAGTATCGAACTCTTTCGTTCGCGTGACAAAAGTCCAGCTGAGTTCCACATGCTTCCACATCAGCACTGCGCCATAACGCAAGTCCGCGACGAGCACCTCTTTCGCTACATGGTGGCTGCTTTGATACAGATTCCCGTCGAGAAACGCGTTACGTCCGACGGCGCGGGCATCGACACCTGCAAACGCGTAGCAACTGAATCCGTGATGCGACGTGAACTCGGTCATCGTCATTGGTGAGTCGATAGCTTGTGGACCAAAATCGTCGGACAAATGCCATCCGGCGCGAAACGTGGTTCCAACACTTCCTGAAACCGCGACAGTGCCGAGATTCGCCGTTATGTGTGGAATCGCGTCACACCACTGCCGTGTGTTCTCATTGAAAACATACTTCCATGCGCGTCCGTATTTGAGGAGAAAGGCTGGTTCAGTACGGAGTTCGTTCTGCCAGCCGTTGAAGGTATGCAAGTGGCGGAAGCTATGAATCGAATTCTGCGCAAACTCGCCCTGTGCTTCGGGGCCAATCACGCCGATGTTCAGTTCGAAGTTTTCCAGCACTGGTGTCTGGAGCGTGTCTGTTTCGCCACGACGCTGAATCGCGAATCCTGTATACAGCCAGCCTGCATAAGGACGGTCGTTCGCGATGAGGTTGGTCACCGAGTTATCTTCCGGCGTGTAAATGCTTTGGCCAAGAACCACCGCGTAGTTGTTCATCAACGGCTCGAAGCCAAACGTTGGGATATGCTCGTTCAGCTTGTTGAGCCGGAAAGCTTTTGCCCAGCCCGGCAATGGTTCGCCACGATCGAAGTAAAACAGTTTAACTCCGGAAGTGTAGTGTCGATCCTGGTGATCGCCCGGCGCCGGATTATAGAGCAAATCGTTCTCGATAGTTCCGGCGAGGACATGGGGTTGTCGATCTTCCTCCGCGCGCAGCAACGAAGTAAAAGCGCAGAGAGCCAGAAGAAGAATCGATATGCGGCCGTTCTGCATGGCGGGAGAGATGGCGGAACAGCACTGAAAGTTCAAGGACGGAATTGCCGGTGGCCACGACCAGGTTTGGCTGGCGTTTAGCAAGAAGCGTCAACAAAAATCAGGTTGCTGGCACCAGTTTTTTTGAAATACTCGCGTTCCGAAATCGTCCCACTTACGAACCGCTTATGAACACACTACAAAATCGACGGCATTTTCTCGGAACAACTGGAACTGCGCTCGCTGGTATTGGATTCGGTCTCGCACTTGGACCCAAGGCGCTCGCGCGAAGCAAAGGGGCGAACGAACGATTGAACTTCGGCCTCATCGGCTGCGGCGGCATGGGCAAAGCCAATATGTACCGCTTCCTGGACCTCGGCCAGGACGTCGGCGCGATCTGTGACGTCGATTCCACGCATCTGGATGCGGCTTCCAACGACATTACAAAACGGAACAAGCCAGCGCCGAAGCGTTACAAAGATTTTCGTCAGTTGCTTGAGCAGAAGGATATCGATGCGGTGATCATCGGCACGCCCGACCATTGGCACGCGATTCCATTCATCGCGGCATGCGAAGCGGAGAAAGACATCTACTGCGAAAAGCCGATCTCGCACAGCTTTGTCGAAGCCAAAGCGATGCTGAACGCCGCGAAGCACTTTAATACGGTGGTCCAGGTTGGGACGTGGCAGCGCGGACAGAAACATTTCCAGCAGGCGATCGAATTCGTTCAATCCGGCAAGATGGGCAAGATTTCAGTTTGCCGTGCCTGGGCATTCAATCCGGATAAACCGCTTGGACATCAATCTCCGCAGAATCCTCCGGCTGAACTGGATTGGGACATGTGGCTTGGACCTGCGCCGAAAGTGCCTTATCAGCCAAACCGCTGTCACTTCACCTGGCGTTGGTTCTACGATTACGGTGGCGGTTTGATGACCGATTGGGGTGTGCACATGATCGATATCGTCATGCTGGCGATGCGAAATACCGATCCGATTTCAGTGGCGGCCGTCGGTGGCAAATTCGCGATGGATGACGACCGCGATACGCCTGACACCATGCAGACCATTTATCAGTTCCCGAATTTCGTTCTTAATTGGGAACATCGGTTTGGAAATAAGCGGGGCATCGATGGCGGTATTGGCCACGGATCTGAATTCATTGGGGAAAACGGCACTCTCATTGCGGATCGTGAGAAGTATCAATATTTTCCCGAGAAGAAAGAGGCGGAGGAACCCCCGAAAATGGACAAACGCGACAGCACACATTGGCAAAACTTCCTCGATTGCGTCAAATCGCGGCAAAAACCATTGTCTGACATTGAATCGATGGCGAAGACCACGATGGTTTGCCACCTTGGGAACATCGCGTTCCAGACCGGCAAAACAATCCGTTGGGACCCGAAAGCCCAGGATATTGAGAACCGTGGTGATGTTAAACACTGCATCTCTTACGAGCGGCATTATCGCAAACCCTGGAAGCTGAAAATGTACAAGGCATAAGCAAGGTG
This sequence comes from uncultured bacterium, assembly GCA_966112985.1. Taxonomy (GTDB): domain Bacteria; phylum Verrucomicrobiota; class Verrucomicrobiia; order Limisphaerales; family JACDHS01; genus CBHWET01. The sequence continues at coordinate 15,158 of CBHWET010000018.1, read as the reverse complement.
CAAAACTTGAACGCCGGCAGACACTGTTTGCCGGCGTTTTTCTTTGTCCGAGGGCCAAATTGCTGTAGTCGTGAATGCCCGCTTGCCAAGTGGTGCATCGACTTGTTTAATGCGCGCCGTGTTGCAACAACATACATTGCGCCAGCCTGCCAGCTACTCGGGTGTAGGCCTGCACAGCGGCAACCGCGTCACGATGACGTTTCTCCCCGCGCCGCCCAACAGTGGCATTCGTTTCCGCCGCATCGATCTCGACGGTAAACCCGAAATCGAAGCTGATGTTGAATTCGTGAGCGCCACCAACCGCTCGACGACGCTTGCGCGTGGCAATGCAAAGATTCATACGGTTGAACACGTCCTCGCTGCCTTCGCCGGCTGTGGCGTCGATAACGCTGTCGTGGAATTGGACGCTAATGAGCCGCCGATTGCTGATGGCAGCTCTCGCGAATATGTGAAAATCATTCGCGCCGCCGGGCTTCAACCCCAGGGCGAGCGTCGCGAGGTCTATGCGGTCAAAGAACCGATCGAATTTGAAATGGGTGAATCGCACATTTCTGTTTTTCCGAGCGACAAATTTAAGATCACCTGCACCAGTGCCGACAAAACCCGCCGATTCACTCAATTTCTTTCGATTGAGATTAATCCAGAGACATGGGAACGAGATATTTCTCACGCACGAACGTTTTGTTTCTTTGAGGAGATCGAATTCCTCATCAAAAGCGGATTAATCAAAGGTGGCAGCCTTGAGAACGCCGTTGTCATTCGCGACGATGCGATTCTCACTACGGAACCGCTCCGCTATCCGGATGAATTTGTCCGGCACAAGATTTTGGACATCATTGGCGACCTTTCGCTCGTGAAGCGGCCAATCACCGGTCACATCGTTGCCGTTAAGCCCAGTCATCAAGCCAATACTGAATTGGCGAAGCTGATCGTCTCGCAAATGCGAAAGCCCTTGCAGGCCGCCCAAACCTTTGCGCCGCCTCCACCGCCCAAATCCGAAAGCAAAGCAGCGGAAGGCGGGTTTGCCATTGAGGACGGAATGATTTTGGACACGGTGCAACTGATGAAAATTCTGCCACACCGTTATCCATTTCTGATGGTGGATCGGGTGACAAAAATCGAAGGCAACAAAATCGTTGGTGTGAAAAACGTCAGCATCAATGAGCCATACTTCCAAGGTCATTTTCCGGGACATCCAATCATGCCCGGGGTTCTGCAACTGGAAGCAATTGCTCAGGTTGCCGGTATTCTGATGCTTCGCCAGGCTGAGAATTACGGAAAACTCGCTTACTTCATGGCCGCTGAAAATGTGAAGTGGCGCAAGCCCGTTAAACCAGGCGATTCATTAGTTATTTCGGTCGAAATGACAAAATCGCGCGGCAAAATTGGTAAAGCCAAAGGAATTTGTTCTGTCGATGGCGAAGCCGTGAGCGAAGCCGATGTTACTTTCATGCTCGTTGACTCATGATTCATCCGACCGCTGTCATTCATCCCAATGCGAAAGTGGGTTCTGGTTGTGAAATTGGACCTTATTGCGTCATCGGCGAGCACGTCATTCTCGGCGATAAATGCAAACTGCATTCACACGTCGTCATTGATGGCCACACAACTCTCGGTCAAGGAAATGAAATCTTTCCCTTCGCAAGCATTGGCCTGAAGACGCAAGATTTGAAATGGAAGGGCGGTATCACCCGGACACAGATTGGCGACAACAATACTTTCCGCGAATACGTCACGATCCACAGCGCAACAGCCGATGGCGAAGTAACGTTGGTCGGATCAAACAATCATATTCTGGCGTACTGCCACATCGCGCATAACTGCGTCGTCGGCAATCGCATCATCATGTCGAATGTCGGCACCCTGGCAGGGCATGTGACTGTGGAAGATCATGCGGTGATCGGTGGCCTCGCAGCGGTTCATCAATTTTGTCGGATCGGTAAGATGGCAATCATCGGCGGCTGCTCGAAGGTCGTGCAAGACGTTCCGCCATTCATGCTTGCCGATGGCAATCCAGCCGAGACGCGGACGGTCAATAAGGTTGGTCTCGAAAGAAACTGCGTTTCAGAAGAATCCCAGACTGCGTTGCGCCACGCTTACAAGATATTATTCCGTGAAGGTCTGACGATTCCGAACGCCCTTGCAAAAATTGATGTCGAAGTTGCGAAGACTCCGGAAATTCAGCACCTTGTCGGATTCGTGCGCGCAAGCCAGCGCGGGATCAGTAAGTAGCACCGCGGATTGATTCAAAACTCATCGAGGTTCGCGATGTGACCGCGAACCGGAATTTCCAGCTGCGAAAATTCCTTGTCATTGGTTTTTAACATGATCGAACCGTTAACGGCTCCCATAGAAAACTTCTCCACATCGACATCAACGCGTAATTGGTAACGGTCATTCGATTCACCGCGTTCTACTGTTAGTTTCAGAAAAGGAATTTTCGTTTCAGCTGTGACTGTGAAGTTCGTTCCTTCGTGCTGATAAATCATGAACGTTTGCGACAAAAGCTCCGCCAGTTGCTGATTCGTCTTCAGCTGTTTCAGATCAATTTGTCCGAAGTCGAGGCTTTCCGGAAATGTGTAAACCTTTTCGCGAACCAACGTATTCGCCATGATCTTGAACGTCGGCTTTTTCGGGCTGGAGGTCGTTATTGTTATTGATTCGGTAACGCGGCCGGGCGCGGCGTTGGTATTCATGTCGAGAGTCAGTGCGTAATATTCGCCTTCGACAATCGTCGTCAGTGTTACATCGAATCGTTTGCTGTCAGACTCAGCTTTTAAAATTTTAATCGGTTCACTCGTGCGGTTGAAAATTTCCAAGGCAGCCGATTTTGTCTGGCCTTTTTGCGTCGCAATAAAGAAGGCGGGCAGAGGAGTAATTTCGATCGCCGGAACAAAGCGTCCGTTCACAGCGTAAACGACGTTTGACACAAGTTTGTTTTTAAACAACAGCTCGAGATGTCCTTCATAATCGCCGGCAATGCGCGGTTCGGTCATGCCGAATGTGACTCGTCCGACCTCGCCGGGCAGCACCTTCGCCGTGGCTGATTGAAATGCGATTGGCTCGGTGACGCTGACGTTCGTGATCTGCAGCGTTTCTGTCGTGAAATTCGTGAAATAAAATGCGTGACTCACCGGCTCATCTGCGACGACTCGAAATTCAAAACTCTTTTCGCTCAGTTCCACCGGCGGATGCTTCATCTGCGGATCCTGAACATCAAGCACCGACAAGAGCGAAAGACCGACTGGAACTAAACTGGCGCCGATATTCATAAGCTTTCTAATTGGAGAAGGGACGGCGTGGTTGAACGCCGTCCCATTTGGTGTGTGTCTCAGGCAGGTAGTACTAGTTCATCATGTAGAAGCGCAGCTGAGCCAGGCGCAGGCCTTTGTTGTCGTAGTTCCAGAAATAGTCCTGCATCGAAGGATCAAAGATGCTGACGCGTGTGTCACCATTGCCATCTCCATCGGTGTCGAGAACCATCGAAGTCAGTTCTTTCGTGACGTTCGAGAACGTTGACTTGCCTGACTTGCGGGTGAGAACAGCGTTCTCGGTCGAGCAGACAATTTCGTCGTCAGCCGTGCCGAGAATGCCGTCCGCACCGGCGCCTGTCGCACAGGTCGTCATCGTTGCCACACCACCTGGTTTGCCAAGAGCGCGGGCGAGAATGGCGTATCCACCGGCCGGTAAACGGAATTTTGCTCCGTCGCGGTCGCATCCATTTCCGTCGAGCACTGCGAAATCACCTTCGGCCAAGTAGATCTTGTTCACCTTGGAGATGTTCGAAGCGAGCGAACCATTCAAGCTGGTCGCGCTATCGCCACCATTCAGCAACACCTGAATCGTATGACGGCTGCTGTCCGTCATTGACGATGGCGAGCATTGGGTTTTGCCGATGATGTTCAGGTTGTAATGAGCACCACTTAGTGCGCCGTTACCAGTTGTTTGTTGGGCGAATGCCGAGGCCACGCTGAGGGCCAGGGCGGTTGTGATACTTGCGATTGCTTTCATGCTGTTTATTTCTAATTTGGGGAAGCTCCTCTTCTGCCTGCGCCGGAGGAGTTTCCGATTGTGTGTTACCAGCGCAGGAACGGAGATGACAATCGCACTAGCCATGCCAAAGAATTTTTTTTGGCAGAAAAAAGAAAATTATTTGAATATGTCCTGTGTGGTTAGAGGCCTGTCTTTATTGAGGACAAATGGAGGCAGCGCTAAACCTTGCCGCGGACAAAATGCTGAATGAGGTATTTGATGCGAGTTCCAACATGGTCAATTTGGATTAATGACTGAGTCACCCGCAACGAATTCGGCGTGGAAAACATTCGGCCAGCTCCCTCGCGTTTAGCTGCTAGTTCTTCAGCTTCAGATTAGAAATGTTCTAACCTCCGCAATCGGCAGGAGCCGCGGTCCTCTATCGGAACAGCGAGGAATCTGTTAGTGCCGACGACGGTCTGATCGTGCAATTATCGGGCGTTTTCGCGGCGAGCTTTGCGCAGATGATTATAGCCAACGAGCTTCCGGCGTTGTTCGTCCCAGAGACGGAACGTAAAGGATTTCAGACTGGCGGTCAGAGTAATGGGTTTTACTTTTTGGAACAAAGGATCGGCATTATGACAGCGCTCGAGATTATAATTCGGAATTCGAGAGCTCAGATGGTGGATATGATGAAAACCAATATTGCCAGAGAACCACTGGAGGATCTTTGGCAGCTTGTAAAATGAACTGCCTTCGAGCGCGGCGCGGGTGTAATCCCAATCTTCACCGCGCTCCCAATAAACATCTTCGAACTGATGCTGCACATAGAACAGCCAGACTCCCGCACTGCCCGCAACGCCAATAATTATCAATTGGATCAACAAATAGGCTTCAAGACCAAAGATCAAACTCAATCCCGCGGCCATCGCAAGAATAGCGATGTTCATCCAGTGAACGGAATCACGTTCGCGTGGACTGGCTTCTGGCGACGGGAATCGTTGGCGAAAAATAAATAAATAAAGCGGCGCGAGCACGAACAGGATGAAGGGATTGCGGGCGAGTCGATAGGAAAAGCGTTGCCAACGTGAAGCCTGGAGATACTCCTCAACCGTAAGAGTCCAGATGTCTCCTACGCCGCGCTTATCGAGATGTCCTGACGTGGCGTGATGAATATTGTGTTCCCAACGCCAATGATAGTACGGCGTCAAGGTGATCACACCGGCAATGAAGCCTACAATGTCATTGGCCTTGCGAGAGCGGAAATACGAACCGTGACCGCAGTCGTGGAAAATGATAAAGATCCGGACGACAAAGCCCCCCGCCAGAATTGCCAATGGAACGACCAACCACCACGAGATCGGCAGGCACAGGTACATCAAATACCAAAGCAAAACGAACGGACCAAAAGTATTAACCATCTGCCAGATAGCACGGGGAAGAGAGGGCTCCTGATACTTGGTAACAATAGCCTTCCACGCGGCGGTATCGCTTTTCGTCGGGGCGGAATCACTCATAAGCTTGTAAGCACTTGGCTGTCGGTCACGAACGATACTGCGAGACAATCATTCTGCAACAAGCGAAACGAAGAAATATTCTTGTTCAAACTTTGGACGATAGCGCGCTATGAAGCGAGGATATGCCCGCTGTTGAAACTCGATAAGCCATCTGCGAACGGTCGCCTGGCCGCTTTGCGCTTTTCCCTGAGCCAGAATTTGCTCGCAACTTGCTCTCTCATGGCAAAAAATGTGAAGCAAATTACAATTCCCGCGCAGAACGTGCCGTGGTGCGCGGATAATTTGGGTCCGGCAAACGAGTTGAAATAATGGAGTCTCATCCGTATCTCTTTCTAGTCGTTCTGACGGTCGCAGCGCTGCTCTTCGCGCTGGCCCCGCTCGCTTTGGCCCGACTCTGGGCCAGGTTCCTTTCACCGCGCAAGCCCGGCACAATCAAAAGCGACGTATATGAATGCGGATTGGAGTCCAAGCCAACGGGCTGGGTTCAGTTCAAATCCGATTATTACATCTACGCGATCGTTTTCCTGATCTTCGACGTGGAAACGATTTTTCTCCTGCCGTTTGCGGTGGCTTTTAAGGAACTGTCGATTGGCGGTTTTATCGCGATCCTGATTTTCCTTTTATTACTCGTCGAAGGACTCGTTTGGGCTTGTATGAAAGGCGTGCTGGAATGGAAGTGACAAATGATTGACGAAGGACTCAAAAGCGAAATGAGCAAGCACGGCGTCTTCACGACGACGCTTCAGGATCTCTACAACTGGGGGCGGAAGAGTTCGATCTGGCCATTACAGTTCGGTCTTGCCTGTTGCGCAATTGAGATGATCGCCGCGTCGATGGCGAAATTTGACATCGCGCGATTTGGTGCCGAGGTGTTCCGGCCCTCGCCACGACAGGCTGATCTCATGATCGTGGCGGGAACGGTGACGAAGAAAATGGCGCCACAGGTGGTGCGTCTTTACAATCAGATGCCTGAGCCAAAATACGTCATCGCGATGGGTGCATGCGCAATTTCTGGTGGACCATTTAAGCAGGGCTACAACGTTTTGAAGGGGATCGATCGTTATATCCCCGTGGACGTGCATATCCCGGGCTGTCCGCCGCGGCCGGAAGCTTTGCTGCATGCGTTGACGACTTTGCAGAAAAAGATTGAGGCCGATGCGCTCAAAGGTGAGAACCGCCCGCGGCATTTGAGAGAAGATGCGCCGAGTGAATTTCCAGTGCCGCAGCTGGGCGAACACGACATTACGCCGGCGAAAAACGAGACGCTGTGGCGGCCACCAACAATAACTCGAGAAGGATGAGGACGGAATTTACCAGGATAAAAAGAGCGGAATCAGGGCCGTGGATTGCACTTCGTGATTCTGTTTAACAAATGCTCACGCTTGAACAAATTAAAATTTTAATCGAGCAGAGCGTGCCCGGTGCTCAGGTGACGGTCATTCCTAACTTGAACCCGGCTAATGAATCGTCGTTGTTGCTCGGGCATGAGCACGCCGTTGCGATAGCGAAGTTTCTGCGAGACGATGCGACGCTTCAATTTGATTACGCATCTAATGTTACCGGCATTGATTGGCCGGAAAAGATCACGAAGGAAAAAGTTAAGACAAAGAAAGTAGTCGATGGCGTTGAGAAAGAAGTTGAAGAGGTTGTGGAGAAGAAATCCGCCGCGTATCTCGAAGTGGTTTATCATCTTTATTCCATGGCGTTGAAGCACGGACCGCTGGTGCTGCGTTTGCGAACGGAAAATCGGTCGGACAAAACGCACGTGCCATCGCTGACCACCGTGTGGCGCGGTTGTGAATTTCAGGAGCGTGAAGTGTTCGACTTGTATGGCGTGATTTTCGATGGCCATCCCGATCTGCGGAGAATTTTGATGTGGCCGGAATTTAAAGATTTTCCGATGCGCAAAGATTACGTCGAGCCCGATGATTACGAATACGAGCCGACGCCGCACGACGATGTTTTCGAAAAGGCAAAGTGCCATTATCCGACAGCGGCAGCGGAGCCAGCACCAGTAGGGGAGGTGAAACCGTGATTGCGCGTTCGGATTCCCCGCTTACACACAATGGTGCTGTTGCCGAAGTTGATTTCAATCAACCACAGAAGAATTACTCAATCATACCGAAACAGGACGGCGATCTCTCCAGCGATTTACTCGAAGTCGCAATGGGACCGCACCATCCATCTACGCACGGTGTGTTCCGCATGGATGTGATTTTGGAGGGGGAGAAGATTGTGAAATTGAAGCCGGTGTTCGGTTACCTCCATCGCAATCACGAGAAAATTGCAGAAGGAACGAGTTATCTCGCTTCGATTCCCTACACCGACCGACTCGATTACCTCTGCTCGATGACTAACAACTGGGGTTATGCACTCGCCGTGGAAAAGCTTGCCGGTTTTCAAGTCCCGGAACGCGCGGAATACATTCGGGTCATCATGGCGGAATTAACACGACTCGTGAATCATACCTGTCTCGTCGGATTTCTCATGCAGGACATGGGCGCGATGGGAACGCCACTGATGTATGCGTTTCGCGAACGCGAAAAGATTCTCGATCTTTTTGAATCGGTGAGTGGTGCTCGTATGATGTGCAACTATCTCCGTTTCGGCGGGGTGCGTTGTGATCTTCCACGCGGTTGGCTTGAAGAAGCGCGCAAGGTGGTTGAAGTCTTTCCAAAGTTTCTGGATGAATTCGAAGCGTTATTGAATGAGAACGAAATTCTGATCGCACGTTCACAAGGTGTCGGTGTTTTGTCCAGGGAACTCGCCGTAAATGCCGGGATTACTGGCCCGATGCTTCGGGCAACGGGTGTGAATTACGACATACGCAAGGTCGATAAGTATGGAATTTACAGCCGATTCGATTTTCGAGTGCCGCTCGGAGAACATGGCGACGTCTTCGATCGTTACATGGTGCGGGTTTTGGAGATGCGCGAGTCGTTGAAGATTTTGCGGGCTGCTCTGCATGATATTCCGGAAGGACCCGTTGTCGACGCGAAGGCGAAATCGCGTGGGTTGCGTCCCAAGCCGGGCGAAACCTACGGCCGCATTGAAGGACCGAAGGGTGAACTTGGGTTTTATCTGATCAGCGACGGTAGTCCGAATCCGTATCGTTACCGCGTCCGCCCTCCGAGTTTGATCAATCTCACGGTTCTGGAAGACATGTGTCTCGGCCAAACCGTGGCTGACGCAGTGATTATCCTCGGCAGCGTCGATATCGTGTTAGGAGAAGTTGATAGATAGATTTATGCTCGGCAGTGGCATCATTAAAGGACTAATCGAAACGGCCAGAAACTTCGCTGGCAGTTATCGAAGCAGGGAGCGCCTGACCACAGTCCAGTACCCGGAAGAACGCCTCGCGCCGAAAGAGAACGCCCGTAACTTTCCGTTCCTGGTTTTCGATGGCGATGATGCACAGAAAGGCCTGCGCTGTGTCGCGTGTCAAATTTGCGAGAAAGAATGCCCGCCCAAATGTATCTACATCAATAAGAGCAAAGACAAGAAACCGGATTACATTGGTAAACCACAGTTTTATCCCGCTACGTTCGACATCGATATCTCGGTTTGCATGAGTTGCCAGATCTGCGTCGAGGTATGTCCGTTCGATGCGATCAAGATGGACCAGGTATTTGAGCTGAGCACGGGCGATCGTTTCGAGAATCTGCTGTTACATAAGACTCAACTCGCGAAGCCAAATAGTTATTTTCATGAAATTCATCCGACCGAAGCTGATGAGGTCGATAGCCGGTTGCAGCAGGAAAAGTTAAAAGCTGAAGCCAAGGCGAAGGCAGACGCCGAAGCAAAAGCCGCGGCCACTGCTAAAGTGGCTCCGGCACCAGTCAATGGCAACGGAACACCCACGGTCCCCGAGCGCACTATTCAACCGGCAAACACGTCCAGCGCGCCCAAACCTGTATGACGGAACAGCTGGATCAACTTTTTGTTTCGCTGAAACACTGGATTCTTTCGCTGTTTCCCTCGGCAGCGCAGCCACTAGTCGGCATTCTTCTTAGCATCGCGGCGATCATTGTTGTGTTCGCAACGCTGTTTGCGATTACGACCATTATGGAGCGGAAGATTCTTGGTCGTATCCAGAATCGTTACGGACCAAATCGCACGGGGCCGTTTGGCTTACTGCAACCTGCAGCTGACGGCATCAAAATGTTGACGAAAGAAGACATTGTTCCGCGAGCCGCAGATAAGATTGTTCATTTTCTTGCGCCCGTGGTGCTCATGATTCCCGTGGCGTTGGCGCTTGCGGTCATTCCGTACGGGCGAAATATGGTTGCGGTTGATCTTGATGCCGGACTGTTGTTTTTCTTTGCGGTAGGGTCCGCGACGGAGTTGTCGGTCTTCATGGCGGGTTGGTCCAGTCAGAACAAGTATTCACTTGTTGGCGCTATGCGCGCAATCGCCCAGATGATCAGCTACGAGTTGCCGTTGGTGTTGTCGACGGTGTCGGTGTTGATGTTGGTCGGCAGCCTGTCGCTCCCGCAGATCGTCGAGGCGCAGAGTGGCTACGTCTATAATTTTCTCCCACGCTGGCATGTGTTTACCCCTTGGGGTTTCGCCGGCTTTATGCTGTTCATGATTGCTGCGACTGCGGAATCGAATCGCGCGCCGTTCGATTTACCAGAAGCAGAATCGGAAATCATCGCTGGCTATCTCACCGAATATTCCGGCTTTAAGTACGCGCTGTTCTTTATGGCGGAGTATTGGGGACTATTCGCGGTTAGTGGCATGGCGGTCACACTCTTTCTCGGCGGATGGAATGCTCCATTATCACTTTTAGAATGGATTCCATCATGGGCCTGGTTCTTCGTAAAGCTGAGCATGTTGATTTTGGTGTTCATCTGGGTCCGGGGAACGTTGCCGCGCTTGCGTCTCGATCAACTCATGAGTTTCGCCTGGAAATTTCTACTGCCGCTTTCGCTGGTGAATATCCTTGTCGCCGCTATGTGGCATTTGACGCGAATCATGCATTTCGCCGGTTCGTTGGAAATTAGGTGGTTGCTTGGGGCAGTCATGATCGCAGGATCGTACATATTGCTCGGACGTGGAATGAACGAGATGAAACCAGCAAAAAGAACTTACAGATTTGCCGATTAATTGATCTGCATCATGAATCCCGGAGCGGCATTAAAGCATGGATAGACACTGATATGGATCTTACTTTCATCATCATCGCAGGAATCACGCTGACGAGCGCGATCGCTGCGATGAGCTTGCGCAACCTCATCCATTGTGCCCTTTGCATGATCGTTGCGTTCGGCGGAATTGCATTAACGTATTTGAAACTGAATGCCGAGTTTGTCGGCCTCGCGCAGTTGCTCGTTTACGTCGGAGCTGTGGCAATTCTGATTGTGTTTGCAGTTCTTCTTACCCGCAGCGATGACACAAAACATGAGGTGAGGTTTGTTTCAAGTTCGACGATTGTTGCCTTTGGAGTTGTGGCTCTCGTGGCAGGTTCACTCCTTTATGCCATTCAACATACCAACATTCTGGCGCCGGCATCAGTAGTCACGCCGACAGCACCAGTTAAACGAGTCGGTGAACAACTAATGACAAATTATGTGTTGCCGCTGGAGATCATTGGCTTGCTTTTAACAGCGGCAATGATCGGAGCCGTTGTTATTTCGATACGTGACCGGGAATTCGTTGCAGACGAAAACAGAGCCGTCGTGAGTGCGACGAGAAGCTCGTCTACAAAGTCGAATAGCCCGTTGCATGCGACTGGCGATCTGGTCACAAAAGAATGACACCGCTTTATCAGTATCTCATTTTTTCGGCGATGCTCTTCAGCATCGGTCTCGCTGGCGCGCTGCTTCGACGGAACGCGATTTTGGTTTTAGTTGGCATCGAACTGATGCTTAACGCTGCGAATTTGAACTTCATCGCGTTCTGGCGTTTTTCCGCACATCCGGAAGCGCTCACCGGGATCATGTTCGTGATTTTTTCAATCGCCATCGCAGCTGCTGAAGCTGCTGTTGGCCTGGCGCTGATTATTGCGATTTATCGTCATTATCGAACGACGAACGTGGACAAGCTTGATCGTCTGAAAGGCTAAAATGACCTGGATTGTTAAAAATCTATGGCTGATTCCCGTTCTACCGCTGCTTGCCGCGGCGGCAATTTCTGTTTGTAAACGGTCGCGTCGCAAGGTTGCCGCTAGCCTGGCCATTGCTTCGATGGCAAGTGCCTTCCTTTTTTCGTGCTGTGCCTTCGCCGCGACCCTTAATACTGGGGAACACGGGCCCTTTCGCGAAGTCGTCAATTTTGAGTGGTTAAAGTTTGGAACAACGTCACTAAATTTGGGTTGGGTGCTCGATCCTCTGACCGCGTGCATGCTGGTGATGGTGACGTTTGTCGGATCCCTGATTTTTATCCACAGCATCGGCTACATGGCGCATGACGAGAACTTCACGCGGTTCTTCTGTTTCCTTGCGCTGTTCGCAGCGGCGATGCTCGGCATTGTTATCAGCAACAACTTGCTCTTGTTATTTATCTCATGGGAATTGGTTGGTCTTGCCTCCTACTTGCTGATCGGTTTTTGGTATCACAGGCCGAGTGCTGCTGCCGCCGCGAAAAAAGCATTTATCACCACGCGCATTGGCGACATTGGTTTCTTCATTGGCATTCTGTGGTTGTACTCCAGCACAGGTACGCTCTTGTTCTATGATAATGGGGCCGGATGCCTTGAAGCTTCGGCACTCACAAATCTCGTTGCGGGCACAACCTTTGCCGGAATGGCGATCTCCACGGCGGTCTCGCTTTTGATCTTCTGTGGGGCAGTTGGGAAATCGGGGCAGGTGCCGTTGCACGTGTGGCTGCCTGATGCGATGGAAGGGCCCACTCCTGTCAGCGCTCTCATTCATGCGGCGACGATGGTCGCCGCGGGCGTATTCCTTGTGGCAAGAGTTTACCCACTTATGTCGACAGGTGACGGAATTACAACAACCGCATTGCAGGTGGTGACATGGGTAGGGGCGATCACCGCGGTAATTGCCGCTTTGATTGCTGTTGCGCAGAACGACATCAAAAGAATCTTGGCTTACTCGACGGTTTCGCAACTTGGTTACATGATGATGGGATTAGGCCTTGGTGGCGTCGCGGTAGGAATGTTTCATCTGATCACACACGCTTTCTTTAAGGCTCTGTTGTTCCTTGGTGCGGGTTCGGTGATTCACGGTTGTCACGAAGAGCAGGACATTCGTCAAATGGGCGGCCTGCGACGCTTTATGCCGCTGACTTTCGCAACGTACGCTGTTGGTATGATGGCCCTCTCTGGTGTGCCCCTGTTGTTTTCCGGTTTCTGGAGCAAAGACGAAATCCTTCACGCGGCATTCACGTGGCCCGTATCAAAAGGCCCCTTCGTGCTTGGTGCAGTCGGAGCGTTGCTGACGGCATTCTACATGACGCGCCAGGTTTGTTACGCTTTTTTGGGGAACTACCGCGGGCACATCAAACCACACGAAAGCCCGGGAGTGATGACCGTGCCTCTCGTGCTCCTCGCAATCGGAACGGTAACCCTGGGTATCTTCGGCACTCCTGCGTGGCCGGCGTTTGAAACGTATTTATCCGGCCATCATGCTGATCTTGATTTCTCACGGTTTCTCAATCGCGAGACGCTATTTGTAATGTTGACGTCCACATGCATCGTCAGCGTCGCGATCTTCAGCGGATGGAAACTGTACGGCAAGAATGCGGTGCAGATATCCCGCGAGATCGATCCGTTAGAGCGCTTCAATGGCAGCGTCTTCCGTTGGTTGAGCAATCGGTTGTATATCGATGAAGTTTATGCCGCCACCATCATTCGCTTTAATGATTGGCTTTCGCGCGCAGCGGATATTCTTGATCGTGTTGTTTGGGGCGGAGTTGTTCGAGCCGCCTCATTTTTGACCATCGCCTTTTCGCACATCAATCGCACTATTGATGAACTGTTTATCAATTTCGGTTTTGATGAAGGTTGTCGTAGCATGCGTCAGTCTTCCGGCTTTTTGTCCAAGCTACAGGATGGCCAGGTGCAGAATTATTTGCGTAGCATTAGCATTGCTTTGGTTGCGTTGCTGTTGCTTCTGATTTGGGGGTGTCGATGAACGGCTCTTTCATTTTGACGATTTTAACATTTTGGCCGCTCGTTGGGGCTGTGCTCCTTCTCGGCATTAATCGCGCCGACAAGAATTTTCCGCGAGGATTTGCGTTAGTGTTCAGCTCGATGCCCTTGATCTGCGTCGCGCTGCTTTGGAATAAATTCAATTCTGGAATTCAAGGGCTGCAGTTTGTCGAGCGCCACACCTGGATTCCTTCACTCGGCATAGAATACTTCGTTGGAATCGATGGGCTCGGTTTTTTGATGCTGTTGTTATCCGTGATCGTTGTGCCGTTCGCAATAGTGGCTACACCAAAGAGCATTGAGAACCCACGGCTCCACTTTTCTTTATTCTTACTTTTGGAGACCGGACTGTTTGGGACCTTCACGGCGCTGAACTTTTTTCATTGGTTTATCTTTTGGGAACTGAGCCTGATTCCCGCATTCTTCCTCATCAAATTGTGGGGTGGCCCACAACGGACGAGCGGGGCATACCAATTCTTTGTCTATACAATGGTCGGCAGCGTGGCGTTACTCCTGGCATTTCTTGCCGTCTTTTCTGCTACCGGCACCTTCGACTTTATCCGGTTGGCCGAACTTGCTCGTACCGGTGAACTAACGACTTCTCTTACTACGAAGTTGAGCTGGGCCCAATTCACGCCAAACGGTTTGGCAATGTTAGTGTTCATCGGTGCCTTGCTTGGTTTCGCGGTAAAAGTTCCTCTTGTTCCATTTCATACCTGGCTTCCGACGGCGTACACCGAAGCGCCGAGCAGTACATCGATGGTGCTCACAGGAGTTATGTCAAAGATGGGCGTTTATGGGTTCCTGAGAATTCTTCTGCCGATCTTTCCTGAGCAGATGCGAATTGCCCTGACGCCGCTTCTGTGGCTGGTTGTCGCGACGATTATAATTTCCGCCTACGCCGCACTCTCACAAAAGGATCTGAAGCGAATGGTGGCTTACTCCTCAATTAATCACCTCGGCTATTGCCTGCTCGGACTATTTGCCGTGGCGAAGTTTTCTCCAGATGGATTGATTAACGAAAAAGCGGCTGCGCTCAACGGCGTTATTCTGCAAATGTTTAATCACGGGGTAACCGCTTCGGCATTGTTCTGCTTCGTTGGATACATCGAGCAACGGAGCGGGGGACTGCGTGGTGTGGAGGACTTTGGCGGTCTGCGAAAACTGGCGCCGGTGTTTTGTGGCCTGATGGGCATTACTATTTTTTCATCTCTCGGCTTGCCTGGGCTAAATGGTTTCGTTGGTGAGTTTCTCATTTTTAAGGGATCCTTTTCACTGGCTGCCTGGGCTACTTGCTTGTCTACCATTGGCCTCCTCGTTACCGCTATTTTTCTGCTCACGATTTTGCAACGTGTCTTCACCGGTCCCGTGAACCAGAAATGGTCGTCATGGCCGGATCTGACGACAGGGGAACGGCTCACTGTTTTGCCGATGGTTGCGATTATGTTTATCGTTGGAATTTTTCCGCAGGTGTTGATTGGGCTTATCAACCCAACGGTGATGCAGATCATTCAGCAGCTTAAATAATATGCTCGCCTGGACAGTTTACATTTCGT
>CBHWET010000017.1:0-28882 GCA_966112985.1 uncultured bacterium | reverse complement strand
CGCCATGCTCGCCATCCGTCCACAAACCAGGCTCGGTCGAAGGCAGCCGCTCTCTGCTTAAGCCAAGAGAAATTAAAAAATTAATTGCCGATGCCTGAGTGTGATCTTTGAAAAACCATTTTGTTGGCTGGGCGAAATGATTGGCCGGGAATATTTGTTCGGACGGTTCAAGAACGATGCGCCGGCAATCGAGGACGCCCCATTTGCCTGCAGCGCAACGAAAGCTATGAGCCTCGTGAAAAAAGATTCGTTCTGTCCGTTTGGCGCGGGCTTTGAAAACCCAGAAGCTGAAGCCTGCTCCCACGGCGGCGGCCGAGATGAGCACGTTTTTCAACACCGTCCGCCGACGAAGCGTCGACGAATCAAAGTACGGCACAGCGTTGGCTCGCTGCTGACGCGATTTTACACTCACAGGTTGTTTGGGTTCCAGCCACTGCTGGCTTCCTAAGAGTATTGGGCAACTGAATACTTTAGACCAGACCGAAAATGAGGAACAATACGATTTTAATACTGTTAACTGTCACCGCCCGTCCTATTAGCAAGGCTTAGCTGACCGCCTCACAGCGAATACAAGTCGAAATTTCCATTTAGCCGCGTGCGAAGGCTTAACAACTGTGCTTTGTCGTCTTTTCGCATGGCGTCCTTTACCGTCGACGCGTAATTCAAAATGTTTAGCGCTTTAATCGACGGCGCGAGTTTCATGTACTTTTTTAAATCGAGGCCATATCCACGCAAGAACATCTCTTTCTCGTCCATCGTCAGGTCGTGCAAGGCAACCGATAATTCCCACGCAGGCGCGATATTGGACGTGCAGTGTTCCCAGTCGAGAATCGCAATAATTTTCCGGTTCTCATCCACCATCACGTTTTTCAGTGGAATATCGCCATGGCAAAGGACTGGCTTATTGCGCCATGCGCGGATCTGTCGGAGCTGCTGTTGAAGTTGTTTTAGTTTTGGTTTCTCCAACACGCCGGACCTGGCAAAGAGTTCGCAGCGTTCGTCTACGTGGAGCTCGTTATCGAGATAATCCTTCCATGTGAGATGACGCGACAGCCTATTCGGTGACCAGTCAAACAAATGGCCAAAACTTTTCGTAGGGATCGAGTTAACGATCGCCGCATATTCGCCGAGTGAATTTAACAGAGATTCTTTATCGCGCGAACCCGTCGCCATCTTACCCGGAACTTTGTACAAAACCATGTACGGAAATCCTTGGCCGCTGTTACCCACCTCCAGCACTTCTGCCGTTGGCACGCCATGTCGGCGCGCAGTATTGATCGCCCACTGTTCCTTCAGGAAGACCTGTAGTTTCGAAGGTTCGTGGGATGCACGGACAATCACCTGCTCGCGTCCGACGTCCGCTTCGAACACCTCATTGACCAGACCTCCATGAACGCGTTTGATTTTGTTCGGTTTTTTAGAAAACAGTGAAACGAGAAGATGTTCGATCGCTTTGGCCGTAATGACGGGACCCTTCTTCATGGACACATTTCGCCAATCAGATCGGCATAACCCAGCAACAATTCGCCGAGTTCAAGGGGATCATGGACGCGAACGGTGTCGTGGCGCCCTCGAAACGGCAGCTTTGCAGATCCGACGACTACCGCCAACCCCACTTCCGAAAGAAACGTGTCCATTTCCGTATCACCAGCGCCGATAGAATCCTTTGCCGACAAATTCAAAACTTCCGCCATCTCCAGCAAACCCGTCGCTTTGTTGACACCCTTCGTCGTGAAGAAGCTGCTCCGTTTGCTATGCTGATACGCCATGAGTGTGTCTTCCGGCCGATCGACAAAAGCCGACACCATACAGATATTTCGGGAATACAATTCCTCTTCGAGCTTTGGCGTCGGGCAGGCAATCACGCGCGAAGCGCTGACATACTTCTTTTGCAACTCAGCCACTTTCTCCTGCTTCGGTGTCCAGAGCGTTTCTCCTTCCCGCCAATCATTCGAATAAAAAAACAATAGAATGTCGTCGATCCCATCATCGTGAAGCTGCTTGATGCCAGTGAGCATTGCAGCGAGTTCCTCTTTCATCAGCGGATGCGCGGCGAGTTCCTCGTAATGGAGTCCCGATTCATCGCGTTTAATGTAACCGAGCACTGAACCATTCAGCAGCACCGTCGGAATCGGAACATCAGCAATTTGATACCACGCCTCGCCAACAGTCCTCATCACGGAGAGTGGAAAGCGCAACGTATTGATGACCGTCGGAATTTTCAGGTCATGCATCGCACGCACCGCTTTTTCCACCGAGCTGGAGATGAAGACCTTTCCCCGGTCTTCCAACAATGCCGTGCCATCGAGATCGAGCGTGAGAAAACTCTTTGGTTTATCACATCCAGAAATGAACCGCCGCACCTGCTCGTGCCACATTGCCTGCGCCGTAATCATCCTGTCTAAACTTTCTCGTCCCGGCTGCTTTCGTCAATCGGCGTACGACTGATCAACCGTTTAGTGAATTGCGCGCAGGATTGCCAAACCTCGTTGCAAAGTCTTTGCTGTTGTTCGCCCTAAAACATGGGACGTCCTTGAGGTTCGGAACAGCGGCTGGCTGTTGCTGCCTTCGCGAAGCCGCAGCTGGACGGAATGCTTCGCTGCCAGACCTGCTCTCCTCAGATCAACACGGCGCCCTATCATTTCTACTTGAAACTTTCGCGGATAAAATCATTCTCACCCTGTCTTCATTCACTCTGCATTGGCCTCTGGCCCGCCGACAGCTGAAGATCTGGTTTAGCCCGGGCGCGTGCCTAAAGCGAAAGTTCTACCAGTCCGTTCTAAACAATTAATTTTATTCGCGAAAAACTGTGCCGTACAGGTTTATGAGATTACTGAAACTGAGTCTTATCCTTGTTTTGTCCTGCGTCGCTCTCTCCCGTTCGGCACAAGCGACGGGCTATCAGGTCGTTAATACAAACGACAGTGGCAGCGGATCATTGCGACTGATGGTGGCGACGGCTCCTTCCGGTGAAGTGATCGATTTCGCGCCGAGTTTGTCCGGACAGACCATTCGATTGACCAGCGGCGAACTGAACGTCACTAATTCGATCAGTATCACCGCCGCAGGTCTGCCCGACGGCATCATTATTTCGGGAAATAATAGCTGCCGAATCATGACCGTGACGAATAGCAGCACGGCGGTCACGCTAAGCAATCTCACACTTGTGAACGGCAACGGCTTTTCATCGGTCGCCACAAGCGGTCAGGGCGCCGCTATTTTGAATCAAGGTCTAATGAGATTAATTGGATGTACGATTTGCAGCAACAACGCCGGTTTCGGTGCCATCAGGCAGCAGGTATCGGGAACCATGTGGATGACGAACTGCACCCTTTCGGGGAACAATTCTACAAACGAAGCTGGCGCCTATTTCGGTGCGACTGGATCGTCGGTCACAATGATCCATTGCACCATTTCGTCGAACAACGCCACGACCAAAGGTGGCGGCGTCCGGCTGGCTGGCGGCCTTGGCTTTTTTACCAACACGATCATTTCTGGAAATACCGTCGCGGGAAACCTTACGGCCAGCGAAGCCAATCTCGCAGGATTCGGTATCACGAACGGCAACAACCTCGTGGTCACTAACCCGAGTCTGGCAGTGCTCGGTTATTATGGTGGACCCACACCAACCATGCCGCCGTTGGCAGGATCTTTTGCCATCGACGGCGGGACCGACTCTTTCCTTTCTGTTCTGCCTACTGACCAACGCGGGTCTAATCGTTTATCCGGCGTGCATGCCGATATCGGTTCTGTGGAATACGAACTTGTCACTCCACCCGTGATCGCAACTTTATCCGCTACCGCCGTCTCCAATTCGACGGCTAGGTTGAGGGCCAGCGTTAATTCCGTATCGGCGAACACTCCGGTCTCATTCGAATGGGGACTCTCTCCATTCACAAATACGAACACAACCCCGTCAACACCGAGTGGCGCTGCTCTAGTCACCGTCACCGTCACCAATATTTTGTCAGGTTTCACGCCGGGGCTCATTTATTATTATCGCGCCATAGGTTCGAACACAGCAACAGTCGTACAGGGCAAAAATGTTTCATTCGGTACTCCTGTCGTGGTTCTCAATAATTCCGCAAGCCTGACCAATGAATGCCACGCCGCGTTCACTGATCCGTTTACCAATCCAGTGACCGTTAGCGGCGCACCACTGACGATTTCTTCCGGAGGTTCTCATGGTCTGGCACTCAGAACAGACGGCACCGTCGCCGCGTGGGGCAATAACATTTCTGGCCGCACAAACGTTCCTGCCGGTTTAAGTAACGTCGTGGCAATTGCCGGCGGCGGTTCTCACAGTCTCGCGCTGAAGAACAGTGGCACGGTCGTCGCATGGGGCAACAACACTTCGACGCAGACAAACGTTCCCACCAGTTTGAGCAACGTCGTTGCAGTCGCCGCCGGATATAATCATAGCGTTGCCCTCAAAAATGACGGCACCGTCAGTGTCTGGGGTGAT
This sequence comes from uncultured bacterium, assembly GCA_966112985.1. Taxonomy (GTDB): domain Bacteria; phylum Verrucomicrobiota; class Verrucomicrobiia; order Limisphaerales; family JACDHS01; genus CBHWET01. The sequence continues at coordinate 24,417 of CBHWET010000017.1, read as the reverse complement.
AACAGCAATAGTCTGACCGTTACGGTCCCGTCCGGATTGACGAATGTCGCGGCTATCGCAGCCGGCCAGTATGACACCATGGCGCTCACGAGCAACGGGACCGTCGTGGCCTGGGGTTATAACGTTTACGGCGAAACGAATGTGCCTTCCGGTCTAAGCAACGTCATCGCCATCGCCGCAGGCGCGTATCATAATCTCGCGTTAAAAAGCGACGGAACCGTCACGGCATGGGGCGCGGGAACAACCGTCGGTTCATCACCGCACTACGGCCAATCGATCGTTCCTTCCGGTTTGACTAACGTCGCTGCCATAGCCGCGGGCCAATATCATTCTCTGGCCTTGCAAAGCAATGGGACTGTCGTCGCGTGGGGATACAATCTCCTTGGCCAGACGAACGTTCCTGCAGGCTTAAACGACGGGGTTGCGATCGCCGCTGGAGATGCACACAGTCTCGTACTCCGTGGTAACGGCACTATCACCGGATGGGGTCTGAACGGCGATGGCCAAACGACGGCTCCGTGGACGGTAACGAACCTTACATTGGGTGTAACTTCTGGCGGCACTTTCAATACGAATAATTCCCCGGGCAGTTATTTGCTCACGTACTTTGTCACCAACAGCCTCGGCGGAATTGGCAGCGCTTCACGCACCGTCGTGATCCAGGATAAAACGGCGCCCGTTATTACTGTTGCAGGCAACAACCCTTTCACGAACTCGCAGAACGTTTCCTACATTGATCCGGGCGCCACGGCACTGGACAGTTGCGGCGGCAGCACGGCTGTTGCCAGTAATAATCCTGTCAACGTTGCCATTCCCGGTACGTACACTGTCACCTACACAGCCTCCGACGTTTACGGCAACTCCGTGACCAATACCCGCAGTGTCGTGGTCGTTGCCCCGTCAACGATTTGGACCGTCAACACCACCAACGATTCAGGAGCGGGTTCTTTGCGACAGGCTGTTTCCAGTTCAGTGCCCGGAGACGTGATTCAATTTACGAACAGCCTCTCGGGTTCCCGCATCACGCTGACGAGTGGTGAGATCGCAGTGAATAAAACGTTAACGATCGACGCTTCTTCTTTGCCGGGCGGCCTCCAGATCAACGGCAACGCTTCGTCCCGCATTTTCAACGTGACATCGGGTTCATTACTGCTGAGTGGACTCACAATCACTAACGGACGAGCTGGCGGTGGCGGCGGTGTAAACAGCAGCGCCACTCTCATCATGGAGCGTTGTACCGTGGTCGGTAATGTTGCCCCGGCAGCGGGTGGCGGTGGCATCCAATCATCCGGCACGGCAGCTAAATTGGTGTTGCGAAACTGCACCGTTGCGAGCAACACCGCCAGTTTCGGCGGTGGAATTCTAAGCAGACTCACCAACTCCTCGATGAGCATCATTCACTCGACGATTTCCACCAACGTCGGCACCAACGGCACAGGCGGGCTGGTGCTGGAACTCGGCAGCTACGGCACTTTGGAAAACATGATCCTCGCCGGCAATGTACATCCTGGGAATACGAATGATGCAGATTTGGGCGGATCCGGCGGCACATTGACACTCGTCGGCAATAATATTATTGGCGTCCGCAACAGCTATTCGAGCGTCACTCCGGTGGGCTCGCCGAACACCAACGGCAATTATGTTGGCACGTCAGCCAGTCCGCTGAATCCTTTCCTCGCAACACTCGGCAACTTCGGCGGTCCTACGCAAACGATGCCGCCGCTGCCGGGTTCGCCTGCGATTAATGCTTGCACCAACGGAACGAGTCTGCTCGTTGACCAGCGCGGCTATCCGCGCATTGTTTCCTCCTATGCCGACATTGGCGCGGTCGAGGGAGTATTCAGTCCGAACGTTTCGTTGCTGTCATCAAATGGAGTCACTTTGTCATTTCAGTTTCCGTTCACAAATTTGAGCGGTCGATCCTTCTCCATTCTATCCAGCACGAACGTAGCGTCGCCGCTGAACACCTGGTCAAACGTCGGAACGGCCATCGAAATCCCATCCGGATCGGGCCAATTCCAATTCACTGATCCGCAAGCGACAACCGATCCAACACGCTTTTACGGCGTGAAGGCACAATAGGACGCAAAGAGAAAGTCGGACGAACTTGATTTTGGATTAATCCCCAAGAGGATTTCGAAACCCTATTTGCCCCGAAAAAATAGGAGACCTGGTCAGGGCGAGTCTTGGTCATTTCTGTCGATTTAACTATTTACGTGGTAGTGGCCCACTTACCTGAGTTAATAGCGCGCGCAACCTTTTCTTCGTTGCGTCCGACAGATGCTTATCACTTTCAATCTTCTCGTCGGTTTAGACCAAATAACTAAGCGCGTTCTTGCAAAAAAATCTGCGTAGTAAGGCTGCAACTGTGGCGTGAGCATGATTTTCCGATAATAGCTTGCATCTCTGGAATTGAGAGCACCTCTTCGATGTTGGACAAATCACTTTCAAAGTAGCTTTTGCAAACGTGCATTTTTTGAATCGTGTCCAGAACTTTGCTGAAGTGTCGAAACTGATCGGGATGCTGCCAATACATGTCCTTTGCTTTCACCAGAAAGTTACCCATTAATGGCAGACCAAGCGGTGCAGAAAATCCGGCACCGAGGAGATAAACGACGTTTTCCATGGTGAATTTAATTAATTACGTGCCACGATGTTTCCCACCGGTGCGAGGTTGCACCGCATACACTATCGAGATTGGCTGCTCACTTACGTGTTTTAGCGAGCCCGTTGCTTGAAATTAAGTCGACGAGCAATCCTTTCGTCTGCCGCATCAGAGTCAGAAACGACTCCTCAAATTTTTCGCGCGCGTTTACAGCCCCTCGGGTTGAGGCAATAATTGATTCGACATCTTTCCAATCGGGAGGAACTGGAATCAAAATGCTTGAAATGTGCTTTGCCTCTAAATGTTGTTGCACCGAGCCGTACTCGTTTCGGAGCATCTGATCGTAACCCGCGAACGATTGGAGATATGCGTATACGTAGAACCGAATTGTTTCGTCTTTGATTCGGACGCGAATCATATCGTCGGAAACAATGACCCCGACCAGCCTTTTCGTGGCGTATGCAACACGTCCAATAGTTCCCGAACGCGTGATCAACAAGTCTCCGTGCTGCACCCTGAGTAGTTTGATCGTGTGCAATTGCTTCGCCGATGCTCGTTTTGTGTCGATCAGCTTCGCGCTTTCAGCTTTCTCTTGTAGTACAGCCATTGGCGGAAAATATCGTTCGACCCCCTCACCGACCGCTTCAACTATTAGGTTTTCTGTTTTGATTCTGGGTCCCTTAAAAATCAGGACACCAGACGAGATTTGGCCGACTGTCGTCACGGTCCACCCTGCCTTGCCGTCAAGCTTCTCGATATCTTTTAGGGTTTTGTTGAGATTCGGAAGATAGAATTGAGGGTTGATGCACAGCCCCTCGCCAATTTGTGAGCGTCTAATCGTAAATCTGTATTCGGAACTCTTGAGATGGCCTTTTTCTGCTGCACGGTAATCGTGCAAAATCTCGTCGAGATCGTGATCGATCACATCGGTTGGCTGGTTGTCTTCACCTGGTTTGAAAATTGGTATACCTTCGCTGTCCTGCCCAACTTTTCGCGAAACTGCCATGAAGATTGTATAATCCTTCGGCAAACACTCTTCCACATCGGGCCGACGAACAAACACTAAACAGGTCCTCACGCCTGTGTGCGGTTGAAACGTATTCTTGTGACAGTTCACAACGGCAAGCAACTGGCACTCGCGCAGGAGTTTGCTTCGAATTGGGTAATACGTCTGCGTGTCCAAAAAACTTTTTGGCATGACAATCCCAATTTTTCCGCCGGGAGCGATCCATTCGAGACATCGTTCGAAGAACAACATTTCCGGCGGAACACCATCGTCCGCGGTCTCATTAGTAGGTTCGTACTTGCCGTCTCGTTCCGTCCACTTCATCCCGCAGCTGAAATTATCTAAAATTCGCTTGTCAGTAATTTTGCCTTCACCAACGCCGCCGAAAGGTGGGTTTGTCAGAATGATCGTGGGTTTCTCTTTACCCGCACGAGCCCTGACGTGGTCATCAAACTTAGAAAAGGGCCCAAGACTGTCACCCTGCGTCATTCCAGCATGGCCGTCGCCATTGAGAATCATCGCGGTTTTTGCGATCTTCACCAGACGTTTGCTTTGTTCAACCATGAACAAGTTCGTTCGGTGCTTGTCGAGCTGTCGCTCCTTTGAAATTGCGGTGCCGCTGCCGGTCAGAATTTTCCGCCTGATGTAGCGCATCGCACCGGTTAAAAATCCCCCTGAACCGCCAGCCGGGTCGAGAATGATATCTTCGTAGTTAGGATCAAGAATCGCGACCATTAAATCGATCACCAGACGATTTGTGAAAAACTGGCCTTGCTGCCGCTTCAAATATGTCGCCGTATACTGCTCATATGCGTGCCCCATGATGTCCCAATCGTCGGAATCGTGAAGATTGCTAAGTAGACGATATCCTTGTAGTTCGGTGACCACATCGCAAATCGCACGCGGTCCGACAGTAATTCGTTCGTCCGGAGAGAATACTGTGGTGTTCGCTCGTACCACTTTTTTGAAAAGGTTCTGCACACGGTCAGCAACAGACGTTTGTCCGTCATCCGTTCGATACTCTTCAGGCGTGCAATAAAATTCCGGTAACTCCGACGTTTCCTCCTCATCCATGGCTTTGGCCAAAATCAACCGTACCATGTCCATAGTCAGATCTTCTTCTTCGCCGTCAATGCCGCGCCCGTGCAGTTTATTGTGGCATCGCCGAAGCAGCCCTTTGATGTCTTTCGGCCGTATTAAATCTGTTTTTTTCCTTCGGCCGAGTGCATCCCACGCCTCACCGCGACGCGGGATTCCAATCCAATCAATGAGTTCATTTTTTGGCGTGCTTAAACGTCGGTAGTACTTGGCGTTGCCATTGCACCAAACAGCCCCATTCGCGCTGGTGTTGAAAATGTAGGATACCAACTGATTGTAGCCGTCAACGGCAGTGGGGGACTTACACTCAACTATGAGTTCGATTTTGCCTTGATCCGACTCCGAGCATGCTTTTGCGCTTGTATAAACCACGATATCTGCGCGAGCTGGCTTGCCTTCGTAATCGACGACTTCTTTTCGTCCGTAGAAAATCGGCACCTCACGTTTTAAAACATTTTTAGGGTACTGATATTCAAAATGAAGAGTTCGAAGGTATTTTTGTCGAACGAACTCCTCAGGCTTCGCATCGAGCGGAGTTTCACTCAAAAAATCGAGAATCTTCCCATCTTCATTTAGGGGGATTTCAAAGACATCCATTTCGTGGGCTTTATAGGTCAATCGCGGAACTGGAACAAGTAAAGTGTGAATGTGGCAATATTGCCATTCGTCACGTCAACCAGTTGCCTTTACAGTTATCTTTAAGACAGAATTTGGCGGGCAATTCGTGGTAAGTAGGAGCAAGGTGAAGCAATGAGACCCCAGAAAACAAAAACGCCACAAAACCCGCGAAAACATTGATTGAAGCCGTGTTTCGTAGTGGAGCCAGCTGTCGGGATTGTCCTCGGGGAGGTTACCCGCAGAGCCATCAGGCAAACGTGCCAAGTCTCTGATTTGCGCGGGTTGCGCAATTCCTTAGCAATTTAGCGTCTTTGCGACGTGTCAGCAACAATTTTGGAGATTTTTTCGCCCCGTGAGAACCGGAAAGAACCGGTGAGAATAGGTTGTTTGTGTCCGAGCTTGTGTCCGGTTGTGTGTCCGAAAAATCCGCTTTTGCCGCAGTTTATTGAGGAAAACGGCGAACAATGAACCAAGGCTTCTCTTCTCTGTCGCTTGCTTTTGTGTCCGCCGCACCTCTCAAAAAGAGAGCTACAGCTCAGTGGTGACAAAGCTTTTAAAGTGGTAATCCATCCGACATCTCTTCTGGCCAGTATGAGTGCGGTTTTGGCAAACTTTCACTCGCGTGAAACAGCAACCAAAACATGTTGGTCCTTGGGAAAGTGTATTTCGCACTCTGCGCTCCTTCCAGCGGACTCACGGGCATTGCGACGTACCGTCGAGCGGCAGTCATCACGGACTCTATCTCTGGCTGAAGAAACAGAGGCAAAGCCATGCGGCGGGCGGTCTCGGGTCTTATCAACGACACAAGCTCAAAGCCATCGGTGCTTTGCCGACACTGACCGTGGCACAGGAACGCTATGATGCAATATGGGAAGGCAATTTTGAGCAGTTGAAACGGTTTAAGAAACGTTTCGGCCATTGCAATGTTCCTGCGAAATGGCCGAAAGATCCCAAGCTTGGGGCATGGGTCTACACGCAGCGAGGGCAATATAAGAAAGGCGCCTTACGACCTGAGCGTGTGCAAGAATTGAAGAAACTGGGATTCAAATGGTCGGTGGAAGGTTTTGAAAGGGAACTTCTCGACAGCGGATCCCATTACCAGGCGCATGTGAAGGGTTGGGAAAAGTTGTTTCGGCGGCTGAAAAAGTGGAAAAGCAAAGGGTTTATGATTCCGATCGGGGTCGACGAAACGGTGCGGCGTTGGGCCATTATCCAGCGGGATTATAATCGAGACGGAACGTTGAACGCTGATCGCAAGGCGCGTCTCGAGAGTATCGGCTTTCCTTGGAAACTTCCGAAAGTGACCGAGTTAACGTGGACGCAGATGCTTCAGAAAATGGTGGCGTTCAAGAAGCGTTTTGGACATCCGAATGTCCCTGGCACGTGGGTGGAAGACCCGACGCTCGGTAACTGGACCTCTTTCCAGCGCAGTCTTTATAGAAAAGGCAAGCTGGAGAAAGATCGTATCCGGAAACTTGAAGCCATTGGATTCTCGTGGAAACGTCCGGACGCCAGGAAAATGCGGCTGACCGGATCGCACTATACGGAGCACGAAGAGCGTTGGGAAAAGAACTTCCGCGCGTTGAAGAAATGGAAAGACAAGGATTTTGCGATAAAGATCGAAGACGATTCCCGGTTGTTCCGATGGATTAATGTGCAGCGTGAAGTCTATCGCGCCGGTTTAATGCGACTCGATCGACAACAACAGTTGGAAGCGATTGGTTTTCGACTCAAACGGCTGGCGCAGCGGTCCGATAAAAAGTGGGAAGCGCAATTCAATCGTTTCGTCCGCTACAAGGAGCAGTGTGGCCATTGTGAAGTGCCAACCAGCGTCGATCGATCGCTTCATAACTGGGTGCAGCGACAACGGAAACATCAGAAAGCAGGTCGCCTCGCGAAAGACAGAATTCGGCAGCTTGAGTCAATCGGCTTTGAATGGACACCCACCCGTGAACAGACGTGGGAAGAGCTGTTTTCCGAACTCGGCAAATGGAAAAGCAGAGGATTTAAAGTTCCCGCCAAGGTTCAGCCATTACAGACGTGGGCAAATGAGCAGCGGCGAATGCACCGGAAAGGTCGCCTGCGTCCAGATCGACGCCGACGTTTGAAAGAAATTGGCTTTCCATTTGAGCTATAACGAACCGGAGGTAGGGCAAAATATGCCGTAATAGAGAGGCGATGCTTCAGTTGATTGCCGAGTTAAAGCGCGAGGAGTTTTAAATATTTCCGAACCGAAACAGAACAGGGAAATGTGTCGGTGGCATCTTTCACGAAAAGGCCGTAAAGCGGTTCCCGAAATAGAAAACTACCTCGGCGACAGCGACTGTACACTCAATATGCAAAAAGCGAGTGTTGTTGAGGGTTTCCGGGCTAACCAATTCCGCTAGATCGCGCTCAAAACGACTCTGCGGCGAATATCTCCAACCTCGTTTTGATGTTGCTCCACTTTAACCAATGCACGTTTCAGTGTGTTAGAGATGCGCCGTCTAAGAGCCTTGCGATCGGTGGAACGCGTTTTGCGAATGGCTTCAGCATGACGCCGAAGCCTAGCACCGAGCCATTTGGCATGCCGATAAACCTGAAGTTCACGCTCGTACAGTTCTGAGAGAAGCTGTTTCAGGCCATACTCATTATCGAGTTTCACGTAAAGTTGGGGCGGCACGAAGCGTAGCAGGCGCTCTTTTAAGCTGAGAATCTGGCCGCCGGCCGAATCTTGAAGTAAATCGATGTTGATTTGCCGATCTGTTTTCTCGAAGTACATTGCCAACTGTTCATCAATTGGCGCGTTTCGAACTCCGGCAAGGAGCTGTTCCGTGGTATTCAGTCCACTTTGCATCTCGTCGATAAATCCCATCACGAGCCATTTAACATGTGCAAAGCCGTTGGGATAAACCGGCACACGCGAGGTCTTGCGCCCGTCGCCGGGCACGTCGAAAAAGGGGCGGACCGGGAGAGTTGAGGTTCTCGTCGAATCGACAACCTCAACTCTCGCGATGGTGATTATATCTCCGTCGCGAAAAGTTTGAACGGTTTGAGAATTAGGACGGAGGTCCTTCGGAATCGAATTGCTGCTTTGTGTCGGCTGGCTGGCGCCATGGTCGGCATTGGGCGGTATCATATCGTGACTCTTGATTTGAAAAGTTGAAACCGGCAAAGAACATATATTTAGCAGAAGATTGCATAAAATGGTTGTTGGGGTGCGGAAAGACCATTACGCGTTTGTCAATTCTTTGTTGATTGGTTCGATATCGTCTAACGCTGGTAAAAGCAGCCGATGGAATTGTTTATCCTGGGAATCCTGCGACCCGATGTCGCGTCCTTGTTTTCTTTCCTCGACCGCCCACTTGAGCAATGACAACGCGTTACCAAAGAGCTCTCTTTTATTCGTTATCACACTATTAAACTGCGCCAGTAACTCATCGACCTTCTGTAGCTGGGAAGCTGTCATATCGAACTGCACGCGATATAATTGTTTGCTTGCTGACGTGTTAGCACCGCGCTCAGTCGAGGCGTCTCGATGCCGTCGCGGGATTGTTGCGTTTTTTTGACTCATACAGATTTCTCCTAATTTTTAGAGTTGTCCTCTTGCTTGGAAGTTCTCATATCCAACGGAAAGTGCAAGCGAAAAGTTAACACTTTTGTAGCACTATCCGATACTGATCCATTTCGACGCTTCTTCGGCTCGGAAACCGATACCCACCCCCTCGGATTCCGCTTAAAAACAGAGTAAATCCCATCTTAATCTTATAAATCTCGCATTATACTCGTAAAGCGCTTGACATATATCTTAAACGCATTTAATCTTCAATCACGCGTTAGAACGCGCGAAATAATTATGAAAAACATTTGGAACTATTGTCGCCGGATGATGCAAACCCTCGGTCACGAGGTGGTGAAGGAGGTCTTCATTCGCGTATTAATTGGAATCGCGATGGAGATCTTTATCTTGGCAGCTCTGCCAGCGTGCAATCACACTACGCCGACAAGCACCGAGATGACAGCCGCTGTTGCGTCGGTAAAAGCGTAAAAGGGCTTGCCGAAGCAAGCCCCGTGCTCCTTCGAGTCACTGAAGGACGAGACTGACGTCTCTGAATTGCGAGGAGCAGTATTTATGCCCAAAACAGCGATGACAGCATACTGGCCTAAGAACGGCACCAATTTTCAGAATCTGCCCGAAAACGACGCACGGCAGTGAGTCAAGAGGAGCGAACCCCGTTAAGGGAGTCTGAAAAGGAGAAGCTTAGACGAGTGCGGCTCTCAACGTGGCGCCGACTTAATAATCAAATCAGGCTCGGCCCACTGGAGAATATTCGTGCCCTGATCAGAATTGAGTTTCTCCCAGACGTTGGTGAAGTCTGCATTGGCGTTAAGTTTGATCTCAACGCGGTTGTCGCCTCGTTCGCGCACAGTTACCGCATCCCCACCGAAGATTTCGCTGACATCGGCTGGTGTCTTACCCGAATTCAACTCAGCAAAAAACGTCCCGGTGGGAATTGCAAGGTTGCCGTCGGCCCGAAACACCGGCACTGAAGGTACACCGGATTCTTTAAACAAAGTGACGGCCTTGCTTGTCAGACCTTTCAATTTTGGCGCCATCAGAAGGATTTTCGGCTGTTGCGGGAAAACCGGCAGAACGTTTGTCGCTTCTTTGGCGAAGAGGGCATCACGCGCGATGGTAGCTGCTGCCGGCGATGCATTGGAATCGATAATGATCGATACAAGGTTCGTTTCGGGTTCCAACAGAATGTGCGAACCGCGAACAGAATATGAAATCGGATGGGCAGCGGATGCTACCGCGGACACGTTGGTATTCGCCGCCGTCGTCGATGCCAGTCGAAGCGCAGCTGTTGCATCGAGTTTGCCATTGCCGTAGATCCTACTTAACCCGCGTTTCCATAGCCCTCCACTTGGATCAACTTTTGACGCCGATTGGCATAGGACGGTTCGGACTTGCGCCGCAGATAGCGATGGATAAGCAGACCAAACAAGGGCCGCGACCCCTGACGTAACGGCAGCGGCTGCGGAGGTTCCTCCAAACCTACCGACATAGTCGCCAGAAGGCTCGTCGCGGGTTGCGCCTCCTGGGTTATTACCACGACTGCCGATCAGATCGGTAGTCCAGATGTCCCCTTTCCAACCAATATCACCGCTCGGCACTACCAAGCCACCGACAGCGCCAAACCCAAAACAACTGTAAGGTTGCCGTTTATTAAGTTTAGTTAGCGCGCCGACGGCGACAGTCTTTTCATAACTAGCAGGAAACTCGAGGTTGCCGCCTGTATTGCCAGCAGCAGCAACGATCAACTTGCCTTCTTCAACGGCTTTGTCGATTTCCAGATACAGTTGGCTGGATGGCGGGCCGCCGGCACTGTAGTTGATGATCTTCGCGCCGCTTTGGCGTGCCAAAGCGAAACCCCTCGCAATGTTGTCCAGCCGCCAATAGCTTCCTCGGTCAACACGGATTGGAAGGATCTGACAACCAGCCGCTAGGCCGGCAACCCCAAGACCGTTGTCAGTAACGGCGGCGATAACGCCGGCGCAGGCGGTTCCGTGACCGTCGGGGGAATCTGGCGTCGGGTCATTGTCTCCGTCGACAAGATCGTAGCCTGGGAGGATTTTACCAGCGAGGTCAGGATGATCGATTTCTACGCCATCATCGATAATCGCCACGACGACTTTGTTTCCATTTGTCGCGGTATGCCAGTTCGTCGGCAAATTCACGCCTTGTCCACTCGCAAAAAGGAACTGGTTCGTAAAAAGTGGATCATTCGGAGTGCCTAAAGTCATCCGACCGACAGAGATGTCCGGTTCAGCCCACGCTACATTGGGATGCTCGGCAGCGCGCTGTGCAACTGAAAACGGATCGTCCTCACTATTGATCAACTGGAAGTGATTGACTTCCTGCTGGATCTTTTCAGGGACATTACGGACGTGAAGCGTCGACTCCAGCAGCTGGATTGCGTTAGTCAGTTTTGGATCAATAAACCTTACCGCAATAGTACCCGTTGGAATTACCGTACGACCACGGAACTTCAAGACGGGCGTGATGGAGGAAATCGCACGTGATTTACGTGCAATGCCGGCGAGCGCTTGATCGCTCACGCCAGGAAGACGCGGAGCGAAACTTCCTTTCTTTTGAAAACCTTTAAAGGATGAAGGCATCCCTTTGATTTTATCCTGCCACGCCTTCGCAGAAACGTTGGCAACATCTGCTTGATAAGTAACCGAATCCTGCAATGCCTGCCATTCCAACCCGACCTCGGGCGTCACGAGCACCTCGTTCGTTTCGACCTCAAAAACGACCACCTCCCCTCGAACGCGATACGATTTATTCTGGGCCTGAAGGGCTACGCAGGCACTCAGCAACCATAGAGCGAGGCCCAAACGACCAAATTTGCTACCGGCACACATAACAGTGTATGGAATACTATTGCGCAGCGTTATTCGTAAGTGCTTTTTGCGCGTCGAGAAGTCGCTTCTCGGCTTCGGCAAGGCGCTTTTGGGCTTCCATAACTTTGATTTGTTCTTCAATAGCCTGCAGCTCCGCTTGGGTTGCGCTATTAGTCAGCGATTCACGGGTGGCATTGAGCCGTTTTTCAGCTTCAATCAGTTTGATGTGATTATCGATTTCGGAGGCGCGAGCCAGCAAAGGGTTTGTCGTTAGATTATCCAGTTTTTGTGTAGCGCTCTTTATGTCGAACTTGAGCTGCAACAAATTAGTTGGGATGCTGACCAGGCTACCGATGACCTGCCGTGGAACTTTCGCGATAGCCAGTGCTTCACTCGGTTTATCAGAATACACGTCAACTAAGCAGCCGTTCCAGAAGCCTAACTGTGTGGTAGTAGTGACAAAGGCCGCGCGTTTGGCTGTATAGGCGAGAACCGGTGCACGGTTGGGCAAATTGACAGTTTTAATGCGATAGTCTGGCTGGGACTCAATACGAACTTCATAAGGCAATAAAGGTTTATAGAAGACGCCTTTTGCCGGCGCTTCTGGTGTCGCCCATCCCGCAAACTTATCCTGATCATTGACGAAACTATCAAGATTCAAGGTCAGGCCAGTTTCGTGAAAAGCGGTAATCGCGCGAGCTCGAGATGCATCGTCAAAAGGATCAAACACGATATCGACCAATCGGGGCGGTGCCGCAGCCGGAGACACGAATGGAGCGCCACCGCTAACAGTTAACTTGAACGCCTCAGCAGCAGCTTGAGCGAGTTCAGCGATGATTTCGCCAGTCTTGTCGCTATTAGTCGAAGCGATCGAAGTCAACAAACCGTTCGTTCCAACAATAACGCGCATCGAGTCAGCGCTCGTCCAGGATGATTTACGGTCCAGTAGATACATTTGCGAAGGGTCGCGTTCGTATTCCTCAGTTATTGTAATTTCATACGAGAAAACCGGCTTAATATCCGGTTCGTCCGAAGTGATTTCGACACGATTAGTTCCTTCCAGCGATGTGAGCACTTCTGTTTCGACGTGGTTCGCGGGCGGATCAGATGTAACATCATTCGTCGACTGCACTGACGTCAGGATGACTGGGCCGTTGCCGTTAGTCGAAGTACCGATGCTGGAGAGAGAATTTGTTCGCGTAACGATCCTGGTGGCGGCGCCCGCTACGTTTGTGGTAACGGAAAGTCGGGAGCTTACGTTTGTCACGGTTTCGGAAATTTTCGTGCGAGAGAGAGGAGCATTGGTGACGTAGCTTTCCTTACGAACGGCCACAATGTGAATTTTTCCTTTGGGTAAAAAATATACGATTCCTTCGCGAGCCTCAGGTTTCAAAGGAGTTGTATTTTCGGGCACGCGCTTCGACAGGAATGGAGCGCATCCGGCAGCGGCAATCAATGCTATCGCCAAAAGTAGTAAAAAACGTGACATAGAACGCGCAAAGCGGAACGGTTGAATCATAGGTTTATTGTGGTGACGATTGTACGGCCTCAGCGGGATGGAGCCCTAAACCCAGTACGGGTTCGCCCTACCCTGTTGTAGGGGCATCTAAACACTGCCGAAAAGGAAGACAAGCAAAAAATGGCCTTTGCTTCCGCCGGAGTCTTTGCAGGCAGTCGCAACGCCTGAGGCGCAAACGGCGGCTCCTGTCTCGCCAATCGTAGACACGACAGAACCGCCGCCAGCTGTACCGGTTGCGCCATTGCCGCCGCTCATTGAAGAACCCAAACCGGAACAAGAACCAACAGTTACTCCAACTGCGCCTAAACGTGCAAAAGCTGCCAAAGATAAATCGCGTTAATTCCTGGACGCTCGCCCGTAAGCGCGGTGCGTTTCAGGCGTTACAGCTGGCCAAGCGGCGGCGGCGTCGACAGTTGCCTTCCGTCGAAGAGCCGTTAATGCTGCTCGATGGATTAGTTGCTTACTGGAAGCTGGATGAAGCCGAAGGTGAAGTCCGTGCTGATTCGTCGGGCAATGAGCTGCATCTGACAGATAACAACTCGGTTGGCCAGGCTCCCGGCCGAATTGGTTATGCTGCCGATTGTTCGTATAACGGCGATCGCTGGCTGGATCATGAAGACCATCCGTTACTGCGCTTCGACACAGATTTCACGATGTCGATGTGGGTGTTCCGCATGGAGTCGTTTTTCGGTGGTGACTTCATCCTTAATAAAACAGGCGCCCTCTATCTTTACGCGCATACCGATGCGGAATTCAGATTGGTCCTCGACCTCATCGACGATTCACCGGCCCTGATCACAACAATTGTATCCGACGTGATCATCGAGGAGAACGAGTGGTTTCACATCGTGCTCTATCGCAGTGGTTCCACCTTCGGCATCATCGTCAACGGAGGGCCAGCGACCACGGCGGACATTGGCGGCGCTGTTCTCGGACCGAATGGCGTGTTTCGCATAGGCGCGATGGAAGCGGGCTATCCGTTCACGGGTTTAATCGATGAAGTTGGCAAGTGGAGTCGTGTGCTGACACCGACTGAGATTGCAGCGCTCTACAACAGCGGCGCCGGTCTGGCTCTCGAGGAGTTTTCATGAATCCCGATGTCACCGAAGCAAACGGCATTGTCGCCATTGATGTTGCGAATGTGACGGCCGAACAGCAAGCGCAGGCGGAATTCACACGCAGTGGTTATGTCGCGTGCCCGCTCGCCGGCGTTGGGACCCTGAAGCGAGCTGTTGATGTGTATCACAGTCCGCAAGGTGAAGGATACGTTGTGCGTTTCGTTTACGAACTCGACGGCCGGCGTTGGTGCCGTTGTGAAGCACGTGGTCCTCAGTCGTTCCGCACGCACGATTGGATGGAACAACGAATCGTTTAGTTATGGCGCTTGTGCTCATCAAAGAAGACGGAACCGGAAAGGTTGATGCGAATGCGTATGCGTCTGTCGTGGATGGCGATACGTATCACGACGGGCACTTGTATGCCGCTGCCTGGACCGGTGCGACGGCTGACAACAAAGCGGCCGCGCTCGTTATGGCGACGAGGCTGATTGATTCGCAGGTGCGGTTCACAGGATTTAAAGCGAAGGACGAACAGGCATTGCAGTGGCCGCGACGTGATTGCTTCGATCCGGATTTAGGTACGACCACGGCGACGGATGCCGTTCCCAAAAGAAATCCGTGATGCAACGTGCGAGATGGCCCGTGAGCTTTTGATTTTGGATCGGACGGCGGCGCCTCCGGGTGAGGGGTTGAAATATGAAAACATTGGGCCGAATCAGACCGGCTTCAGCAAAACAGATGTGCGCCCGATCATTTCGCACGTTGCCCAGGCAATGCTCGCTAAGTTCGGCGCGTTAGTGAAAAGCAAAAGCGGTGCAGTGCCGTTGGTAAGGACGTAACTGAATAGCTCACCGCGGAGACGCGAAGGCGTGGAGAAACACAACAATTTATGGATGAATCGATTTCTAAAAATAACGGAACGCGACAGCTGAAGTTCAATCCTGAGATTACGCTCGGAAACATCCTGCAGCTGGTCTCGATGGCCGGCGCATTGATCGCGCTCTGGACCAACATGGACAAACGACTCACAGCCGTCGAACTACGCCAGAGTTATGCGACTGAAGAAAGCCGCGACCTGAAGAAGAGCATGGCGACTTTGACCGAAAGCCAGGCACTTCTCGCCCGGACCGTCGATCGCATCAGCATCGTCTTGGAACAACGCGCCAAAGGAGAAATGAAGTGAACAGGAATCTGATTTATTCGGCGTTATTGGTTGCAGTGTTTGCCGGCTGTCATAGCACGAAACCACTGAAGGGTGGCAAAGCCAGCACGACGGTGAAGCCCGCGGGAGTCGTTGAGCAAACAGTCGTGCAGAGCGACAATCCAGCGGCCGTCTCACGTCAGCAGCAGGAGACAGTGAAAACCAAAACATATACGGTTCCCACAGGATCGAGGATCGAAGAGACGCGCGTGGTAAAAACGGAATCAGCGGCAGTTCCTGTGACGAACGTGCATGCTGTGGTTGTTAGCGCCCCCATGCCGGTTGTTGAACGTGAAGAAGTGCGCGCGAAGACGGAACTTGGAGCGGCTCAGAAGGACACAGCGCGCGAGATTGGAGCGAAGCTCTCGAGTCTGAAAGGCATCATGTGGGTTGGAGTGGTGATGTTCGTCTTCGGACTGGCGACAATGTTTTACCCGCCGCTTCGCGCCATCATTGGCAGTGTGACGACGAGTGCCGCTATTATCGTTGGAGGCACTGCGCTAATGATTTTGCCAACGCTCGTTGTCGGCAACGAGTTGCTGATTCTGACCGGCGTTGCGATCGCGGTTGGTGGCTGGTTCCTGGCTCATCGGCACGGCCAGCTGCGGGGTTTCGTGGATGCGAACAAGAATGGTATCGACGACCGCATTGAGGCAAAACCAACGAGAGGTGCCACGTGAGAAACTTCGCCGAGAACGAAAACCAAGCTTGGCCGGCATGCGTAGGCGTCGACGAAGCGGCGCAGATTTTCGGGTGGCCAAGTTATTTCTTCCCAGTGCTAATGCGAACGGGGCATCTAAAGCCCTTGGGCAAGCCGTCGCAAAACGCCAGAAAGTGGTTCGCCACTGTTGAGTTACTGCGCTTAAGCCAGGATGCTGCGTGGCTGGATAAGGCGATCCGCGTCGTCGAAAAACACGTTCAGGACAATAACTACAAGCAGCGCAATCGTGCTGGCGATGATGCCAATGCAAGCAAGGACGAACTCCAAGAGCGTAGGTCCTGATAAGCGGCGGCGTCTTACAATCCCATGAACAAATCACACCCGACCACCTGTGCGAAATCGCCAAGCCGCAATCAACGGCTTGGCTGATTTACGGAAACGTTTATTGGTTTATGGCATCCGAAGGTTGTTCTTGATCCAGCGCAGGCTCGGTTCGTGGCATCTGAATGATCTTAGCTTCATACTGTTCGAGCGAAGGTACGACAACTAACGCCTTTTTCGAATAGGCGCGGGCGAAAGCCTTTGAGCTATGGCCAAGAGCCTGTTGTGCATAACGCTCTGGCATTCCGACTGTTTTCGCACGCTCGGCCCAGGCGTAACGATAGCTGTGCAAGGAAATGCCACTCAGCTGCACCGTCTTCAACCGTTTGATGAACATCTTGGCGCGGTGCCGCTCTTTAATGCGTGCGATTGCGGGAAAGAGCTGGCCAGCTTGGGTGTTGCGATCGTATCCACAAGAAATTTTTCCTTTCAGGAAAGGCGGTCAGGGAGTTGAGCCCCTGACCGCATGTGATTTGTGACTGTCCAGGCTTAGACTGGAGCACCGAATTTTTCGAGGAGCACCGTGACGTTGCGCGGGAACGAAGTCGTTTCGTCATCTTCGCTCTCTGCCGCAAAAGTAATGAGAAACTCTACAACGTCGCCCCTGCCAATCGGCAGCGATGAACCGGCTGCGTCATCTTCGTCGAACACCATCGCAAAAATACTGTCGGATGGCGTCAGATCGTGTTCCGTCATCATCTGGTCAGCCTCCTGTTTGGTAAGTTCATACCAAATAGATTTGTTGACCATCAGGCGGACACTCTCGATGTGCGGGTCAAGGAACGATATGACCTGATACAATTCGCCGCTTTCAATGTCGAACTGATCAACCTGCTGTCCGATTACCGGCAAAATTTTCCGTTCAACTTTGCTGATAACAGGCAGCTGATTGCGCGCTTCTTTGCCGGTGACTTCGTCACGCAAAATTGATTCATCAGACTCAGCGATAACCCAAAATTTCGCGTCAGCAGGAAGGCCCGCCTTAGTGTCAATTTCGAGTGTGAACGTATCGAGTCCGCGACTGCGCCAAGCGTAGCTATCAACCGTTTTCGGGTCTTTGCGCCATGGTTCCGCGAGAAAGATCGTCATTGAAGACGCATTTCCCGCGCCTTGGTCTTCGAAGGCAAATTCAGGACCATTGCGCGAATTGCAAATGTCCAGCTGGTCCGGCGTATAGGTCCGTTGAGCGTGGCCATTCACCATCAAGCGCATTTCGCTAATCATGCCCTTGTATGTTTTCCCAGTCCCCTGAGCGAACACCAAGAAACGGTGATAGCGCGGGCCGATAGGAATTCGTTGAATGACAGTGCTGTTGGACTCAATGCCAGAGATGCCCTTCAGTTTGTTTTTTCGTTTCGTCGCCATATTCTCAGGTAGAAGTGGGAGTGACGGGTTATTGATGGCCGCTGATTAAGCAGCGCCACCACCGATGCGCGGCAAAACGAATTTGTTCACGCCAACGATAACGAGGGCAGTGACAACCGCAGTGATAACAATTTGTTTCCAGTTCATATTTTTTCTTTCAACTCGGTTTTGTTCTTAACCGTGGCGAAAGAACTACGCTGGAAATGGCGTGTCAGGAGAGATGGCAAGCCCTGACAAAGATTGTGAATTTACACAACGATATGACTACTCGTAGAGAAACCCTTCGTGGACAAGTTTAGCGATTAATTGAGGGAGGGACCTACAGGCAAAACGTTTTTTTAGTGCGGCAATGTAATTGTTGACCGTGTTGGCGTGACACTTCAGAGAAACGGCGATTTGCTCAACCGTTTCTCCGTTTGTCGCGATGCGGCAACAAATTTCTTTTTCAACGGGCGTCAGTTTCATTGCTCTTTTTGGAAAGCTTTTTAACAAGGCTGTAGGCATACCAACCGAGAACAGCCGCGCCAACAATGGCGCAAACTTTTACAAAAGGAGAAATACCCTGGTCAGTCACATGTGAAGGGGGCGAAGGTGGATTTACGACAACAACGGGAGCTGGCACAGCTGCGCCTTGTTCCAGAGTGACGGGTGGAATTGGGTCTCCGATAGGTGAAGGTGTTTCCATAAAATTACGCGGTCAAATATTTTCCAAGTTTCAATTCTCGAATTTGTTCCAATTGTTCCTTGGAAAATTTGTCCTTTAAATCATCCAAGGCATTTTGCGAAGTGGTCTGAAAAACAACGTAATCAGTAATCTGCGCCTTTAGTTGCTCGTTCAGATTGTTGAGGCCCCCGTTTACGATGCAGAGAAAATCAATTCGTTTGCGCCGTCCCTTGTGAATTATTTTTTTCAGGTATAGCGGGACTCCGTTGCTATAGATCGTCGTGCAATCCTGAACTTCATCGACACAAAACAATTTTATTCCGTTGAGATACGGCGCGAGATTCCAAACCCATCGGGAAAAGAAAGCCAACGCCTCGGCTGTTTCCTCGGGAGTGTCGCAGCCAAATAATTCACTTGGGTCAAAACACACGGGCTGACATTTTGCCACGCGGTTTTCCATTTGCTCAATGGTCGTGCAAACGGGCCAACCGAGGCGTATTGAAACTTCTCGTTCAGGGTCAAAAACGAATTTCCACTTGGGTATTTTTCCGTGTTTCGTTTTCCAGTTTTTCAACCGTCGCAGAAATTCCGTAGTTTTTCCGCTTCCCTTCATGCCGGAAATACAAACCGCTTGCGCGGGGTGGTCGTATGCGTCGGGAAATGGGTTCATTTTACAAAATGATTTTGAAACGCCAACAACCATCCAAATGGAACGTTTGGACGTTTTCGCCGTGTGGTAAGACCTATCAGGGCGTCACGGCAGCACCGTGGGCAAATCTGCACCACTTTGACTTTGTGTTTTGTTTTTCGGTTTAAAAGCAAACCGTCATCCATTCGGTATTGAGATTGGCAACGGGTGCAAATTCCTGTTTCACAAATTTCCTTCACCGTCCTTTTCCTCCACGGCTCTGCGAAGTGAATTAACCAAAGCTCTTTTCTCATATTATTTGCCTTCCTCTAACTTCTTAGGTTCAGGTTCCGAAATTGCCTTTGCCGTCAGGAACACGGAACCGCCCCAAAGACAAACGCCCATACCTAAAACAATTTCCGGCGCAGCGTCACACGCAGCCCCGCGTTTTTTCAGTGTCATCACTGCGCCCGTGGTAATTAATTCCCGCGCCTTTTCGGTAGGCTTAACGTTTTCCAATGCTTCAGCAGTTTCCTCCGCAGTGCATTTGTGTTTTTTCGCAAGCATCTTAATGACGGTTTGTGCAACGCCCGTCATTAGCTCTAATCCGCCTTCAACCATCGCTTTAGCTGCTTTTTCATCAAAAGGGGCAGCAGGCGCTTGCTGACTTTGAAGCAAAGTCTTATCGCTGGAATTTTTATCCACTGACGCACCATTTGCCGCAGTAGCGTTTTCGCCAGCAGCGGGATATTCTCGCAATTTAGGTTTTGGTCCCCGTTTCTTTGGTCCGACTGGGGCGGTAGCAATATGCTCGTTAATGGTTTTTCTACTGATTTCGCTAATTGCGACACTTGGCGCAGTCTCTGAAGCCGTGGACTCGGTTGGAACGGGTTTTTCTGCGTCATTTGCTGGTAATTCTAAATTGTTTTCGTCAGCCATGTTTGTGTTTTCCCACAATTCCGGAGTGTCAGGGGAGATGGTAAGCCCTGACACAGGGAAGCAATTTGCGCTACGCGGAGGAACGATCAGTTTAGCGCCTTCTGAGGGGCCAGCGTTTGCAAATCCTGAAGGAGGGTGCGGGAGGGAGGTTGCGCGTAATCAGTCCTCGCAACGGGCAGTCCTTTCGAATCACCCCGCCACTATGATCTTTAACCGCAACCTCCCAAAAATAAAAACCCGCCGCGCCAAAGAGAGGCATTGCAGCGGGTCTCAGGACTTGCCGTCCCCTACGATCATCGGCGCGACGGGTCGCACTGCTGCGTTGCCCGCTTCCTCCGTGACCGCGTAATTGTTTTCTCAAATTGTATTTCTCCCCGCAATTAGTAACGGGAACACAAAAAAGACAAACACCGTCCACCGCCCCACCGGAAAACACAAAAAAGGCCGTGAAATCAGGGGTTTTTTACCGGTGGACCCCTTACCGGTGGCCCAAGTGGACCCCACCGCCTACACACCCCCCACCGTTTTCCACCCTTTGTTTATTGTGTTTTTACCTAACACGGTGGACCGGTGGACTATATTTCTAAAATTTGTGAAAAAATATAATAAGTAAGGTATGTAGACCCCTTTTTATGATCATTCGATCGTACTGCAGAAAACTCCCCCGCACCCCCTCGGGACTTGCAAACGCTGGCCCCTCAATGCAAGCGCTAAACTGCCGAGCGAAGCGAGGAGCGGCGGGCCGTGAAGATCCTTCAGAGAGAAAGGTGTGACTGTCCGCGGTGGTCTGTGACAGGACCGGCGTTGACGGTGCCGGCCGCGTCACGTTTCCGCTTCCGTTCCATTCTTTTGCGGCAAGCGGCCGTCGCAAGTGTCTGACCAGGGTGAACGGAGCGCCCACAGTCACAGATACACAGTTGCGCGTATTGTGTGACTTTCCGGAGGTTGATTGCACGCGCGACGACACGCGCCATCGGGATCGGAACGCCGTTCCCTACAACCAAGTATTTGAGGGACTGCGATAGTTCGGACTCAGCGAGAAAGTCACGCGGTAGCCCTTGCAGTTCGCAGAAATCGGCAAAGGTGCGACGGGTTGACCGTTTCCCCTCGCTAGCCATACAGCAGGGTTGAACGGGTCCGTTTGTGACAGTGCGATCGATTACCAACCTCGATGCGTCACGCGAGCCAAACTGAAAGCAACGAA
Source organism: uncultured bacterium (assembly GCA_966112985.1). Lineage (GTDB taxonomy): Bacteria > Verrucomicrobiota > Verrucomicrobiia > Limisphaerales > JACDHS01 > CBHWET01. Next base: position 3,080 of record CBHWET010000017.1, on the reverse strand, counting down.
GGCGATTTTGTTTAACGCCGCAATCTCTTGCGTTCAGGTTGAACCGCTGGACGGTATAACCAGCAACTTTGATGTCGGGAACGGCTGGAACGTTTTCCAAGAGGAACCATTCAGGCTCTGCCTCTGTGACTATTGCCCAGTGTTCAGAGCCGACCAAGTCTTGATTAAACTTGTCGTTACCCATCAGGTATTCAAACGGGTTAGCAGCCCGACCGCCGAGAACCTGAGTAATGATTTGTTGCAGCAGTGATTTACCACAGCCCGATTTCCCGACTAACACCATCACTTGACCCGGTCTAAAGTCGCCACGGCGCAACGAATGGAGAGCGATTGCTAACCAGTGGCAAAAGTAGTGCCATTGATCGGGCAACAATTCTTCGATGAACGCCCGAAAGAATTTCGGCTCTGGTGCTTTCTTGCCGATGTCATCGAATGGCCCGAAAGCTTCGTCAGTAACGAGGAAGTTGCGATTGTTTCCACCGCGATAGATTCCGATACGATGGCCAGCGAGAGCGCCAGCGTAGTCAATCTGTCGGTTTTCCATCGCGTCAAAAAACGGAATGTCAATTTCGTCAATGCCGTCAACGAGTTCCCCGCCGTGTTTCAAGTCGCGATAACCGAGGCGTTGCAAATGCAACTTCAAATCTGATTTACCGAGTTGCAGATACCGCCCTTTGACTTTGAACCAATACGATGAGTCGCGAACGTCGAAGAAAATTTCTACCGGTGGTTTTGAAGGAGCGGCTTTAGTTTTTGACATACGGAGCGAAGGAAGGGTTTTTGCACAATTCGCAACGCTCCAATGCGACGGTAAATCGTGGGTCGTTCAATGTGGCGAGGGGATTGAACACCCACTGTTGGCCGTCAAAGATTCTTTGACAGTTCGGACACTGGACATATCCAAGGCCGTGAATGGCCAGATTGAAATTAAATTGAGTCATAACGCACGGCAGGAAACGGAATTGCGGTTTGCCTTTCGTCCCCAGTTTTCCCAAACCTGTATTGAATCTTCTTTTGGAAGGGATTTTTCGTAAGTGGCAGCCCATCGGGTTGCATCAGACTCCAAACGAAATTTTGCAACTTCTTTGAAAGATGGCTCTTCACCGAATTTGTAGGTGCCCGCCTTGTAGGTAACCAAAACCGTGTATTTCATCGCGTTCCCCTCCGCGCTGCTGACAAACGACCCGTGCGAACGAATAGCTTCTGTTTCTTCTCCCAACTGGCCGCACGTTGCCTTTCGAGTTTCACCACGTCACGGAGATCGAAAACCGGTTGATTCCCTGTGAGGTCAACGGGCTTTAGTTTGCTGGCCCTGATTTTGCGGGTAACAGTTCGAACGCAGCAGCCCCAGCGCTGAGCGAGGTCTTTTTGTGTGAGTCTCATTGTATTGGTTCCTTGTGGTTAGTGGTTTGACTTACGCAACAGATTGTATGCGTATACGTATATAAATACGAATATCTCAAAAAGGTCAACTCTTACTTGTCAGGGTTTGTCAGGGTGTGTGAATATGTCTACGTATACATGAGTCCACCACTCAGCAACGAAAGGACTGATATGTCGGAAGACGTTGAAATGCTGAGCATAAGGACGACAGGCGAAATGGCCAAAAGCGTGAAGTTAGCCAAAAAGGCAGGACTGAACGTGTCCAGCGTTGCAATCAAAGTGCTAGGAAAACACTTCGATGCCGAGTTGAAGAGCGCGTTAAAAAAACACGCTTCGGAAATTCGCAAGCAACACGAGGAACTAGGCCAGATACTCGCGCAGTTGCCGTCCTAATCGCTCAAACGAGCGGTGGAGCAATGGAGTTTTGTAGAAGTGGAGCCAGCTGTCGGGATTGAACCGACGACCCACGGTTTACAAAACCGTTGCTCTACCGCTGAGCTAAGCTGGCCCAAAAATACGAGGGCCGGAAATTACGCTATACTCGGCAATCACGCAAGGCGTTCTTACGGAGAAGTTCATTCAGAAGTTTACCACCAAGACTCTGCGGGAGGGAAGGGTTTCTCCCTCCGCAAAATCCGCACTTCCTGCGTCAGGAAAGAATTTCCGGGCCGGAAAATAAAAACTTCTCCAGTAAGTAGGAATTTTCTGGTCCGCCGAGAGCGTCCAACCGCGGTAGGAAAGAGTTTCCGGCCCGAAACTTCCTTACTTCTTGGGGAAGTAGACGTTCTCCTGTCCGGAAAGTCGTCCCAACTGCGGTAGGAAGGTGTTTCCGGTCCGCCAACACCTTACTTCCTCGAGTAGCGTTAACTTTTCCCTCCGCAAAATCTCTACTTACTGCGTCAGTGGATAATTTCCCTTCCGGAAAATGTCTACTTGCTGCGGAAGTCGGAAATTTCCGGTCCGGAAAATTGTTACTTCCTGCGGTTGGGACGCGTTTCCGGTTCCGGAAAATCTTTCCTACCGCGAGAAGTAAAGTTGCAGCGGCTTGAAATTCAGCCACTTAGCTGAATTTCGAGTTTGAGGCTCTAAAACTGTGAAGTTTGAGATCCCTGGCGGCAGGATGAGGAATTCAAATTTTGTGCCACTTCGTTGAGTCGAAGGATACAGAGCCACACAGGTCGCTACACGAACGGGAGAAAGGGAAATCAATTTGATCGTTGAACGAGCTGCGGCTGTCACTTTCCGATTTGGGTCTGGGCGCGACTGTTTGCACGGTAAATCCTGATCAACTCCCGGTCAACGGAGTTTGCCTGCGCCTTCGATGGGCCAGACGTCTTCTACCCTGCCCTCGCGGTGGACGACGAATTCCCTGTAAAGATTCGATGTCGTGCAGCCGTGGGAAGGTATCAGTTCAATGCGGTCGCCCACACGGAGATTGGAACCAGGCGGCAACGAAATGGTCGCGTGTTCTTCAGAGCCGAAACGGGCGACGGTTGCGCCGGGAATATTTTTGATGCGGGGTGCGCCGAATTCGGCGCCGATGCCTTTGCGCCCGACGTCGATGATCGCGAGTTCAGGAGTCGGGCGGCTGATGATTGTGGTCAGAATCGACATGGCTTGGCGGAACTCGGGGCGAATATCGTTGTAATACCAATCCATGCAGGCATAAGAGCCGGCCTGAACCTCATCGACGCCAG
>CBHWET010000016.1:0-29192 GCA_966112985.1 uncultured bacterium | reverse complement strand
TAATCTTCATGTTCGCCGCTTACGGCTGACGAATCGCGCGGTAGAACCGTTGGGCTGAGGTCGAAGAAACGTCGTCTGTAATCTTTAATGCGCCGCTGGCAGGAATGACGTAGTTGTTGATCGGCGTCCAGATTATTAGATTGGTCGAAGTCTCAACTGAATACGTCTGGCCGACTTGTCCGGCGATGGTGAACTGGGTCTGATTGTTCGTCAGAACAACTCCGCTGAAGCTAACCGGCGCTGCAACTGCGACAATCAATCCAGCTTGCTGGGAGTTGTTGCTCAGGTTCAGATCGCTCTCACTGCCGCCGGCGATTGCGGTCTCCACAAAATTACCGGCCGTCGTTGGGCGCACCGTCAGGTTCATAGTGCCCTGTGTTCCCGATGCGAGTGTGCCGATGTTCCAGAAGTTCCCGGCGATCGTACCTTGCGAGACGTTCGAGCTGATCACCGCAAACCCAGCAGGCAGCAGGTTGGTAAGTGTTACGCCGGTTGCCGCGGCGGGACCAATGTTCGTCACTGTAAACGTAAGGTTCAGGTTATTACCAATGAACAAGGCATTCGTCGATGCAGTTAGTTTAAGCTGCACATCGGCCACCGGGTTAACGGCATCCACCGTCGTAAGAGTTAAAGTCCATCCGGTTGTGATTTGACCTGCGTCACCACGAGAATGGTCGAACACATACAGGGACCAATCACCGTTCGCATCAACACCATTGAACGTTGAAAGCGTCGAGGCATACGGCGCACGTGGTGCTGGAACAGACACCGAGGTCCCGGCTCCAAAGGTCGAAGGCGCGAAAGTGCCGGAAACAATTTGTCCTGATGCAGAGAGCGTCTGCGCTACCGAATCATCAAAGCTCAGGACCGCATTTGTCACCGGGTGGCTGCCACCGGCGCCCGACAACACGAGTGCATTTCGACCCGAGGGACTGACTAAAACAACGTCGACGTCTGAAGGAAAGCTGTGATTGAAATCATTCAGTCGCAATACGACTTTAGATACCAGGCCAGTCACACCGGACACGGTGATCGGTGCAGGATATGGCGATGCGGGTCCGTTTTCTGGAATTACGATTGCAGCCGAATTTGTGAACGAAGTTGTTCTCGGAAGCGCGTAGCTGAATGGAATCGCCCCGAGACTAGCGCCATCGCTCAACGCCAACGAGAACGTCACAGGTCCACTGATTGACGGCGAAACACTAAACGTGAACGACCGCGTGACGGCCGCACCGTTCGTCGAGAGAGCACCATAACTTTGAGACGTTGTAATTGCTGTAACACCGGGTCCGGCCTGAAATGTCGCCAGCAAATCGGTAGTATTGGCCGATCCGGTATTCTGTAGAGAGATCGCCAAAGTAACCGTTTCACCCTGATCAATCGCTGCGTTTGCAGGCGAGATGCTTTCAGACGTTAGCTTCGTTCCAGCGGAAACGATGTTAGGCGATGGATTGGAAGCAAGCAGAGGGATGACAGCGGAGTTGTTAGCTGAATTCGCATCAGTAGATGCTGTCGCCGCGATGAGCACGTTACTGTAAGTTCCAGCTGCCGATACACCCGCAGTAATAGTGATTGTTGCAGCACCACCCGGCACGAGGTTTCCAAGATTGCAGAGCACTGAACCATTCGTGTAGGTACAACTGCCCGGCGAAGCCGTAGCCAAAATGTAATTTAAGCCTGCGGGCAATGTATCCGTCGCCGAGACATTCAATGCCACTTGCGGTCCGCTGTTCGAAACCACAATAGAATATGTAACGATGTTTCCGACAATTGCTGGTGATGGCGATACACTCCCCGTCACCGAAATGTCAGACGCCGGGAGGCTAACTGGAGTCGTAACATTCAGAGTATTGTTAGCTGTATTAAGGTCCATTTCCGTTGACGAAACAGATGCGGCCAAATTGATGCTGCCTGCGCCTGTGGCGCTGACTCCATTGGTGATAGAGGCAACTGCTCCAGACGATAAGGTGCCAAGATTGTAAACCACAAGGCCGCTGCCATTGGTAAAGACAGTGCCCTGCGACGATGAAAATGACGTCACAGAAACGGGGCCACTGAACGCATTGGTCACGAGAACCGCAGTCGCTGTATCTGGCCCTGCGTTGCTAACCACCAATCGATACACGTTTCCATCCAAAACGGACAACTGATTGGAATTTGCTGAGCCAGTCAGAGAAAGGTTCGCCAACTGGTTAACAGGGATGACCGTTGTCAATGACAGCCTCCACCCGCGAACAATAGCTCCCGAGTCGCCCGCATTGCCATCGGCAATATAGAGAGACCATGTGCCGTTCGGCGAATTGCCGGCAAAGCTTGAAAGAACACTGGAGTAAGGACCGCTAGGCGCTGGCGATGGCAATGTTGGACTCGCGCTGTAGCTCGTCGGCTGAAAAACACCGGAGCCAAGCTGCCCGAAATCAGGGAGGGTAACTCCTGCTTGATCGTCAAATGTAAGGGTAAGGTTCGTGACACCTGGCCCGGCGCCCGTTTCGGCCATCAAAATAACTTTCTGGTTGTTCGGCCCCACCAGCAGAGCGGTGACGTCATGGGGGTAGGTATGCGCAAAGTTTGACAAGGTCACCGATACCTTCGCCAAAATGCCCGTTACGCCGCTGACACTAATTGTCGATGGATATGGCGCTGCAGAACCGACATCGGGAATTGTAATCTGGTTTGTATTCGCGAATTGCAGCTGGTTCGAAAGACGGAATGTGTAAGCAACATTTCCAAGATTCGCGGTTCCGTCTTGCAGTTGAAGGGTGGCGGTAACCGTGCCGTTATTCGTGCCGGAAGCGGTAAATGAAAATGTCTTCGACGTCGGGAAACCACCGGCTGCAATCGCACCATAGGTTTGGGCTACACCGGGGGCAGTAACACCGCCCGTTGCTTGAAGCGTCCCGACCACATTCGTGCTTGCCACATTACCGACGTTTTTCAAAAACAGTTCGACAGTCACCGTTTCGCCCGGGTCAATGGCGCCATTGGCAGGGCTAAAGGATTCAGAAACGAGTTTACTTCCCGCCGGAGTAATGCTGACAAATGGTGATGCTACGACTGTGGACAACGTGCCAACGTTGTTCGCCGGAGTAGGATCGGCCTGACTCGATGCGACCACCGCAGTATTCGTAATAGTGCCAACGACCGTACTGCTGGCGATGATTGTCACGGTCGCCGTGTCGCCAACCAGTAACGGATCAATACTGCAAGTAACGGTACTTCCAGACACCGAGCAAACGCCTTTAGTGGAATTCGCAGTAACGAAATTTAACGAAGCGGCCAACGTGTCGCTGATAAGGACGTTATTGGCCGTGTTGGGGCCCTTATTGGTAACGGTAATTGTATAGATGATATTACTTCCCAAAACCGAGGGGTTTGGAAGCGCAGAAAGGGTCAGACTTAAATCAGCTGCTGGACTGACCGGTGTAGTAAGTGTAGCGGAATTGTTCGATTGGATCGGATCCAATTGATTTCCAATAACACGCACAGATGCAGTCACCGCCCCGACCAGCGTAGGAGAAACCGAGATCGAAATTGTTGCTCGCCCCCCACTCGCCAGCGTTCCAAGTGCGGCAATGACAGTACCCGCATTGTTGCTGATCGTTCCCTGAGTTGTGGTCGCACTGTTGAAGATGATACCGCCGGACAAGACGTTGGTAACAAAGACGCCACTCGCAACAGCTGGCCCCTTGTTTGTGACCTGGATTGTATAGGTCAATGGACTCCCGACCAGCGCAGGACTCGGCACTGCCGAAACGCCAATCGCCAAATCCGTTGCAGGAACAACCACGTGACTGATTGCCGTGGCAGAATTGTTCCCCGGAACAAAATCAGGTTCCGCAGAACCCACCGTAACGGTAGAACTTATCGTACCCGCAGCCGCAGGGGTCACTACGACGGCGATCGTAACTGTGCCTCTCGCTGGCACAGACCCTAAATTGCCGCTAACAGTACCATTCGCGAAGCTGCAAGTTCCTTGACTTGGTGTTGCTGAAACGAAAATCACACTACTCGGCAAAAGCTGGCTCATTGTTACCGATTTGGCGGTACTTGGCCCAAAGTTCGTGACAGTGATAGTGTAGGTCAGGTTGCTTCCAAGTGTTGTTGGCTCCGGCAACGAAGTAATCTTGACCCCCAAATCAGAGCCTGGACATTCACCGCCGCCATCCGAGCAAACGGTTGGATAAAGATTCAAAGACCAGCACTGAAGCGCTCCAACATCAATCGGAACGTCATCGGCAATTCGTAACTGCCACGTTCCATTGACGTTCGTTCCTGATTTACCGACAAATGCACTAAGAGGTTGGAAAGGACGAACGCTGCCGGCGTAGGGCGGAACAGCAGTGCTGACAGAATTTGTAGCATCGTCGTCGAAAGTTGTACGGAAAGCCTCAATCGCACAACTTGCGCCGAAATTGTCACCGCTTCCACCGTTGTGTTGAGCAAGACTGACGGTCGTGCCGTCTGGACCGACAAGCTGTAAGCGCAAATCAGAATCAAAGGTGTGCGTCAGGAATAAAGAAACGGTTAACTTTCCAATTGCTGCAGTAACATTGGAGACGACTACTGCAGAAAAGACACCCGAAGGTGTATAATCCGGAATGGATACAGCCGTCGGATTATCAAAGCGATTCACCGCTCCCAAAAATCCGGAGGCGAGTCGGAGGGTGTTTGTTTTTGATTGCTGATCGGACTTTACAATCATGATCAAATCGACCGGCGTACCACAGATGAACGTCGGAGAGGAACTGATCTTAAACGCACTAAGATTAGTGACAATTCCACCCGGGGGTATATTCGCAAAGGAGATTGTAGGCTGCGCAATAATTACTTCGGGTGTGGTAGTGGACAAAGTTGCCTGGACGCCAGTCGCTGCTGCGTTGCCCTTGTTGGTCAGAACCACGTCTAAAGCATTGCATTCATTAGGATCGACCAGACCATTTCCATTGCCGCCTGAAAATATATTACTGACCACGACAAGGTTCGGAGCGGGCACGGGCACGGGAAGCGACTGTAAGGCTTCGTAAGCCATTATAAGACCAGCGCCTGCGTTGCGATCAAAAGCGATAGCTTCAATATCGAGAGCAGTATTAGTAAGAGCGAAGCGCACCTGATCAGGCGTGAGTGCCGGACTATAGGATTTGATCAAAGCAGCGATTGCGGCAGCGTGCGGAGCGGCGGCCGATGTACCAAAAAATGGGAAAAAACCAGGAACCGTCGTCGCGACACCATCAGCCGCAGCGATGTCCGGTTTTTGCCTCACAGTTCCACCCGTCGACAAATAATTTCCGGGCGTTATTGGCGTACCGTCCGCGTAATAGAACACTCGCCGTGGTCCATCCGAACTAAAAGTTTCCACGGGATTGATAAGCCCCCCCGAAAACGGATTGGGAAAAGATGTATTCGCATCAACGGCGGCTACGCCAAAACCAGCTTCTGCCATCGCGTGCCCCGTAATGTTACCGGCCGTGCTGACGCTTAATCTGCCACGAATAGTGTCGATGTGAAGATATCTGGCATCACCAGCCGCCTTTACGACCACAAGTCGTTGTCCAGACGCGGGAGAGACGATTTCAAAGGGATCTTGGCTACCGTTCTGAACTGTCGTGGAACTATCAACTACGTTATTGCCGGCAGAGTCCAATACATAAATATCATAATCATTCGTTGAAGCGCCCAATGGATCAGACCAAAAAAGTACCGTCGCGAAACCTCGGGAATTAACGGTGTTGTACGTTGTAGAACCGAAACTGTGCAATATCCCACCTTTGCCATTCACCGGAGCGGATGCTGCGCCGCCGTCCACAAAGTCTCCTTCCCAGGTGCCAGAGGTGTTATCAGTTTTATTTCCTTCATTGCCCGCAGCCGAAAAATACAACGCCCCATCAGCGGTAACAGTATTAACCGCTTGAGCTATAATGCCGTCCTGGAACGGAGACTCACTGAAATAAAACACGTCATCAACGATGACGTCGCATCCAGCGGCTCGAAGAGCAAGGATGTTATTCGCAAAACTGGCTGCCCCGTTAAATGCGGAGGCAAAATATAAATCAGAGCCGGGAGCCAAGTCGTGAACGATTTCCAACATCGCAGTGCCTTCACCGGTTGCGGGTACTCCATCCTGCCCTGGCAGCACGGTCACCGACGGCAAATCTCCCGAAGCTTGCGAGTTAGATAGATAATCAACGCTGTCTGAAAGCACACCGACTTTCACCCCAGTGCCATCGGTCGTGAACGCTGTCCTCGCGGTATCGGCACGGTGGGTTGTATCCCCTTCGGAAGTAGTTGAACCAGTCCGGGTATAGGCCTTTGCAGCTTGATGAACGAATTTTACGTCATTCAGTAAAGCGAGTGCCTCCAATTTGCCTGCAGGAATCAGAGCACGGATTGAGTTAAATTTTTCCACCGATACTACAATTTTGCCGCCAGCGTCTTCGATTGCGTTGATTACGGCTTTGGTCACCTTAGTGTCGATATCGACTAAAATGCGCCCCTCACGGTCACGATCGAGATGTAGTTCGAATGGCTGAACGCCAGCAGCGATCGCTTCTTTACGCGATTGCTTGACTGCATAAACGAGCCTCGAATCCATTTTGCGCTGAGCCGGGGTGCGCGACTGTTTTTCCTGATGTAACGCAGAAATCTGCTTCAATGCGGCATCACTGATCTTCGCTGGTTGATCGGCGGCAACGAACGCAACAAGTGCGAAGTATATTACAGCGGCAAGAGAGAGGTTTTTTTTCATGTCAAAGCTATCGCGCTTGATTTAGATCGGCCGTCGCTTAAGGCGCGCGCAACCGGAAATACTTAGTCCCAATAGCAGGCACTGTGTAGCTGGCTTGACCGTTTGTGACCACAGCCCCGTTAACAACCGTCCACGGAGACGGCAGAGTGTCCGCTGATTCAAGGATTAGCGGGTTCGGCAATAAAGGCCAAGTCAACACGACGTTGGTTCCGTTTCGCGCGAAGGCGATCAGCGGCAATTCCACAATTGTTTTCACCGAGCCAAGGTTGTTCGACTTGAATGGATCGAGCGTAGACGAACCGACATTCACAATGTTCGTATAAGATCCAACAACCGTCGGCCTGCATTGAATAAGGAAATTCACACTCGATCCACTTGCAATCGTTCCGAGATTACACACCACCGAGGTCGCCGTAACAGACGAGGTCGCCCCGGTGACGCTGATGCTTGACGCACCGGCGGGTAAGCTATTTGTAACGAAAACACCAACCGCTGGAGCAGGACCCAGGTTCGTAATAGCGATTGTGAATGTTAATGTGTCGCCAACAGTAACAGGATTTGGGGTCGCACTAAATCCTAGAGCCAAATCAGCACTGGGAACATTTACGGTTGTAACCGAAGTAGCATAATTATTCACTGAATTCGGCTCAGTTTCGTTCCCGAACGCCGAAAGGAAATTCGTCATCACACCCGTAGCGTCCGCGCGGAACACGAACGAAGCCGTGGCATTTCCATCTTTCAACAGACTGCCAATCGTCGATATTACAGCCGAGGCGTTCGTATCGACGACGTAGCTTCCCTGACTCAAGGAAACGGAAATTAGCGTCGCGCCTAGAGGAATTGTATTCGTTAGAATCACGCCAGTCGCAGTCGATGGTCCGTAGTTCGTGAGTGTGACGGTATTCGTAAACAAATTGCTAACAATAACGCTTAGTGGCGCTGTCTTCGTTGCAACGAGTACATCTGCATTAGATGTGACTGGCGCTGTAGTGGTCAGTGACAAGCTCCAACCGCCGATGCTGCCCATGTTGAAGGATGTATCGTCTACCACATATAAGGACCAACTGCCATTGGGATTTGTTCCGTTAAAGCTCGCAAGATTAGTGGAATAAGGCCCTGGAGGCGCTGGACTCGCGAAAAAGCTGCCGAAAGCCAGTACCGTTGGTTTATAGGTACCCGACACAATCGGATTACTTGGCGCGAGATAATTCACAGCCGTATCGTCGAATGTTAAAGTTACGTTCGTAATAGGATAACCGGAGCCAACGTGCGACAGCAGCGACACCTTTTGTCCCGCCGGGCCGACCAACAGGACATCAATATCTTTCGGGAACGTATGAGCGACGTTTGAAAGAGTGAGCGTGGCCTTGCTAATCACACCGTCAATCCCCGACACAGTAATAGTCGACGGATATGGAGTTGCGGCAGCGTTGTCGTTAATCGTAATGAAATTGATGTTAGTGAAGCGGTTGGCGGTATCACCGATGATGAAGTTGAAAGTCACCACCCCGAGCGCGAACGCCGTATGATCGATCTGATTCGTGTCGTAAATCTTCAGCGTCGCAGTTATCCTCTGCCCATTGGTTCCATTCGCTGTGAAGCTGAAGGGCCGCGATACAGAAGGACCGCCAACGACCAATTGACCATAGGATTGTGGCGCGCTGGGCGAAACAACACCATTCGTCGCCAATAATGTTGCAACAAGGTTAGTAGTGTTATTATTACCCGCGTCTCTGAGGGCAAAGAGCATCTGAATAGTTTCACCCGGATCAATAACGTTGTTGGCCGGTGCAAAGCTTTCCGAGAGGAGAGTCGTTCCCGCAGCGACGATGACACTGCCGTCATCGTCAAGAATTGTTAGCGTTGCAGCACTGGGGGCCACCAGCAACGCGCCGCCCGTGGTGTTAGATAATTTCAAGAGAACCGTTCCGTCACCTTGAATTTGCGTATCATCGACAACTGTAACAACAAAAGTTTTATTTGATTCTCCAGGGCCAAAGGTCAACGTACCCTGATTTGAAATATACCTGCCAATTGAGCCAGCGCCGTTTGCGGTAGCATAGTCAACGGTGACTGTGTTTTGGAAAGCATTCGTGCGGATCACTGAGATGGTGGCACTCACACCACTCTCGCGCACTTGGTAGTTTCCGGCAGAAAACGCCAATCCGGAATGCGTTTCAGTAATGGTGACCGTAGTCTGAACAGGCTGCAGGACTTGAGCTCCACCCGTCGTATTTATAAGCGTCACGGTAAAAGTTCTATCACCAGTGACGATCAGATCATCGATTATCGGCACCATAATCGTCTTTGCCGCCTCACCGTCAGCAAAACTCAAGATGCCGTTTGTAGCTATATAATCAACTCCGGCGATGGCGGTACCATTGGTTGAGGCAAAGCTTACGGTCACTGGACCCGTGTTCGGATTGTCGCGCACAACGGTAAGGGCGATGTTCGTGCCGTTCTTCGCGACGCTACACACATTCGTGCTGAAGTGTATGCCTGTATCGTTGTCAACGATAGTTACACTGGCAGTGCTCGGAAATGTCAACTGAGTGTTGGCACTTGGGTTTGATAGGCTTATGAAGAACAACTCATTACCTTCAACGATACCATCATTTGATATCGGAACGCTAAAGGTCTTGACCGTTTCACCCACCGAGAAAGTCAGTTGACCGTGGGTGTCCTGATAATCAGAGACGGCGGCAGCGCTTGCATCGGCCGTCGAGTAATCGATGGTCATCGCACTGTTCGTCCCATTGAAGCGACGAACGGATATCGTGACGAAGGGATCTGCCTCATTCACGAAATATGCAGGAGACGTAAACGCAAATCCGATATCTTGATCGACGATCGTCAGGGGGACTGTCGTAGCGCCAGCAATCGTTGCACCGCCAGACGCGGCATATAGAGTCAGGTCAACCGTAAGATCACCGGTCACAAGACCATTGGTGTATACTCGCACCAAAAACGTTTTGTTTGTTTCGCCGTCAGCAAATACCAATATACCGTTGGTCGGCATGTAGTCCCGACCGCCGGTAGCGGTGCCACCATTCGCTGAGTACTGAACCGAAACAGCTCCTGTAAAGCCATTCGTACGAACCACCGTAACCACCGCATTGGTCGCATCTTCATTGACCGAGAATCCGATATTCGCGAAGGACAAAATTCCTGGACTAAAATCGTTGTCGAGGATAGTCAAGGTGGTCAGACTCGGTTGTAAAAGGATACCTCCAATAACGTTTTCCAAGGTGCATTCGACGGTAACATTGCCATCAACCAAAGTATTATCGATAACTGGAATCAAAACGACCACATTGGTTTCACCTGGTCCGAATACAATATTTGTCGTGACCGGTGTGTACCGCAATCCAGCTGTCGCGGTTCCGTTCGTCAATGTGCTGAATGTGGCTATTACGGTTCCATTTGTACTGCCAGTGCGAACGATATTGATCAATCCGGCTCCATTGACTGCGCCTTCATTCACTTGAAAACTGCTGGCGGCAAATGAAACGGCGCTGTTTGCCTTTACAATTGTCAGGTCCGCCGTTGCAATATCACCTAATGCGGCGCCACCTTGTGGACTTGAAAGGTTCAAATTCAAGATGCGGTCATCTTCAACCAGTTGATCGTTAAGGATCGGAATCGTCACGCTCTGGATGACCTCACCTGCTGGGAACGGAACATTTGTAACAACGGCGGTATAATTAATGCCGGCGACAGCCGTGCCATCAGCCGTCGAGAAAGTTACCGATACCGGACCGTTGGTCAGGTCCTCACTTGTTCCACCACGGCGACGTAATGTAATCAACGCATTCGTGCCATTTTCGTCTACGTAGTAGTGGGTGGCGGAGAATTCCAATTGGCCGCTTCCGGCAATACTTCGACCGTAAATACGGGCGATGTGAGAGCGAGCAAATCCATCGTAATGAGTAAACCCGCCAACTAATACAATTTTGTCATCACCCGGTTGCACCACGATGGAAGAGACAAAATCGTCGGCACCAAACCCGAAATTGATCGTTGGGTCCACGACACCCGATGCATTCAGTCGCGTTATACGACTGCGGGAAACATCGCCAAAGCGCGTGAAGCTACCTCCTAGCAGTATGGAACCGTCGTTTTGCACTGAAATGCAAAGCACTGGACCGTTTGCCCCTACCCCAGGAGTGAATGAACTATCAAGACTGCCGTCGGACTCGAGTCTTGCGACGTAGTTAATCGCCGTATCGTTGACGTTTGTGAAGAGTCCACCGAGAACAATGCGTCCGTCCGGTTGAATCGCAATTGCGCGAACCGATCCATCCGCTCCAGAACCGCTCGCAAGAAACGAAGTATCCAAAGTTCCATCAGCATTCAGTCGGGCAATACCGTGTCGTATGACTCCATTATATGTGTTGAAGTCGCCACCAATTAATATTTTACCATCCGTTTGTAGAGCGACAGCGTACACCGTGCCATCCGCTCCCGTACCACCGGAATCGAAAGTCGAATCTACGGTGCCGTTGTTGTTCAATCGAATTAACGAGTGATGCCCTACTCCATTGAAACTTCCAAATGCACCGCCGACCACAATCTTCCTCAGACCATCCACGAACGTTTCAGCTATAGCGTAAACCGGATTGTCCGCGCCTGCGCCTGGATTGAAAGTAGCATCAGTAGAACCATCGTACGTCAGACGTGTAATATAACTGCGATTAGTATTGTTGACGTTACTAAATAAACCGCCAATTAGAATTTTGTCGTCGGACTGAATAACAATCGAGCGTACGGATCCATTGGCACCAACAGCCGCTGTCGCGAATTTTGAATCGAGACTTCCATCGGCCGTCAGTCTCGCAATACGGTTCCTCGAGGTACCATTGATGGCAGTGAAATCACCGCCGACCAACATCTTTCCGTCGGGCTGCAGTGCAATAGAATAAATGAAGTCATTGCCTCCTGCGGTCGGATTGAAGCTGGTATCAATTGCACCGGGTGTTTCGTTAATGGTTTCATCATCAATGATAGTAACGCTCGCCAGAGAAATGCTCCCCAATGTCCCTGTCGGAGTTTCGCCAAAAATAGAGACAGTAAAAAATCGTGAAGCGTCAGGCGTCAGATTATTCACGATGGGCACTTGAAAGGTTTTGCTAACCTCGCCAGGCCCGAACACCAAACTGCCACTTACCGGCACATAGTCAGCGTTTGCAACGGCAGAAGCATCGCCAGTCGCATAATTCACTGTGATGCTCTCCGCTATTCCGCCTGTACGAATTACAGAGATAACAGCGTTTCCGCCGTTTTCATTAACGCGGTAACCACTTGCGGTAAAGTCAACAAAGCCATAGCTATCGTCGTTTACAATCGTAAGCTCAGCTGTCGAGCGGATTCCGAGGACCGGAAGACTTGGAGTCGAACCATTAACCAGTGGGTTTGAGAGGCTTAGGTCGACGGTTTTATCAGAATCAACAACTTGGTTATCAGCGATCGGTATGAGAATCAGCTTAGATGCGGTATCACCTGAAGCCCAAACTAAATTTGTGGAAACAGATGAGTAATTAACGCCACTAACAGCAGATCCGTCCTGCGTTGCAAACTGCACGGAAAGAGTTCCACGGCTACCACCGGTCCTAGTAACCTCAACGACAGCAAAGCCAGCGTTTTCATTTGTTGAATATGTTGTAAAAGTGAAATTAACACGTCCCGAGGAAACATCGTTGTCGATGACCGTTAATGTTGCATCCGCCAATCCAATGTCCGCGCCTCCGGTAGGATTGGAAAGATGGACGTTCAAAGTCGGATCGTCCTCTACATTAGAGTTGTCAACCAATGGCACAAAAAACGTATTGCTGGTTACGCCGCCGAGAAGTGTCAACGTGCCCGAGGTTGCCAGATAGTTCGTTCCATTTAACGCTGTTCCATCGGACGTGCTGTAGTCGACATGAACAATACCATCGCTACCGCCCGTGCGCACAACAGTGATAAGAGCGTTAGTTCCACCTTCATCGACAAAAAACTCCGGTTTAGAAAAGCTCAATGTGCCCGGAGCAAGATCACTGTCCAAAATTGTGAGCGTCGCCTTAGTGCGGCCCAATGCGAGGCCGAGCGGAATGTTTTCACCAGCAAGATCGAAAATGTCGGCAAAGACAGGCGACGACAATTCCAACTGAAGCTTGGAATCAGGGGCAACAACGCCATCCTTTAAGATTTTGATATAGACATCATCGGATCCCGGATTCGTGCCGTAGTTCGGGCCTGAGTGCGCGTCACTGTGCATTCGAGTGTTGGGCCATGTACTAATGTACTTAGGCGCACCATATTTTCCTGAATCAAAAGTAAAATTGACACCATCCACTGCCGCCCCTGGACCGGGAGGAAATGTGAGTGTTGAAAAACTTGCCTGAGCCGGCCCAAGTGAGCCGTTCTCGCGCGTCAGGGTAACGTAAAAATCCTCATTGTTTTCATCGGCGTTATAGTTGTCGTATACTAACGATAAATCTCCGGGGCCGGCAGTGTCCCCACCGATAAGTCGAGCAAAGTTGCTGCGATTGTGAATATCGTCGCGACTTCCACCACCACCAACACGAGAAAACCCGCCCCCGATCAGCACATTCCCATCAGCTTGCAATCCGACAGTGAAAATATAATTCTTGGGGTTAACGAGTGGATTGTAATAAGGATTGGGCACACCAGCAAATTGATTGTACGCACAGTCCATGAAGCCCGTGTCCAATATTCCGTTAGATAAAAATCGAGCTATCCCGATGCGGCGTGTTCCGTTGATGGAGGTGAAAATACCACCTACGACCGCCCTTCCGTCCCCTTGTAGCGCGATCGAATAAATCGTGTCATCAGCGCCCGTTCCCGCGTCAAATGTCGTATCAACGGTGCCATCAACGTTCAATCTAGAGATTTTAGCACTGCCCAACAAATTAATACTGCGAAATGCCCCACCTACCATAATTTTGCCATCGGCCTGTATAGCCAATGCGTACACCGTGTCATCTGCGCCTGATCCTACGTTGAAGGTTGGGTCAATAGCTCCAGTCGTGGTTAAACGCGCAAGACGACTACGATTTGTTGAGTTAATCGATGTGAAGTCGCCACCGATTAAAATATTGCCGTCCGGTTGGACTTTAACGTCGAACACTGTGTTATTAGGCCCAGTACCAGCATTAAACGTTGAGTCGACTGAACCGTCCGAGTTAAGCCTTGCTACATGTGGACGTGACACGCCATTGACTGTTGTGAATTCGCCGGCTACTAGAACTTTCCCATCAGGCTGAACATCCATCGCCCAAACGGTGCCATTCGCACCAACGCCTGGATTGAATGACGCATCCAAGGCGCCCGTCGCGTTCAAGCGCGCCAAACCACGCCGCGCCGTCCCGTTAAATGACGTAAACGCGCCGCCTATCAGAATCGAACCATTTGTTTGCAAAAGCACCTTACTGATGAACGCGTCCGCACCACTTCCGGGATTAAAGCTGGTATCGATTTGTCCGTTCGATAGCGCGCGCGCGATACGCCCCCGCGACGTCGTGTTAAAGCTGCTGAAGTCACCCGCCAAAACGGTCTTGTTATCTGGTTGGATAGCTAAAGAGTAAACCGTTTTGTTCGCGCCTGGCGTGGCATTGTGCGGTGGAAATGTATCGGGACTCTTGTCCTTATTATAGTCGCGATCGACGGCACCTGCAGGTTGATCATCGAAATGAATCGTCAATGTGGCATAGAAAATATTCCCTATCGTTACAGGATTGCCGACCTCTTTATATATCTCTATCAGCATGTCTTCGTTAAATTCTACGAGATTATCTTCGAGAATGGGCACATCGATGAATGCGAACGGATCACCGTCGGCCCAAGTAAGTGTTCCCGATACGGGGGTATAATCGGAATTTGGAGTCGTGTAATCAGAGCCTGCCTGTAATCGGTTTACGATCTCAAAGATGTTGTTAGCGTTTGCTGGCGGCCGATAGTTAATTCGGTATAAGCAATGAGGAGTGCCCGAAAGATTACCGGACCTGATTACATAAATACGTGCAAATCCCAATCCTTTCCCAGACTCAGTCGTCCGGAAGGTAGCGCGTTCAATATTAAGTGTAGTTGCGCCAGGATAAGAATCGTCATCCAGAATCGTGAGAACAGAAGCCCCTAGTCCAGGATCAATTGTGGGAGCAGAAATGGAAGTCAGTTCATTGGTTGCCAACGCGACGTTCGTCAACGTCATAACTCGTGTACGATTCACGTTATTCGAAAAATTATTTCCAATCGGAACCGTGAAGGAAGCGCTCATCTGGTAATCGTCAAACACGAGTGAGTTCGTGATGAAGCCACCTACCGGTATCACATTTGTGGTAATCGCGGTGTACATTACCGGATCGGCTGCGAAGGCAAAAAATGTAGCGTTCGTGCCCCTATAGTAGGCGGCAAATATATTTGTTGTAAACGTGTCGATTACCCAAGTGATATTGCTGCTAGTCCCGTTTACATTTGAGATAGAAAGAGAAATATTTGTAACACCAGTATTCGTTATTATGAGCGAAAAGTTTGTACTGAAGCCAGTCGGTCGAACGTAAGATGCTGAAAAAATAATTCCGCCATTTGTAGTTAGACAGAAAGTATTACTGCTCCCGCCGCCAAGATTCGTCGACATGCAGCCGACGCCAGTCACGGGATATGAGGCCCGAAGGGCCGTCCCCCCAAACACGTTCGTAACAGAAATGTTCGTAACGACTCCTCCAGGGCTCGTCCGTACAATATTAATATTCGTTGTCCCGAGGGGGCTTCCAGAAAAGTTGTTAGTGAAATCAAAAGTGGCATATAACGAATCAATAATATTGATCCAAAACAGATTCGTTGAATCTAATACATTCGTATAGTAAATATTTGTGATGTAATATGGGGCAACAACACAGTCGAGCGTGGTTTTTCCCTTAAATCCACCACGGCGGGTAACGGTCACGCGTGCGCCATCAGTACTAGGATCAACAGTGTTAAAGCCGTCAAGGGTTCCAGAAGATTCACGCTCCCCAGCATAATAGATCTGAGAAGTAAACTCAAAGCTCCCAGCTGAAAGTGGACTTGTTAATTGCCAATTCAGAGCTGAAATGCCTTCGTCCATGCTGTAGCCATCAACAGCAACGTAATATGTTACTCCACTCGTAGCAGTAAACTGCACCCGACTCGGGCCACCGATATTTGCTATATCGTCGTTACTCGCAATCTCATTCAAAGCCGATACACTCGGTCCTACATATACCGCAAGCACCGTATCGAAATCGCTTCCAAACGTGTCAAACGTAACATCGCCACCAATCGGTGCCACCCATTTGTACCAGATTGAAGCCCCAACCGGCACACCAGCATGGGTTGGCTCTCCCGTTTCGGAAGTCGCGCCAATATTCGAACCAGCAACCGTACCGCTCAGGCCCGAAATAATTTCAGCCGCGGAAAAACTATCATTGGTTGGCTGCGCAAATGCCGCAAGATGTATCAGGGAGATTAACAAAAGTACCAACCTGCAAGCTATGACTCGGCTTGCTTGGCTCAAACTGAACTGTCGGAATTGTCGCATAGGTTTTTTCTTCAAAACAACGGGATGCCGGGTGCTGAATTCGGCCGATCACTGTAAAACTACGGTTGTGGCGGCGCAATTCGAAGGCGGTAGAACTGCGAACCATTGCCGGTTGGCACTGGAATGGACACCGCGCTATTGGCCGGACCACTAATGAAATTTGTGTAAATCAACCAAGTTGGGCTTGCCAGATTCGTTTTGTACTCGATGTAATTGGTCGCATTAGCGAGCGAGTTCCATGAAAAAGAAGCGATATGGGTCTGATTGTTCATCGACAGGGCGAAAGCCATGTTATCCGCTGTGAATAAAGGCGTAGGATCCTGGCAATTGGGAACTCCATCACCGTCTGAATCCAATGTGCAACTCGCCACCAGACCTGCGTTAAACGTGTACGTCGTACCCGACGGATAAATATAGGTCGAGGAGCTATTCGGCCCTGCAAACGAACTGACCCAGCGAAGTCGGCCATCAGGGCGGGTTTGAAGCTTCTCAGGAGGGATATTGGCGTTCGCAAAATAAATCACCATATTGGTTGCTATGTCCAATGCCGCAATTGAAGGATCGATCTCGAAGAAGTTGGTGGCGTAGTTTTTCAATTCCAGATAATCGACATAAATTGCATTTGCAGTACCCACCCCTTGGAAGCGAAATTGGCTATCAACGCCACCGTCCAATACCAGTCGCCCAATGGCAATATTGTTTGAGAATCCGCTGCCATTCGCGCCACGGTCTTGTGCAGCCCAGCTGTTAATAACTTGAACGCCAGCATAGGCAATATTTGTCACCACGGTTCCAAGCAAATCTCCGGTTGTTGGTTTAAAAGGCAAATCAAAACCATCATTGCAAACGATAGTGTTTGAAGCGTTGGCACCAGACACCCAACTAACCAATCCATCGGTAAGCTGATTAGTCACGGAGAGTGCCACTTTGCGACCGACGTTCATCAAAGCGTTGCTTACGATCAGAAAATTGCCCGAAAATGCGAGATCTCCAGCGGCGCCTAACATCGCAGCATTAACGTAACCCGTTACAACGCCCGAAATGGCAGAAATTGTTAACGGCCCATTCACCGCAACATTCGTTCCAGTATTCTCATACGTTTTTGCCCAGATATCGGCAGACGCGCTCTGAAGTTGTCCGCGATTTACAAATACTTCGTAAGGCTCGTCATAGCTACTGCCAAAAAATGGAGCACGGCGAGCACCGGCAAAGTATGCAGAATTATACATCGTAAGCTCACCACTGTTCGTCAAATATTTCAACAACGGAAAACTCGGTGTCCAAGTGATCTGCGGTCCCAGAATCCGCAGCGCACCACCCGAAGTTATCGTCATCTTCTCCCCCAGCACTTGCAGACTCTCTTGCACGTTCAAAACGTCGCTAATAAAAATATTATTTAGAGCGCTGCTGGATACCTTATTGGTACATTTCAGATACAGATTTTTTACAAATGCGGCAGTTTGAGGGTTGATACGGCTATCGACCATTAAAACGCTAAACTCGTCATAAAAAGTTTCATTTCCGATTGTAATTTTGTTGGTCCAACGTTGGCTCCATAGCCTGATATCACCACTGAATCTAGGCACGAAAGGTCGGAGTACATTAGAAATACTCAGGCTACCATTTGTACTTGCTAAGTTTAAATCACTGTACGGCGACGTGATATTCGCATTTGGACTCCCAATAAATTGGTTTGTTGACTTCAGAGAAAGATAATTCAATCCATCAATTCGTGTCCGAGTCAGATTTAACTGTTGATCCGCTGTAATTTCAATTCGTCCAGGCATGTTCGACACAGATGCTGATGCGACCAAGTTGGTTGGAGCAAGAAGTGTCGTTGGCGCCAGTTTTACCCCGTATGCCGACCAGGATCTAGGAATGTTCGGGCTAAAGTTTGATAAATAAAAGGGATCATAGACAACGTTGTCCTGCTGCCTCGTCGGCCAAAAGAAATTATCGGCGCGACTGAAGCTGTAATTAAATGGCTGGAATGTCGGATTCGGCGAAAGCGGGTTAACGGAGGGATGTTCGACAACATCCAGGAATGGTGAACTGCGAAATTCGTCGAGCAAAAATAAGAGGTTGGTCGTTGCCAAGCCTGTCCCAGCATCTACAACAACATTGCTCCACATTATCTCCGGATAACCACCAAGAACGAATCCAATGTCAGTTGAAACGAGAGAATTTGAATTACTGAGAAAAACGACTTGGAAAGCATTAGTATTGGGACCAGTTCCAATTCCGAACATCTTGACCTGGACCGAATTTGTAAGGGCAAGGGAGTCAAAAAATATATTGTAAATTCCGTCTACAAGGTTTGTAGCCTCATAGAGTCCACTCTGCGGTGTGACTGGGCTAAAATTCCCGAATGAGAACTTATCACTTCCGGTTCCCCAGTAGTCATCGAACATGCCCGTGGGCGGACGAAATTGAAAAGAAAAAATGACTTCGTTCGTATCCTCAAAACCGTCTGCTCGGATTGTACCGCGGGTCAAATCAATGGAATCACCATTGATGGTCATCAGACCGTCTATACCATTGGCAAAAAAAACATTACTCGAGCCGACTTCCAACAGCCCTTTATTTATCACATTGGTTGCATTGACAGCGACACGTTGGCCGCCAAAGACGGTAGCCGTAACTCCATTGACGAGATTGGCATTAACGAAGTTTGCGGCCCTCTTCGCAACGCCGTTCCCGCTTGGACTTGTATCAAACCGAAAACCGACTGAGCCCCTCATCAAGCTCTGGTTCGTAAAGTTGAGCGTGTTATATGTATAGTAAGGAGTCGTGAGGAATGAATTGGTAACGTAAAAGCTCCCCCTGTTGATAAAATTTGTCGCATCGACCTGCGGCGGGAACGTGACCACGCCATCATTGATATAGCTCGAACTGGTCTGCGCGAGCATACCGGCCACCGACAAAAGCAATGTAGGAAGCCAAAGGAATCTTTTCATAGCAGCGGAAAAATTCATACAATTAAGGCGCAGGGCTCAGGAATTGGCTTTCGAGATTTGTAATACTTACCCCACTAGGAAAGACAACCGGAGGGTTAGTCGTCCCGTCGAATGAGGCCCATGCGAAATAGTAAGGTGCAGGCTGTTGCAAAAACTGATCTATTCCGTCTTGGAAGTTATAGTAGTAAGGCCCGACTTTACCAAATGCTAAACGGATTTGCGGAACAATTGTGCCAGGACCTGCCATCGACGCTTGCCCGTTGATATCCGCATGACTGATATAGTTGAAATCATACGTGTATGGAACCGGAATACCAAATACGGTTCCCAGATCCTCAGCGGTGAATAATATGTCAGGTCGGCTGCTAACGCGGCGCACAGACTGTTCAACAATGACATTGTTGGTCAGCGAAGGAATCACGCGATCTATGTAGGAGTTCGTATAACCAATGAAGTTCGTTCCCTCGGTGAGGACACGAATAAATTGAATATGGTCAAGCCCTGCTCTCTTGCCGACATTAAACTGCGGGCTCCGAACTTCTATTGGATAAAACTCCAGGACTTGATTTGTGAAGTAACGCACCAATTCGCGCCTGCTACCAAGGATGTTTGAACCTAGTTCATTTGTCGACAAGAACTGGATTGGGTAAACCTCATACACGTTCGTGGCAACGTCGTACACAATCTCACGGTGGATACCAAACTGATTTGAGGCAAAATCATTTGTTGTCACAAATTCAATTGGATAAACACCATAGTAGTAGTTCGTCGTGAAACGTATTAATAGGGTCTGGTCAACGTTTGTAGTCTGAAAAAAGTTTGTCGTTGAAGAAAGGACATTGGTAACGCGCTGAACGTCAATAAACTGAGTAAACAAAATGTGATAACCAAACAAGTTTGTCGGCACAATGTAGATGGTACCATTTGGCACATCGACGGTGAAAACATTCGTCGTTGTTTCGACGTGAGGAGGAGCGTCTGGTGGCGAGTAAGGATCGAAGACTGTTTCCTGTTGCTCCACTCGCATCCTCATAGAAGTGAAAAAATTGTTGGTGACAACATTGCCAAATGTATACACCCAATTGGTCGCAATATTAGTGCTCAAGGTTATATTGGTTGCAACGTGTTGAGTTGTGCCCGTAACAGGGTCAAAGGGAGTGTTTGTCAGATATCGCGTAATATTCGTTACAATGATATTGGTAAAAACACGATTACTTGATGTGATTAACAAGTCTTTATACTGAGGCAGAGCTTTTAGTGCCGCCGGATCATTCGTGAGTACCTGCTCAGAGAATGTAATTAAGTCAATTGTCGATAACTCACGAAGGTCTTGCACCTCATTCGTGGTAAGAAGCGAACGTGAATAGAAACTGATATTTGTGATACTCGCCACTCCATTCAAAACGTTTGTAATGGCCGCATAGCCAAGTAGATCTGTCGGCACGATAAAGAAATCTCCTGCAGGCACCGGAATCTTTTCGACCGTATAGTCGAGAACATTCGTACGGGTATTCCCAAGGCCTGGCGTGTAATCAAGTGCAGGCACAACTTCCAATTTGCGAATCACCCCATCTTGCCAAGGAACATTGGGAAACGGGTCTTGCCCAGGAAACTTTGTTTCCCAACTATCAAAACTACTAAAATGCGCACTTGAGCCATTGATAACAACGTTGGCAAAAGTGTAGTCGAACACAAAAACCACATTCGTAGTCGTCTCCTCGACAAATACTTGCTCTGGAGCCCATGGGTAATTTGTAAAATACGAGATAATATTGGTCGTCACAACGTTTGTCAGATGACCATTTGTCTTCGTAATCACCAGGCCCGGATAGAGCGCCAACAAATCCGCCGCGGTGTTTGTAGTCCAATGCGCCTGTTGATAAAACGTTCCTAAATCGAATGTATCGAGTTCGATCGGCAATGCGTTGGTATTTGTATAGGCAGCAGCATTCGCAAAAATCTCAGAAATAACATTCGTCCGCGCTAGAACGTTTGTTAGCCGACGCGAAACCACGTCGAATCCAAGAAGGTTTGTCGGAACAATATAAAAGTCTCCAGAAGGTAAATTAGTAGTATAAGTTTGGGACGACAGAAGATTTGTAACGAACGTGACAGGCGCGCCAGGCGTATAAGTTGTCGCAAGAACAACATCAACAATTTGATCTGTTATCACCCGGTTCGGTGAGTACGAATTAGTGACAACGTTACCAAACGTATAATCGAACAACCGGACGGTGTTTGTAACATAGTTCGTTGCATACGTTGGAAAGAAATTACTCAAATCGAGCGCGTACGGAAAATTGGTATAGTATGCTATGATGTTTGTCGTAATGACGTTCGTCAAATAATTCGTCACTGAGGTAATCCAAAGATTGGTATATCCGGGAAAGCTAAGCAGATCTGCAGGGGTGTTGGTAGTCGCTTGGGATCTTTCGATCAGAAGGCTCAAATCGAGTGTATCCAATGTCAGCGCCGCATTTTTGTTCGTCAGAACCTCTTGCACATCTGATAAAAGAGGTTCGTATTGCAATAAGTCTGTCCTATATAAGTAACGCAGTCCACCAACGTCGTCGCGAGTAAGACCGGTGAAAAAACCACCCGGCTCCAAACTGCTGCGACGAGTAAAACCATTAGGCCCCGAGCTCACGATGGACGCTGCAGTCGTGAAGTATCCAACCGGGGAACGAGGATCCCATCCAATCGGAAACACGTCTGTAACCCAACCCGGCGACGGGCTGTATTGAGGAACGTCCCAGTAGGTATAGAGCTTCCCATTGATATAGCCACTAGGGTTATACGGCGGAGTAATTTCGAAATTCCGTGGAATAACAAAGAAATTTGTAAATCGTAGCGTCGGGTTGTTGTCGACGTCACGCAATGTCCAGACATAACGCTCCGGACTCGCCAATCCCATTTGTTGAACCAACATTCCAAGCGCGACCGATTTAATGTCATAAAGATATAAAGCCTGCGCCAAAAAATTAATCCGTTGCGCCTCCAACGGAAATTCAGATAAGTCGGCACTCATCTGTGAATAAGGCGGCAAATCGTTCAATATTTTGATAGCCTTTTCGACCGCATCAACTCCCTCAACTCCAAAGTAATTTAAAAACGACTGGTCAAACGCATAAGTGAGGAACGGAGTGTTCAATCGGTATTCTTCACCCCGGTTCATCACACCACCAAAATCTGCTGCACGCAAAGAATCAGGACGAGGACGGATTTCGAAAACACTGATCCCGTATCCAAGGCGAGGCGTTTGCCAAGCTGGCCTAGGTCCCATCAGAGAGAATGCCTTTACATTTTCCGCAAACACCACTGCGGCAAAAGCGACCAAAAGATATTTTAAAAGTCGAAACATAAAACTAACGCAAACAAATAACGCGATAAAAGTTCGGTTGCTGTGCAGCGTCTACCGTGATGGCATCCACCGTGGTCCGGGCAAAACGCGCCGATCCATAATCTTCCCAAGTATGCAGGTCATGCGACAACTGGACCTGATAAATAAAGCCAGCGTGAGTATTCCAAGAAAATGTCATCCCACCGACCGCCGCAGTTAAAGAACTTTTCAGCGCAGTCGAACAATCAAGCGGATTCGAGCCAGACCGAAAGGCCTGAGCAACCGTTCCGCAACCAATGTCGAACGTCGCGACCGGCCACAAGGCAGGATTCTTCCCCCAATAAGCAGTTTGCCAATCATCAGGAAGTCCATCACCATTTCCGTCAAGGCCCCAAGTTTTACCGACGGAAGTAGCTGATAGCGGCGATCGCCTACCGTCAGCCAACTGATATAATAATTTAAAAGAATGCGTGCTGCTGGCGGTCAAATTCGTGATCGTTGTTCGATTGCCAACAACGGCAATTGGGGACGCGCCGTTGTCCATGTAGAGTTCGTAGAACGCGACCGCATAGCCCGCGACTTCTGGCCAAGTGACACTAATCGAACTCTCGCTTAAAGCGTAGGCATATGGAGCCTCGGGCGCAACAAGACCAATTGCTCCCACCGAAAACCGTTGAGCCAACAAATCGAACCCGTTGGCACTACCCGTAAAACTCGACCAATTTACAAGATATCGCCCTGCTCCATCAGAAGCTAAAGATGCCTGTATTTGCCGACCAATTGTCGTTGTATTGACACGGATCTCGTCTCCCGCAACAGCGGCATCTGTGTTCAGCAAACGTCCATAGATTCCTTCTGATGAACCGTCTTGACCGAAACTGGTCCATGTCACAAAACATGAGCCACTTGTAGTCGCAAGCACTGGTGCATACTGATCTCCATACGTCACTGCATTGATAATCTGTCCGGCAGCTTTGGGAACGCCAGTTGCAGCAAAACCACGAACGATAACATCCCAACTGTTACTCGCATTGATCGTATCCTTGCGACTCCATGCCGCAACAAATCCACCATCCGCCACACCACAAATGTATGGGCTGGCACAAATCTCATCGCCGCTGTTGAGCAAAAACTCAGATGTAACCGCAGCGCCATTACCACCGATAACTCGACCTTTAACATTAGCAGCGAACATTCCGCTTGGATTATTCGTATCCGATGTCGTCAGCGTCTTTTCGGAAACCCAGGCGACCACGCAATTACCATTGGTTAATGCCGTAATAGAGATACTCTTTTGATTTAAATCTGTCGTCTGATTGACTTGGAACTCAGGCGTAACAAACGACCCTGTAGATGACAAAATCCGTCCATAAACCCCATACATACTGCCATCCTGACCGTAGCTCGCCCAGACTATCGCGACATTTCCATTCGGCAGACAAGTGATCGATGGAGCAATCTGATGTTCATTTGTATATGTGTTTACAAGAATATCTCCACTGAGGAAAATGCCAGCAGCGTCCATAAAGCGGGCATAAATCTTTTGAAATCCAAACTTTCCTCCCTGCCAGACAAATGCAGCTCCCCCATTTTTTAACATCACGACTTGCGGATTTTCCTGATCGCCCATTCCAATTTGGTTAACCCGAAAAACATTGAGGTCCCCCGACAAGGTTGCCCCCAAATGACGAGCGCTAATTCCCAAACCATCGCCGTCCGTTGCATTATCTTGCCATACTACCCATCCACCACTACTACTGATTGCCACTTGACCGCCAACCTGATCTCCGGGTAAAGAAGAGACTATAGAGAATTCTGCACCTGAGTTGGTGAGGGAATTCTGTGCGGGAAGCAATATTGGGAGAGCAGCCAAACCGAGTACAACCACGCGGCTCAGGAACGCTGAAAAATTCAAATTACGCACTGCACAAGCCTATCAGGGTATTTACTATCATGTCCAAACTTTTTTTGGAAAAATCGCGCCCTTATCGCAGCTTTTCTCCTTAAAAGTAATGGGGTTCCGTCGGATAAATCGCTTGATTTTCCGATCAAAAATCTCTCTACCGCAAAATATGAGGGGGCACAGTTCATTTCCGCACCGTACAAACCTCGGCCAACGCCTTTGAATCTTCGTTTACGCCGGCAATCACCGGCGGAGCTTGCCAAGTCCGGACAGGGCCAAATTTCAATGGACGCACCTCGGCATGACCATCGGCAAACGACAAAGTATAGCTATAATCGTGCCGAGTGTTTGCCGGCATATCGCGCAAAAATTCATCTGGCTGCCTAGTCATAAACTTGCCATCTGTGATTGTCACTTCATGCTCATCAATGAATACTGCGGTGCGTGAGGAAGAGGCGGCTTCCGATATTTCGGTCATTTTCACATAGGTTCTGTATTGTGAACTGACGGGTTGGACGCCGTTTAGCCACCCGTTCATCGTATAACTTCGCACGCGTGGCTGTCCGTTAACCTGACTGCGATCGCCCGGACAGCGGTAAAGCGTAAAGTTGTTGAGCAATGGGTAAAGTTTGCCTTGTTGAATCAACACTCGATTGGTCGCGTCACTCACGTTGCTCATATCGCCAAAAACCCAAACCGCATCGTTGGTATTCGCCGGAAAAACAGTGCTTTCGCACTTAACGATCGAGTCATTGTTATCGTTGGCGTAGTTGATCCAAGCGAGTTGCAGTTGTTTAAGGTTATTCACACATGAAATGCGTTGCGCACGCCCCTTAGCCTTTGCTAACGCAGGCAGAAGCATGCCTGCAAGGATTGCAATAATGGCAATGACCACCAGCAATTCAATCAGTGTAAAACCTCCTCCCTTTCGGACGAATTTCATCGGACGTCGCAGAGGATACGCAACCGAAACTCTAAAACAAAGAAAATTGTTAAGAAATGAGAGACCCTTCACAGCAAGTCTCCTTGTTTGCTCAATGAGTCTTGCAGTTCTTTAATTAAAGTTTTAAAGCCGCATTCCTCATACAACTCAAGCAATGAGCCCCTGTCCGGATCCGTTGGAATAAGCGAGTGCCAATCAATTGGATCAGTCAAATCATCATATAAACGAATCATGGACTGATTTCGTCGAACATCGGCTTCAGATGCCTGGAGAGCGGCACGAACGCGGTCGGACGACACCTCCGGAAGTCGGCGGTAAAGATTTTCAACAGATCCAAAGGTTGTCAGCAATTGTGTAGCCCGCAGTGGCCCGACCCCCGGAACACCAATGATATTGTCTACCGTGTCACCTATTAAGCTCAGCCAATCAACGATTTGCTCAGGCCCTACACCGGTTTTCGCCCGAACGTCTGCCGAGGTCCAAATTTTTTCTGCTTTATCATTTGGGTTGAGCAATCCGACGCTGTCAGACACCAACTGCATAAAGTCCTTATCAGAACTCGCTATAACTACCGAAAAACCTGCGCTCACAGCCTGTTTACTGAGGGTCGCAATCCAATCATCAGCTTCCACTCCGTCCTTCAGGTACGAGGCAATTTTTGATGCACGAAGAAAACGCCCAATGCTTTCAAATTGAACTTCAAGTGCTGGTGGAGTCTGGGGACGGTGGGCCTTATAACTTGGAAGGAGTGCTGTTCGTTGAGGTGCCAATCCACCATCCCACACAACCATTACGTGAGATGGTCGCAAAGTGGCCCGCATCTTTTGGAACATCCGAATAAAACCATAAAGCGCATTAGTCGGTTGCCCAGTCGGGGAATTTAGCTGCCGAATCGCATAAAAAGCCCTATAGGCATAGGAGTGGCCATCCACCACAAAAAGCTTATGATCGCTTTTTGGGACTGTGCCATTGGTCTGCATACTGTTTCGACCGACGCCCCAGACTCTGAATTAACGGCTGATCAGTGGTGGTGGCGCTTGCCCTTCAGCCTGAGCAGGCAGAGAAGAGCGGGCAAACGGCAGTTCTTCATCTGTGTGAACGCGGTTACCAGCAGGATCGATAATCGTCGGAGTGACGAAGATTACCAAATTTTTCTTGGTTGAAACCGAAGATTCACTCCGGAACAACTTACCGACCAATGGTAAATCGCCGAGCATTGGAACCTTGTCTTTGATTTTATTAATATTTTCAGAAATCAAACCGCCAAGAACAACTGTTTGCCCATCCCATACGTTACAACTAGTCGTCACTTGACGGAGACGCATACGAGGTAATGGGAGTTGAGCGGTTAAAGTCAGTCCCGAAGACGATGCAACTGCGCTAGCCGCTTGAGGAATGAAACCAGACGGATCATCATAACCCAAAAACTCTGTAATTGTGGGAACCAAAGTCATCTGCACCGAAAAACCATCGGCAGAAACATATGGAATAACATCAAGCACCGGACCAAAGGGCAGGTTTGCCAAGTCGTAGTTGATGGTCGGCGCGGAATTCACAATCGTGTTACCGTTATTGTTACCAGTTCCAGTGACTTGGGGATTCGATCCTTGCTCGATCTCGACGCCGGTTACAAGCGTTACCAAGTCCAGGCTGGAAATCTGCGCCTGACGACCACTGAGCGTCGTAACGCGAGGTGCGGTGAGGATATCAACGCCTTGCCGCGTTTCAAGAGCTCGAATCACGACGCGGAATTGGGGGTCTGTCAATACACCGGTAATTGTCGCAATGGCAGGCGTTTGCGAATTTACACGACCGGCGCCAGGCACCAAAAGGTTATCCGAAGCCGATTGTGGAATTGTACCAGGCCCTGGGAAAGTACCAGATCCGGGCCCTGGAAAATTTCCACTTGGGTTTGCAACTGTCGGATGTCCGGTGAACGAGGGTGCGGTACCCGTTTGCATTCCGATCGTTCCGTTGTTGAGCAAGGTGTTACCGAGAAACCAGTCAAAACCTAATGCGCGACTGTCTTCTTGTGAAATTTCTGCGAATTTAGCCTCAATGGTTAACTGCGGTGGCGCGGCATTCAAAGTTTCGAGTGCGGTGGCAATAGTCTCAAGCTCATCTTGCGTGGCACGCACAAGAAGCGTGCCCAGCCGATCATTAAAGAAAATATATTTTGGCGGGTTGAGATCAACACCAGCAGCGAGGAAATATTCACGAGCCAGTTGATTTGCTGCAGCAGTGAAGTTTGTGCGGGTGACGGAAGGCAAACCTTGCCCGGCGGCAGTACTCGCGGCGCCACCTTGACCGCCAACAACAGTTCCCAGGCTGACGCGAGGAATAGCAAATGCTGCGGAGTTCTGGTTTTGATTATTACCACCGCCACCGCCGCCGCCACGGCCACTTCCCGTGCTTCCAATATTGAAGCTCAAAGCGATAACGCTCTCTAATCCTTGGACAAATGTATTCGGGTCAACTCGGAAAGTGCGCGAAAAAAGCTGTTGCGGTTCAGCTGGTTTAGGCGAGATAACTACGGCGTAATCTTCAATTGTGTATTTGATTGGCTGGTCAGAAACTTTAACGACCGCATCCAATACGTCAGCGAGACGGACATTGCGTAGTGAAAGTTTGATATTAATTGTGGACAGATCGACTGGCGCTGCACCAGCTTCAGTTGCCACACCGGCTGCGGCAGCCGCAGCGGCAGCTGCCGCAGCTGCTGGATCAGCCGGATTGGCAGCGGTCGTAGCTCCCACTGTCGGAGCGTCGGAATGACCGTTGATGATAAAGTTCAAACCCATTTTTTCAGGGTCACGTTGGACAGATTCATCAGTTAAGAGCTTAAGAACTTCACCCAACGGCAGCCCGTCGTAATTCACTTGGTTCAACCGAATGCGGTCCAACTTTGAAAGAATTTCCTGACGGCCTTTGCTGGTATAAACAAGGTTCGTTCGAGCCATTGCATTCGGCACCGGCAATGCATCGCGCTTTAGTGGATCCAGCCACTTTTTTTGAACTTCAACAAGGTTCTGCCGTTCAAGAAGCTCGTGGGCGGCGGTCGCGCGCGAATAGCGGCGCTCTTCAATTAAGTTTAGAAAATACTGCGCAGCCGTATTGTCGGGATCCAACTTCTTGGCAGCGCGCAGCTTGCTTTCCGCCTGCTCAATTTTGCCCATTTCATACAGGAGCTGGCCATCATGGGCAAACGTTGCAGCTTGAACTTTATCCTTTTGAACTTCAGGCACGAGAGCAAGTGTTTCAGCATCGGGAACAGTGCCCCGTTGGGCGAGAATCGCCTTTTCGTTTGCACGAGCAAACATGCGAGCCTGTTCATTCTTCGGATCTACTTTCAAAACGCGGTCGACCTGACGCTTCGCCTCGTTAAGATCTCCGCGCTTTTGAGCTTCCGCCGCAAGAGCAAGACGGACCGAAGCCAAGCCAGTGATGATTTCTTTTTTTTCTTTATCAATCAGATCGGTTGACGGCCCCATTTTTGGAAACAACTCAATAATCTGATCGTAAATCTTCGCAGCTTCGTTTAAACGGCCTTTCTTCTGAGCATCGATGGCATCGCTGAGCTTAAGACGCATCTCATGAATAGCAGCTTGACGGCGAACAGCTTCCTGTTCTGCGATCACTGCCGGGACTGGTTGCTGTGCGTGAACGCAGACGCTGGCGATAAACAAAAGTATGTTAACGGAGGATAAAACGGCCTTTCTCATGGATATCATTTCTGCGTGAGCCGGCATTG
>CBHWET010000015.1:0-29398 GCA_966112985.1 uncultured bacterium | reverse complement strand
CGCGCAGCAATCGCAAAGATGTCGTGTTCCTGATCGACACTTACGACACAGAAGCCGGCGCCAAGAAGGTCGTGCGCCTCGCACCGAAACTGCAGAGCGAAGGCATCAAGATCAAAGCTGTTCGTATCGATAGCGGTAATTTGCTTCAACACGCGCAAAACGTCCGTTGCATCCTGAACGAAGGCGGATTGCAGGACGTAGGAATTTTTGCCAGCGGCAATTTGGACGAACATGAACTCCAACGCCTCGTGCAGGCCAACGCGCCAGTGGACGGTTTTGGTGTGGGAACTCTGCTCGATACCTCAGCTGATGCACCCTATCTTGAATGCGCCTACAAACTTCAGGAGTACGCGGGGCGAACCTGCCGAAAATTTTCTGAAGGCAAGGTGACGTGGCCGGGACGCAAACAGGTTTGGCGTGTTTACGATGACAAAGGCCAGATTCAGCAGGACACGGTTTCCATTGAAGGGGATACATTGCCAGGCAAACCTTTGCTTTTCCCGATTATGCGCGGAGGCAAACGCACTTTCCCGAAAATGCCGTTGCCGAAAATCCGCGAGTACGCAGAGACTGAACTAAAGACGCTCCCGGAGCAGGTTCGGAGTCTGGAACCTGCAAATTTCACGCCGGTTAAAATCTCTACGGCATTGGACACTTTAGTCCTCGGTACTCACAAAACACGGTTTAGCACGAGCACTTGATTGTACTTTCTAGGCTCCTGACGACCTCACCCCGGCCCTCTCCTTCCCAGGAGAGGGAGAATTTAAGTCCGTTACTTTCGAACATGAACTGACGGTCTTTGCCGGACCGTCGGTCTTGAAGCTTAGATCGACGACTGCTTTCCCTCTCCTGGGAAGGAGAGGGTCAGGGTGAGGTTTGTTGGTACCCAAAATTTCAAAAAACCACGTCCGTCGAAAATGCGCGAATTAATTCAGCTTGGATTTTGCGGTATCTGGGAGCATGGGCGACTGCGCGAGCCACTTTTTGGCCTGAGCCAGATCGAAGAAATGGCCCTCCAATTGCGCATCGTAAGCTTCATGTAAGAGTTTTCCAAACTCCGGTCCAGGTTGCATTCCGAGCTCGATCAAATGACGTCCCAGCAGAATTGGCTTCGGCGCGCTCTTCTGCACCTCGAGCTCGTGCGCTTTCTGGAGCAATGCGACGACTGTCGTGGGTACCTTTGGTGGTTGCGGAGGCCGACCAAGACGGTCTGCGGTCATGATCGTGCACAGACCTTCAATTGTTTCCGGTGCCAAGCGTTTCGCAAGCCGTCGCACGGCGCGGTCGGAAATTTCGTCATAGTGCGCCATGTGATTATGAATCAGTGGTAGAACGCGATCACGAAGGGTTGATGGAGTTCCAATGCGATTGAGAAATCGATCTGCGATATCGACGCCCGCTGCTTCGTGACCCGGCGAAACGATTCGCGTGCGGCCTTCACGCACCTCCTCGTGCGTGGTGTCGGGCTTGCCGCAATCGTGCAAAAGAATCGCGAGGGAATAAACGATTCGACTTTCCGTGTCGGTATTAATCCATTGTGGAAGCTTCACCAACGCATCGCAGCAATGGCACGTGTGCGTGAATACATCGCCTTCGGGATGCCATTGCGGATCTTGCGGCGTTCCGTGCATCCGTTTCAGCTCTGGAAAGTGATCGATCCATTCTGATTCGAGGAGGAACCGTAGGCCGGCCGATGGGACTGTGCTTTTTTCAGCCCATTTGAACCACTCTTCGCGGACTCTCTCCACTGCCAGCTCGGGAAACGTATTCTTAATACTGCGGCAAAGCTCCAATGTTTCCGGAGCTGCCCGCAAATTGAAGCGGGATGCAAACTGCATGCCGCGCAGGACGCGGAGCGGATCTTCCACAAAGGCTTCGCTCGTATGTCGAAGAATGCGATTCTCCAAATCCGTTTTCCCGCCAAAGAAATCGAGGATCTTGTTTTCCCTTGGATCAAACATTAGCGCATTGATCGTATAATCCCGGCGTGAAGCCGCCACTTGCGGAGAAATCGTTTCATCAAAGGTGATCTCAAAGCCTTTGTGCCCGGGGGCTACTTTGGAGTCGCGGCGCGGGATTGTGAAATCGAACGTAAAATCTTGGACACGGAGTTTGACGACTCCGAACGACCGACCCACCAAATCCGTTTTGCCCCAACGCGAGAGAGCGGTGACGAGTTTTTCGTAATTGATGCCGAAAACTTCGATGTCAAAGTCTTTATGCGGAATCCCCAGAAGAGCGTCACGAACGCAGCCGCCGACCAAAAACGCCCTCTCAAGCTCCGGCGTCTGGGACAGAATCGGCTGAAGTTCTGGTGGAACGACCATCATTTCGGAAAAAGTATCCTTTTTTTCGAAACGAGGAAACCGACAAAGGGAATTACGTTAAGCAGCTCGGCAACAAGGTCTTAACAATGATAAATGGCCGAACCGTATAAACTAGCAACTTTCGACGGTCGGAATCCTTTACTGATCAGAATGCGGCAGATTTGGAGGTTCAGAATGCCTGGATAGAAAAATCCAACCATTTCTGAGAGTCAGAAATCCCTGGATAAAAAAACCGACGGTTTTTGAGAGTCAGAAACGCTTGGATAAAAATAACCAGCGACTTTTGAGAGTCAAAAACGGCTGGATAAAAAAATCCAAGGGTATTTGAGAGTCAAAAACCGTTGGATAAAAAAATCCGGCACTTTTTTAGAGTCAAAATGCCGCGGTTAAAAAAAAAAACAGCAATTTCTGAGAGTCAGAAATGCTTGGATAAAAAAACCAGCCGATTTTGAGAGTCAAAAATGGCTGGATAAAAAAATCCGGCGGTTTTTGAGAGTCAAAATCCCTTGGATATTTTTTTTATTTTTATTTTGAGAGCTCGAAAGGGCGAAACAGGGGTCTTTCGCCTGGAAAATTTCTAAATGTACTTTGAAATCGATCGATTTTCAGGTTTTCGACCCGAAAACTTCTGTTTTGGTCGATCAGGATCGCCGCGTCGCTCAAAAATCGTCGGAAAGCGTCTTTTAAGCTAAAAACCGTTCGGAACTCACACCAACCTCATCGATGGCAGCAGATTGAGACGGAACCAGTAGGAGCAAATATGTTGCGCCAGCCCTAGCAAATCATTAAATGCCGTGGGCTTAACGAGATACGAATTTGCCCGGAGGTCGTAAGCGCGAACAATGTCGCGGTGTTGTCGGGACGAACTCAGCAAAACGGTTGGAATCCGCTTCAGTTCAGGATCTGCCTTTACGAATTCCAATACCTCAAAGCCATTGCGCTGAGGCATTTTCAAGTCCAGTAACAAAAGATTGGGCAGGGGATACTGAAGCCGATCGGCAAAAGCGTCTTTGCCTTTCAAGTAGTCGATAACTTCCTGCCCGTTCCGCATAACCGTGATGGTTATCCGTTCGCCAGTCTTTCGGAACGCTCGTTGCATCAGCAACGCGTCGTTTTCGTCGTCTTCACCGAGTAATATATGCATGAGGCTATAAGACTTCTTAAGACGTACTAGACGGTGGAGTATTATGCAAGGAAATACCGGTGAATCCCCTATGCCCTTGCACAACAATCCCTTACCTTGGGCCGGAAAGGGTGCGCCAACTGGTAACAAGGCCTCCAACGAACGTAATCTCCGCCCGCAGAAAGCTCCGCGGCGTATAATCCGTGTCCAGATACCTTTCGAGGAAGACCCCGTCACGCAGAGCCACTTCGCGATAGTTCCAAAAACGGTATTCTTCGAGATAGGAGCTTTGATACAACCAGGTTGTGGTTCGTCCCTGGTCTTTCTCTCCTTCAATGATCTGGGTTGGCTGCCCCCACGAAATGTAGACGGCATCTGCGGGCATTCCGACCTTAATCTGCCCTTTGTCAACGAGCGCCTTTAGCTCTGGTGAAAGCATCTGGTAACTTGAGAGCTTTTCCTTGCGTCTCGATTCGATGGTGCTGGTGGCACATCCGACAAGGGCAAGGACAAGAATGAACCAGCAAAATTTCACGGCAGAAAAATCGCCGACAAACGAATTGCTGTAAAGATATGTGTCAATTAATGTCGGCGGACGTTTGTTTAAAAATATGAACTGGCTGACTTTCGCGTTGATGACCGTTGTATCGTGGGGACTTTACGGAATTTTCCTGCACACGGGCCAAATGGCGATGGCTGATAAAACAAACGCTCTCTACAAGTCCTTTTTGTTTGTCGGTCTCGCTTACTTCCTGACGGCTGTCCTGGCGCCGCTTGGAATGCTTATCGCGCGCGGAGCCGATTGGAAGTTTCCTGCCGCAGGCATGGGATGGTCGTTATTGGCCGGAATTGTGGGTGCCATCGGCGCATTCTGTGTTTTGTTGGCATTCGGCAATGGCGGTAAACCCGGGGTTGTGATGTCGATCGTCTTTGCTGGCGCTCCGGTGGTAAATGCGGTCGTTAACATCGTTCTTCATCCGCCCGAAGGAGGTGTGGGGACGATCAAGCCACAATTCTATGTGGGCATTTTGTTGGCGGCGCTTGGCGGGTTCATGGTGACTTATTTCAAACCGCCACCACCAAAGCCGGCGGCATCGGCAACGGCAGTGGCCGGCAACCCGGCAAAATAAGATGGCCAACGCTTTTCCCACGCGGGAAGAAATCGTTGCCAATCAGCTCACCGAATTGCGCCGATTGCTGCGGGCAATTGTACCGGCCAATCCGTTTTACACACAAAAATTTCATCACGTCGGTGTTGACGTCAGCAGCCTTTCCGATTTTTCGGATCAATTTCCTTTCACAACGAAAGCAGAACTCGTTGACGACCAGCTGCAACATCCGCTTCACGGAACGAATCTAACGTTCCCGCTGGATTGTTATACGCGATTCCATCAAACGAGCGGTACACACGGGCAGCCGTTGCGATGGCTGGATACGCCGGAGAGTTGGAATTGGATGGTCGAAAGCTGGCGCAAGATCTTTGTCGCTGCGGGGGCGAGTAAGACGGATAAAATTTACTTCGCATTTTCATTCGGCCCATTCATCGGCTTCTGGCTCGCTTATGAAGCGGGGCAAAAGCTGGGAGCACTATGCATTCCCGGCGGTGGATTGAGCAGTGAGGCGCGTCTTCGCTCCATACTTGATAACCAGGCGACTATTCTTTGTTGCACACCAACGTATGCGTTGCGCCTGGGCGAAGTTGCCGGCCAGCATCAAATAGATCTAAGCAGGTCGGTTGTGAAGACGATCATCGTTGCTGGAGAGCCAGGTGGCAGCATTCCCTCTACACGTGAGGCCATTTCTAAATTATGGAATGGCGCAGGTGTTTTTGATCATCATGGCATGACGGAAACCGGTCCCGTCACGTACGAGTGTCCTTCACAACCGGGCATTCTGCATGTGATCGAACCTGCATACATCGCCGAGATCATTTCAACGGGGCAAGAACCCGTGTCTCCAGGGCAGGTTGGTGAACTCGTTCTTACTACGCTGGGCCGAACCGGCTCCCCGTTGCTTCGTTATCGAACGGGGGATCTTGTGAAGCAAAAGCCGCAAACGAAGTGCGCATGCGGGACCTGCGACATGGCGCTTGAAGGCGGAATTCTCGGCCGAGTTGATGATATGGTCATCGTTCGTGGCGTAAATGTCTATCCGACCGCAGTCGAAGAGATCATTCGCGGGTGTGGTGGAATTGCAGAGTTTCGTGTGCAGGTCAGCAACGTCAAAGCACTCACCGAGATCCGGGTCATCGTCGAACCGGAGGCGAATTATCCGCATCCAGACAGGCTTCCAACGAAGCTCGAGAAGTTATTCTCAAACGCCTTCGCCTTGCGCATTCCTGTGGAGATTGTGTCCGCAGGAACACTGCCGCGTTTTGAAATGAAAGCGAAGCGCTGGACGGTTCAGTAGCTATTTCCGCTTCGCCGTCTTCGTATTCAGCGTCGCGAGGATTGGGTCGAGGGCTTTTTTCCACTTGGCGTAACCGGCTGCGTTGGGGTGCAAGCGATCCGGGAACTCTTCAACTTTTGCGTTACCGTTTTCATCGGCGAAAACGCTCCAGGTATCGCAGCGGATAAATTGGCGGTTGCCTTTGATCAACTTGTCCACCAGTTCATTGAGCTTTTGGATTTCACGCGGACCACGGCTCAACTTTTCTGTGCTCGGCATGACCTTGCAGACGATCACCGGCATCTTCCGGCTGTGTTTCTTCAGTCGAGCAAAAATGACCTTCAGGT
Source organism: uncultured bacterium (assembly GCA_966112985.1). Taxonomy (GTDB): domain Bacteria; phylum Verrucomicrobiota; class Verrucomicrobiia; order Limisphaerales; family JACDHS01; genus CBHWET01. Next base: position 23,213 of record CBHWET010000015.1, on the reverse strand, counting down.
TTTCCGCTGCTTCCTCGGGTGTCGCTCCCAGTCCAATGTCATTCGTTCCGATGAGTAACACGACTGCTTCCGGCTCGAGGTCCAAAACATCTTCCTTCATCCGATACAAAATACCGCGCGTTGTATCGCCACCAATGCCGCGATTGGCGACCTTGAAATTGGGGAAATCGTTGGCGAGCGTCGTCCAGCCTGCGGTGATGGAGTCGCCGAGAAAGACGATCGCGTGTTTATCTTTTTCGCGATTATTCCAGAACTCAGTGCGGCGAATGGCCCATGCTGCGTGAAACCAATCCGCGTCCGGAATTTTCCCTTTGCCGGGAAACTTATCGATACCGGGCCACTTTCCGACCGCAGGCCCTTCCTTCTTCTTTTCCGGCGCGGGTTCAGCGGCGTCGAGGGCGAAAGCGAAGGCAATGATGCAAAGGATTCGAAGCCATTGAGACAAAGGTTTCATCGGCGCGAGTTTGTCTGGATGGTTCGCTTTCGCCAACAGGATTTTGCCGCAAGAAAATTGATGGAAAAATTAGACAGAATGTGGAACGGGACTACATTGAATCAGGGACGAAAAGGGATTGGTTTGTGAGAGAGATTAAGGGTTGCAGAGGGAATTAAAGGTACGAATAGAAGATGGGTTTAAGGATTGCGCTCTCAACTGGAACGCCGCACTGACCTCGAAAGAGGTAAAGCGAAAAGGATTAACCTCCGTTGCTCCAGCCGGGAGCGCGTTTTTTTGTACTCCTGCGCACGAGAGTTACACCATTTTATCCATTGCTGAACGATATTCCTTCCGCAATATTGCCCGCTCATTATGCGCCGACAGTACCCGTTTCATTTGATTGAACCGAAGTGGCAACAGTTTTGGGACAAACAACAAACCTTCCGGGCTTTCAACCCCGGAGAAACGCTTCCGGCGCAACATCCGTTTGCGAAACGGCATCGTTTGGAGGGGAAGACAGCGTCAGCCGAATCGCTCCCGCCAAAGTATTACATTCTCGACATGTTCCCGTATCCATCTGGCGCCGGTTTGCATGTGGGACATCCGGAAGGATATACCGCGACGGATATTTTAGCGCGCTATCGGAGAGCAAAAGGTTACCACGTCCTGCATCCAATGGGCTGGGACGCATTCGGTCTGCCTGCGGAACAATATGCGGTAAAGACGGGAAAACATCCGCGTCAAACGACGGAAGAAAACGTCGCTAACTTCACGAAGCAGATTAAGTCCCTTGGCTTCAGTTATGATTGGTCTCGTGAAGTGAATACGACCGATCCGAATTACTTCAAGTGGACGCAGTGGATTTTTCTGAAGATCTATAATTCGTGGTTCAATCCGAAGACGAACAAAGCCGAGCCAATTGAAACGCTCGAGTATCCCACTGATTTAAAATCTGAAGAACAGAAACGCGCGTATCGCAATTCGAAGCGTCTGGCCTTTGTTTCCGAGGCGCCTGTGAATTGGTGTCCGGAACTCGGCACCGTCCTGGCGAACGAAGAAGTAATTGATGGAAAGAGTGAAGTCGGCGGCTTTCCGGTGATTCGCAAGCCGATGCGGCAATGGATGCTTCGCATCACGGCTTACGCGGAACGCCTCCTCGACGATCTCAACACGATTGACTGGAGTGATTCGCTGAAGGAAATGCAGCGCAATTGGATCGGGCGTTCTGAAGGCGCCAGCGTTGAATTTCAACTGGCGGGATCAACTTCGAAAATCGAAGTCTTCACTACGCGTCCGGACACTTTGTTCGGCGCGACGTATATGGTTCTTTCGCCGGAGCATAAGCTGGTCGATCAAATCACAACCGCCGAGCAACGTGACGCTGTTGCGGAATATAAGAAATTTGCAGCGTGCAAGAGCGACCTGGAACGCACGGAACTCGCAAAAGAAAAAACGGGCGTTTCCACCGGCGCTTTCGCAATCAATCCGGTGAACGGCCAAAAGATTCCGGTTTGGATTGCGGATTACGTTCTCTCCAGTTATGGCACCGGCGCCATTATGGCTGTGCCGGCGCACGACACGCGCGACTTTGAATTTGCGGAAAAATTTAAGTTACCTGTTATTCAAGTTGTTGAACCACCGGCGGGGAAAGACTGGAAAGGCTTTACCGACGACGGCACCGCGGTCAATTCGTCCAGCCAGGATATATCACTGAACGGTTTGCCGACTGCTGAAGCGAAACGGAAAATCACCGATTGGCTGGAGAAAAAAGGACTCGGTAAGAAAACGATTAATTACAAATTGCGTGATTGGCTTTTCAGCCGCCAGCGTTATTGGGGCGAACCGTTCCCGATTATCTGGAAACGCGATGCAAGCGGAAATCTCTATCACGAAGCATTGCCGGAATCAGCGCTACCGGTTCTGCCGCCGTCCCTCACCGATTACAAGCCAACCGCGTCCGGCGAACCACCTCTGGCGCGCGCGAAGGAGTGGGTGACACTGAGTGACGGTTCCATTCGTGAAACGAATACCATGCCGCAATGGGCAGGCAGTTGCTGGTACTATTTACGGTATATCGATGCGCGTGGGGATAAATGGTTTTGTGCGAAAGCTGCCGAAACGTATTGGATGGGAACCGCAACGCAATCGAAGGATCAGAAACCCGGTGTCGATCTTTATGTCGGTGGCACGGAACACGCCGTGTTGCATCTTCTCTACGCACGTTTTTGGCACAAGATACTCTTCGATTTGAATCAGGTCTCTACGCCGGAGCCTTTCTTCAAGCTGGTGAATCAAGGACTCATCCTCGGCGAAGATGGACAAAAAATGTCCAAGTCACGCGGCAACGTGGTGAACCCGGATGACGTGCTGAAAGAATACGGCGCGGATGCGTTTCGGCTGTATGAAATGTTCATGGGCCCACTCGAAATGGTGAAGCCATGGAACACACAAGGTGTGGCCGGTGTTTATAAATTCCTCGGACGTGCGTGGCGCTTGTTCGTCGATGAAAAGAGTGAAACGGAGTTTGAACAGGCAGAAACTGCGGGCAGCCGCAGCAGCGATCAGTTGCTCGCTACGATTCAGCTGAATCCGGCGATTCAAAATGTCGCGCCGACACCCGCGCAGTTGAAGTCGCTGCACACGGCAATCAAAAAGGTCACCGAAGATCTCGATGGCATGCGGTTCAATACCGCCATTTCGGCATTGATGATCTTTGTCAATGATGCGATCGCCTGGGAGACAAAACCAGCGTCTGTTCTCCGTGATTTCCTTGTTCTGCTCGCGCCGTTTGCTCCGCACATCAGCGAAGAACTTTGGCACAAGCTTTCAGTCGTCGACGGCAGCCTCAAGGGCTTAGACCTCTCATATCAACAGTGGCCGAAGTTCGACGCTGCGTTGCTTGTCGAAGATACGTTGGAAATTCCCGTCCAGGTGAATGGCAAGCTGCGCGATGTCATCAAGGTTGCCGTCAATGCATCTCAAGCCGATCTTGAAAATGCGGCGAAGGCATCGGAAAAAGTGAAGCCTTTCATCGAGGGCAAGACTATTAAGAAAGTCATTGTCGTGCCGAAAAAGCTGGTGAACATTGCCGTGGCATAAGGTAGCGTGCGTTGAGTGAACCGGCTGACAAAACAGGAACAGACGATCCTATGCGTTCTCCTGGGTCTATTCCTGCTCGGCCTTGCGGTGAAGACGTACCGTCTTGCTACTGCGATCCCGCAACGGATAGAGGCGCAAAATAATCAGCAGAACTCAAGATAAACGATGAACGCCGTTCATTTCGAAGAAGTCATTGAGAAGATTGTGGAGAAAGATCCGCGGTATACACGCGAAGCCTACACCTTTCTCCGCGAGTCTCTGGATTTCACGCAGAAAATTGTGGGGAAGAAAGCGGCCGAGATCCGCCATGTGAGCGGCAAGGAATTACTCAATGGGGTTCGGGATTATGCTCTCAATCAATACGGTCCAATGTCGCTGATGGTTCTTGAATCGTGGGGCATTCGTTCCTGCGAAGATATTGGGGAAATTGTCTTCAACATGGTTGAATTTAATTTGCTGGCGAAAACCGAGCAGGACAGCCGTGAAGATTTTAAAAACGTCTATGATTTTGTTGAGACGTTCAAGAAACCGTTCGAACCGTCCTCGAAGGCTGCTCCCGAATCCAAGCCGGCTTAATCAACGTCGTCGAAGGTAGTAATCACGACGTTGTCCAATCCCCAGCCTCCTGCAGGCACTGTGATCCCACCGCTAAAGGATATTTCCACGCTGTTGCTCGTGTGCGCCGTTGTATAGCTCAGTCGATAGACAGTGTCGCCGCCGGGGCTATATCCAAGTGTGTTTATTTCTTTGGCTCCGCTCTGGGGGAGAAACGACGATGCGGGATAATCTCCCGGATACGCCTGACGTGCATTCGGGTTGCCCGATGCGGATTGGAACGTCGTGGACAACAATGTAGGGCCGCCGGTTATGGCAAGAGTCCACAGATCGGGTCCTCCGGACGTGCTATTACCATCCCACGAGCCCATCACATAAAGATCAAATCCTACGGAAATCTTTGTGTGAACAGGTAAATTCGTTAACGTCAGCTTCATGCTTCCGGCACCGATTGTTCCGAGGAAGTGCCGATTGCCGAGGGGCGATGTTGATACAGTGTTCGCGGACCACTCGCTGCCAACGGTCGTCTCGAAGCTATTGGTGTAAGCGATAATTCCCGCTGGTTTGACCAATGTGCGAGCGCGATAGAATCTCGTGATATTCGTCGCCGTATCGATCGCGGTAAACGTGTTGCGGCCGCTGTTTGTTGCGACTCCAACGAAAGTCCACAGAAGAAGATCGACAGAACGGTCGATTGCGTACTTCGCCTTCGAACTGCCGGAGACCTGAATTCGTCCGCTTGAAGAATTTGGTGCCGGACTTTTTAAGGGGGGAGGAGTGAGCCCAGTTACTTCGATGAATGCAAGCCGATTGCTCACTGCGCCATCACCATTTGAAATTGTCAGTCGGCCGTCTGTTACCGCAACAACAGCTTCTCCTTGGACCCAACGATTGCTTGCTGTCGGCGTTCCATAGACGAGAGGTTTTCCTTCAACCTCAATCCTGTAGACCGAATCGAATCCAACTGGATCTCCAGCCACACCACGAACGCGATAGACGCCATTTGTCACGGCCAGTTCCCAGATTGCGCCCGGTGCCTTCGCCATCAAAATGAAGGTGTCATATCGTTGGTCCAATGAGTTCGTTGCATTCTGATCCACGGCGTTCGTGGTCATGTCTGCGTTCCATCCATACGTGAATCCATTCGTTCGAGCCCCAAACAAAAGTCCTGAGTCTGCGAGGTAACCACCGGGCACAGGAGCGCCGTTCGGTTGAAAATTGATTTTCAACGCAAACGGAAGTGGAACGAGCGTAGACAGGTTGAAACTTTGCAGGCCGATAAGATTTGGCGGAGGTAAAAACAACCCGCCGAGCGGCTCAGAAATAAAGGAACTGGATTGGCCTCGCGGAATTGTCGGGTCGCTTAGGGCATCGAACCACGTGGGAACCAAGCCGCCCTCGTTGTCCCACACCCGTAGTTGAATTTTTGCACGTTGACCTTCCGGAATACCAGGAAGTGTGACTGCATTTGTAGGAGCGAGGACAAAGCCCGGTGCATCAACACGAAGAGTTGTTGCGGGTGTAAGGGGTAAAAGATTTTCGTCGGCTACGTTTGTTGCACCGCCGAATAATTGAGCGGTGTAATTTGTTCCGCTCAATAGCGGGCCGCTATAGCTTTGTGTACCGGTTGGAGTGCCGTTCGTCGTGTTCCCATTTTTCAAAACCGTAGAGGAGCCGATTTCGAGATCGTAAACGGGTGCAATGACGGTATTGAGAACGCGATTGTTGAAGACGATCTGCCCCTGGCCGAACGCAACCGTCGCGGACAGAAGTACGGTGAAGAGGGAGACGATTTGCTTCAGAACGGCCTCAAATCTCGGGGTCTATTAATAGGCGTAAAATACTCGCACCCAATCCTGCGCATTCTGTTTATGAATCCAGAATCCGTCGCCGACACCGAGTTGGAGATCGGGAACCCAGGCGTTCGCGGTGCCGTCGAACGTGCTGATTAATTCATGGCCCCCGCCCTGGAGATCATTCACGTAAAGTCGCAGTTCGTCACCAGCTTGACCCGGGATATTGTGCAGCGAATTGATAGAGCCTTCCTGTGGAATCATCGAACCTTTTGTCGAATAGCCCGCGGGCAACGGGTTGACGACAACACCCTGCACGACTTCTCCTACCCAGGTCTGCATGATGGTGCTGGTCGTTGGATTGCGAAAATAAAAGCCAGTCCCAAGTGGAATCTCCATGTTGGGATTCGACCAGATACCAGTGACGCCATCGAATGTGGCAACTTCATAGCCGTTGCCTGCAGTGTATTTAAAGATCTGGGCGCCGTCCGGAGCTGTCGGCCACCATACGGCGATACTGTTGGTCGGCTGATAGAGAGGATTTGCCAGCAACGTGAGTCCCGGTGGCAATTGTTTGTTCACATAGCCGACGATGTTCATTGAATAGACGGGTCCGTCATTGGCGGTAGCAGTCCTTTTGAGATGAAAGACTCCATGACTTTTCGTCGCGTCTATGACCACGTAAGAACCGCCACCTTTTTTCGGCACAGGTCGATAAGTGCCATTTACGCTGCTCGCTTCCTCGAGGATGCCGCGTCCGGTCCACGACACGATAATTTTCCCCGTGGCAACATCACGATCAATCGATAGCTTGGATTCGGCTGCGTGAAGTGTGAAAGCGAACAATCCGGCGAACAACGAACAAATGGTGGTTTTGATTCCCATAAAGACCTTTCTGACGGCGACCGTATCACGTGCAGTTATTTTAACAAGCGTGAGTTTCGCTGCACAGGCGTTATCGATATAGCTGAAGGGCGGTATGTTTCTTCGGTCGTTCGATGATTTTCCTACTCCGCTGGAACAGATAGCGGGGTAGAAGCGTAAATATCGAAAAATTCGTGACGTAAAAAGCGGCGGGAGCGTAAAAATCGAGATTTATGAAACGTAAAATTCGTTGGGAGCGTGTAAATCGAAAATTACGTAACGTAAAAAACGATGGGAGCGTGTAAATCGGAATTTACGTTACGTAAATATCGATGGGAGCGTGTAAATCGGAAAATTCGTAACGTAAAAACCGTTGGGAGCGCAAATATCGGATTTTTCGTAACGAAAATTTCGTTGGGAGATTTTCGATTCGACTTCCAAGGCCTGTAATTTCAATTACTTACAACTTAATCGACCGATTTTTGCCTCTTTTGATCAATTTATGGCATTACAGGCGGACTGGGCTGGAGCAAGATGGAGGGCGGGCGATTAATCTCACTTTGGTCACGGCCACTCCATTCGCAGTTCGCTTTCCGATAACGTTATAGCCAATGGTTGGAAACCGGAGAACGGGGAGGCGGAGCTGTTCTGGCTCTACAGAGCATTGTTTTTTCGGACGGATCGTTTCAAAGTCGGCCCCGTGAAAAGTAGAAGTTCGACTGTTGTTTACGGAATTTTAACTCTTCTTTGCTGCTCGATAGGGAGTGCGAGCGCTGAATCGGAAACATTTATCCCCGTGATGCCCTGGAATCACGTGCCGAATGACAAGGCCGTCATTGAGAAAATCAAGGAGTGTGGATTTACCGTGGCGGGTTTTGCTACGCCTGAAACGCTGAAGAAAGTGGAGGCAGTGGGCTTGAAGGCGATCGTTCAAGATCCGCGGATTGGAAACTACGATTGGACAAACGTGGATCCGAATGTCGCGAAGACAAACGTTGTCGCGGCGATCAAAGAAGTGGCATCGAACCGCGCCGTTTACGGTTTCTATTTACGCGATGAGCCGCCGGCCAATTTGTTTCCGGGACTTGCGACGGTTGCTTCATTAGTTCGCGAACATGCGCCCGACAAATGGGCTTACATCAATTTATTCCCGAATTACGCGGAGAACTGGCAGCTCGGTACCTCCAGTTACGAGGAGTATATCGAGAAGTTCGTCACCAACTGTCACCCCACACAACTCAGCTATGATCATTATGCGCTGCTGGATGATGGTTCGTTGCGTGAAGGCTATTGGCGAAATCTTGAGCAGATGCGTGCTGCTTCCAAAAAACACAATGTGCCTTTTTGGAATATTGTGTTGTCCGTTGCGCACTTTAATTATCGCGAGCCGAACGCAGCGGATTTGAAATTTCAGGTTTATAGCAGCCTGGCGTGTGGAGCGCGTGGGATTGCTTACTTTACCTATTTCGCGCCGCAGGTCGGAAATTACCGCGGGGCACCGATCGATCAATTCGGAAATCCGACGCCCACGTGGGGATGGCTGCAAAATGTAAATCTTCAGATTCAGAAGCTTGCGCCGACGCTTCTCGATTTGACCTCCGATGATGTCTATCACTTCGGGACGGTGCCAAATGGATGTCATGCGCCCGGCACAAGTACGCTTGTTGCGAAGATGAGCGCCGATTTCGCTGTCGGCGATTTTACTCACAAAGACGGAAGCCGCTACGTCATGGTGGTAAATAAAAATCCTACGAAGTCGGCGGTCGGATGGCCGGAATTCCGAAAGGCGCCAAAAGCGGTGAAACTTATTTCGCCGTATAACGGGCAGCCAACGCCGTTTGAAGGTGAACAGGTCTGGGTGGCGCCGGGTGCCGGAGCTTTGTTGAAACTGGAATAAATGGTCTTATCGTGAACGCATGAAACTTGACGACGTCCAGCGTGCCGCGCAGGAACAATTTGGCAAACAGAGTCATCGTTACGGCCAGGGGCACATTCTTCAAAACGTGAATGATGTTCGTGACGCGGTAGAGAGCATCACGTTGCCACAACGGGCGAAAGTTTTGGATATCGCGACGGGAGCGGGGCACACGGGAGTGTTTCTCGCGAGTCTGGGTCACGACGTCACGCTTTCGGATATTGCCAAACCGATGCTCGATCGTGCTGCGGCAATGGCTGCGGAACGTGGTTTATCTGTCACAACGCAGCAACACGCTGCCGAGGAATTTCCAAATCCGGATGAATCTTTCGACCTCGTTACCTGCCGTGTCGCCGCTCACCATTTTAGTGCGCCCGAAAAATTCATGCGGGAGGCCGCGCGCGTTCTGAAACGCGGCGGTCATCTGCTTATCATTGACGGCACAGTCGAAGACGATCAGGCGGAGGCAGAAGCATGGGCGCATGCGGTCGAAAAATATCGCGATCCGAGCCATAACCGATTCATTACTCCCAACAATTGGAAACGGATGTGCGAAGAGAACGGCTTAACGGTTCGGAACGTGAAGCTTGTTCCCTTTAAACAGCCGGACCTCAACTGGTATTTCGAAACAGCGGCGACCACACCGGAAAACCGGGAGAAGGTTCTTGAGCTGATTCGCACTGCCCCTGCTTCCGCCCGCAAACTATTCGGTGTTGCTGAAGAAGACGGCAAAATTATCTGGTGGTGGCAACGGATGACGCTCATTGCGCAGAAAGCCCGCTGAGCATGACCGAGGATCGGCACGCATATCGCGGTCGTATAGCACCTTCACCGACCGGTTTCCTGCATCTCGGGCACGCGCGCACATTCTGGGTAGCACAACAACGGGCAGTCGAGAGGGGAGGGATTCTCGTCCTGCGCAATGAGGATCTCGATTTTGTGCGGTGCAAACCTGAATTTGTCGCGGCGATGATTGAAGACCTGCATTGGTTCGGGTTCCGTTGGCAGGAAGGGCCGGATTGCGGCGGTCGGTACGGTCCATATGCACAAAGCCAGCGAATGCAATTGTATCGACACAGGCTGGGACAGCTGCGTGATGCGGGCCTTATTTATCCCTGCACCTGTTCCCGGCAGGACGTTGCGCGTGCATCCAGTGCGCCGCATGCGTCGGACGATGAACCGATCTATCCCGGAACGTGTCGTGGAAAGCGCATTGAGGATTTACCGCCCGGAACAAAAGTCAGCTGGCGTTTCCGTGTTCCTGATGGGGAAGCGATTTCATTTGTTGATGGCTCGTGTGGCAGTCAGTCATTCATTGCGCAACGGGACTTCGGCGATTTCGTGGTGTGGCGTCCAGATGATGTTCCTGCTTACCAACTCGCCGTTGTGACTGACGACGCAATGATGCGGATCACAGAAGTTGTGCGCGGAGCAGACCTGTTGGTGTCAACGGCCCGGCAGATTCTTTTGTACCGAGCATTGGGATTGTCTGTTCCCAGGTTCTTCCATTGCCCGCTATTACACGATGAGAGTGGGAAGCGGTTGGCGAAGCGCCATGACTCGTTAAGCCTGCGTGCATTGCGGATCCAGGGAAGATCACCCGAATCGATCCGCGCTTCACCGCCGTTTAGCGAGCGGTAGAAATCAATTCATGGCCTGTGCCGCGAAGACGGAAACGAACGGCGTCAGCAATGACTTTCCGGTGGCGATCTGAATCGTCCGTGTCGTTGTACAGGGCGACCGATCCATTGTTGCCTGCGGCGAACCGTTTGCCGCTGGCAATGAGAAGCCACTGGCCGCCGTTCTTCGTCTGGTCGACATTCACCATTGCGGTGCCACCATTCCACGACACCAACCATTGGGCATTGGTCGAGCGATTCGCGCCTTGTGAATACCAGATATAAACGTCGTAGTCGCCGGGAATGCTGATCGCTGGACGATAGACAGCACTGGCGGTCGAATTGCCCGCAGTTGTCGCGGCGGCGACGCACTCGCCGCCGAATGACCCTGGCGTCGTTGCGGTGATCCATTTGCCTTCAAACTTCACGTCAGGGCTGCTGTTGTCGACCAGAATATCGCGTTCACTCGGAACAAACGTCTCGACAGTATCCGGACCAGTCGCTTTAGGCTGCTCGGTATTTGCTGCCACCCGCGCACCGTGTTCCATCTTACCTTCCTGCTTCAGGACAAAGCGAACGGCATCGCAAATAATAATGTTGTCCCCCGCACCGCGTTCGCCGGTGTCGTTAGAAAGTTTGACGAATCCCGATCGACCCGCGGAAAAATGTTTGTCTTTCGCGATGAGGAACCAATGTCCGCCATTGCGACGCTGATTGACGCGCACCGTTTCTTTGCCATCGTCGCATTCAATTTCCCAACGTGCCGCACGGGAACGATTGGTGCTGACTGTATGCCATACATAAATGTCGTACGTGCCTTCGACACGTATGTCGGGAACAAATCTCGCAACGGCCGTTGGTGCGCCGGCAACGGTGCTTGCCCATCGATAATTTTCTGTAAAAAAGCCGGAACTCATCTTTCCCTCACGCCAGTTGCCTTCCAGCGTCACATTCGGGTCGTTGACGCTGACAATGATCTCTGCAGCGGCAACGGTGGGTTTAGGCTCTGGTGCTGTTTGTGTTGTGGATTGTTGGACTGGCGGAACAGTTGCCGCCGAATCAACCACCGCATCATCCTGGACGACGCTCTGCCGGAATCTCACGGCATCGGCGACGATGATCGCTTCGTTAGTGCCAAGATCGTTCGAGATCGCGAGGTAACCTTCGGTTCCAGCTTCGAAGTACTTCTCTGTCGCAATTAACAGCCATTGACCGCCGTTTTCTCTTTGGTCGACCATGATCCTTTCGCTGGTGCCTGCGTGGAACAGCGTGTGAGGAACTTCTCCGGACAACGGGAGATCCGATGGGTACCACACATACACATCATATTTGCCCGCCTTCGTAATTTTCGGGCGATAAATGGCGGTCGCATTTGGCCCCCCCGCGACGCTCTTGGCGCATTCGTAATTCGAGCCAAACCGATTTGGTTTCATTTTCCCGGGCGTCCATTTGCCTTCGAAACTTGCGAATGGTCCGTTGTTATCCAGGATCAGGTCGCTTGCGCTTTCCGAAGCAGCCGGAGTCTGCTGTTCCAATTTCGCCAGATCTTCCTTTTCGTCCTGCTCAAGATCCGTCGGGCTCTCTTTGAGCATGTCTACGCGGCGAATGGCTTTCCACATACCGTGCGTGTGTAAATCGCAACGCCAATAGCTGATGCTTTTGTAGCCCGTGGGTGACGCAGGGTTCTTGACCGCCTTTAACTCATTCGCAAACTGAACGATCTCAGCGCCGTGAAGGACGCGATCTGAAGTCGGACTCCACGCCTGCGCGATTGGAGCCAAAGGTTTAATGGCATTCGTCCAATTACCTTGCAGTGTTTTATACCAGTCATGCCATTCAGCTTCCATCCATGCGACCATGCGTTTGGGCGACACCCCGATGCTTTTCCAATAGGCCTGTGGCATCACAGTATCACAGTAACGACCGAATTCTTTATACGGAAAGGAGCTGTGCTTGCTGATAATTGGCATCGGCGCATGACCGAGGAAACGGGTCGGATAGGCTTTCCTGATTCCCTCACACAATTCGACGGCGAGCTTGGGGCCTTTGTCGCCGAGTCGTGATGCTTCCCATTCTGCTTCAGCATCAATAACGAACCCATCGGCACCCATTGCATTGACTTTGCACGCGAGGGCGATTTCACCCGGAACATCTTTGCCGTCAGAACGTGAATAACCAAAAATGCGAATGCCGACGGCGTGCGCCTGTTTGACCAGCTCCGGCGTAAATTGTGGATTTTCGGCCGATGGAAAGTCTCTTGAGCCTGTGCCCGCCTTGACCACAACGTAATCAACGCCATGTTTCTTGAAAAATTGGAACATGGTTGGCGCATTAGTTACCCAATCCGCACTGCCGCCCATGTGGTTTACACAATCCTTGATCACGTAGACCCACTCACCTGTGCCGAGGCGGGTTGGATCGACTTCGTAATCAAGACCAGCGGAAAAAGCGGAGGAAGCGATAAGCGGTAGCGCTAAAACGGCAATCCATTTTTTAATCGGGGCACAACGGCGCAGCGAGATGTTCATACTGGGACAGGGACGCGCATCATCTTCGGCATAGCCGCCTCGAATTCAAGAAATAGTTATTCAGAATTTGAAGTAAAAGCCGATGAGAGATTCCCCTTGAGGAAAATGCTTTAGCCAGATTGTCTTACAAAGTGAAACCGACTGGCGTCCGGATCGTTTTTGTTACTGTTCCCGACCTGAAGACTGCGCGTCGACTCGCCAAATTGGCCTTGGAAGCGCGTTTGATCGCCTGTGCGAACATCATTCCGAAGGTCGAATCGCATTATTGGTGGCAGGGGAAAATAGAGCAGGGGATGGAACTGCTGATCATTCTAAAGACAACGGCGAAACGTCTCGCGGCCCTCGAGAAACTGATCGTCGCGAACCATCCCTATGAGACCCCGGAATTTGTTGCGCTTACGTTGACTGAGGGGAATAAGAAGTATTTGAGCTGGCTGACTGATTCAATCGTGAGCTGAGTAATGCCATTGGCGGAGTTTTCATTGGCTTTGCTTTTCGGCTCTGGCTAACTCCTTGCATCCCAAATGCAAACCTGGCTGCAAAACTACGATCCGTTGCAGAGCCCATTGCTCTCGACGCTGGTTGCTGCTTTACCGATTGTCGTTCTGCTTGGTTCCATCGCCGTGGTGAAGATGCGTATTCACTTCGCGGCCGCCTTTGGATTGATTGTGGCGTTGGTCGTTGCGATTGCCGCGTTTAAAATTCCGGTGAAAGTCGCCGCCGCAACTACGGTGTATGGTGCGGCGTTCGGTTTGTTTCCAATCGGTTGGATCATTCTCAACCTGATATTCCTTTACACACTTACGGTGCATCGGGGGCTGTTTGATACGTTGCGTGGCAGTCTTGCAAGCATTGCACCGGACCCCCGAATTCAAGTCATTCTGATCGCCTTTTCTTTCGGTGCGTTCTTTGAAGGGGCGGCCGGTTTCGGAACTCCCGTTGCGGTAACGGCTGCTTTGTTAATTCAACTTGGCTTTAAGCCGCTCCATGCTTCGGGTTTATCGCTTATCGCCAATACGGCGCCCGTGGCATTTGGCGCTCTGGGCACACCGATCTTCGCCCTGGCCGGAGTCACGGGAATTGATGCAAAGGCGCTCTCGGCAATGGTGGGGCGACAACTCCCTTTTTTCTCACTGATCGTTCCTTTCTGGGTGGTGTGGGCGATGGCTGGATTCCGGGGAATGCTCGGAGTTTGGCCAGCAGCATTGACGGCGGGAATCGCGTTCGCTGTGCCGCAATATTTGGTCTCAAACTTTCACGGTCCAATGCTGGTCGATATCGTCGCGTCACTAAGTTCCATCATTGCGGTCGTATTGCTGCTGAAAGTATGGAGGCCGAAAGAGATTTGGAAACTCGAAGGAGTTCCGGATAAAGCCCAAACAGTGACGTCTCCGCCGCGCTCTGAGGTGATCCGCGCGTGGACTCCGTGGATTTTGCTCTCTCTCCTTGTTTTTCTTTGGGGCGTTCCGCGTATAAAAGATTGTTTCAATCGGGGATGGGCGAAGTTCGACTGGCCTGTACCCGGACTTCATCAAGTCGTCCTTCGTGCGCCACCCGTCGCTCCAACGAATGCTCCGGCCGAAAAAGCAGTATTCACATTGAATTGGCTCTCTGCGACCGGTACCGGGATTCTCATAGCGGCAATCATATCCGGCCTGTTGATGAAGTATTCATTCGGCGAACTCGTGAAGATATATTTCCGCACGATCTACCACGTTCGCTATTCGCTCATTACGATCGCTGCGATGCTGGCGCTGGGATATGTGACGAAGTACTCGGGAACGGATGCCACACTTGGACTCGCCATGGCGAAGACGGGCGGGTTGTATCCATTTTTCGGAACGATGCTTGGCTGGCTGGGAGTTGCTCTCACCGGCTCTGATACGGCCTCGAATGTTCTCTTTGGTGGGTTGCAAAGAGTTACGTCGGAACAATTGCATTTGAATCCTGTGTTGATGGCGGCAGCAAACAGTTCCGGTGGTGTCATGGGAAAAATGGTCGATGCGCAAAGTATTGTTGTAGCCAGTATCGCCACCAGTTGGTATGGCCACGAAGGCGAAATCCTGCGCTACGTGTTCTTCCATAGTCTTGCGCTGGCGATGCTGGTTGGCATTTTCGTCCTTGGCCAGGCTTATTGGTTCCCGCGGATGCAAGTGGTGTTGATTCCGGGAAAATGAGTTAGACCGCGAGCGGTAGCGCTGCCCACGTAACCAAACGTCCGCGTTTCAGTCTAAGGACCAATCATGAATATACTTCTCCGGGTCACCGCAATCATCGGGCTGGCATTAACACTGGTCGTTAACGGGTTCGCCGCCGATTCCGGGAAGAAACCGAACATCGTGGTGATTCTGGCGGACGATTTCGGCTGGGGGAGCGTTAATTGTTACGGCGGGAAAGGTTTGAAGACACCAAATCTCGATCGTCTCGCCAAGGAAGGCCGGCTGTTTAAGAATGCATACGCAACCGGCTCAGTTTGTTCGCCCACGCGGTACGCGATGATGACAGGGCGCTATTTCTGGCGGACGCCGGTAAAGGATGGAATGGTGCTCTCTGCAAATGCTCCGCTGCACATTGAAACCAATCGAACGACTCTGGCTTCGCTGACGAAAGGGCAGGGCTACAAAACAGCCGCGATTGGCAAATGGCACCTTGGACTGGGCCTGAGCGAAAAGACGGACTGGGATGCGCCGCTCACGCCGGGGCCCCTGTCGGTTGGTTTTGATTATTTCTTCTTTGGTCTCGCCGCGAACATTGGCAATCCACCTCCGTCATACATCGAAAACGAAAAACTTGTCACCAAAGGAGGAAGGCTTGTTGAAATCGAAGGGAAGGTTGATGAGGTAGCCGTTCGACGCAGCACCGAAGAAGTCATGCCGAAGCTGGTGGAACATTGTGTCCAATGGATTAACGACAACAAGTCGCAGCCGTTTTTCCTCTATTTCGCGCCCAATGCAGTGCATGAGCCAATTGTTCCCACCGGAGACTTCAAAGGCAGCCAGTTTGGTAAATATGGCGATTTCATTCACGAACTCGACTGGTCTGTCGGCGAGATATTGAAGGCTCTGGACAAAAATGAACTGAGCGAGAACACGCTGGTGCTGTTCACCGGTGATAATGGCGGCGTGGCGCGTACGGAGAATCCAAATGCCGGGGCGGCGATGAAAGCTGGTCTTGCGATCAACGGCATTCTTCGCGGTGGCAAACACGACATCTGGGAAGGTGGCTTCCGCGAACCGTATCTGGTCCGCTGGCCGGGCAAAGTTCCGGCAGGCACCGTTTGCGAGGATATTGTGAGCATCTCCGACACGCTTGCGACACTGGCGTCTATTGTGCACGCAAAAGTTCCGGCAGGTAACGGAGAGGATAGTTTCGACGTAAGTAGTTCATGGTTCGGAAATGGAAAGGCGGCTCGCGACTATATTATTTTGCAGGATGCTTCAGCCAATTACGCGATTCGCAAAGGACCTTGGAAATTGATCGAGCGTGAAAATCAACCGGCCTTCAAGCCGCGTGGCGCAAAAGGGGAGCGGCGGATGAAAAAAGCAACGAAAGAAAACACCGGCACGGACGAATTGTACAACTTGGAAAAAGATCCTTCTGAAAAGCACGACGTCGCGGCACAGCATCGCAAGCTCGTGAAGGAACTGCGTGAGTTGCTGGCGAAGACCCGCGATCAGGGTTCAAGTCCGGTATCGAATTGATGCCCGGTTATGCAATCCGGATCGTTTGGCCGACGTCCAGCGTTGCGAACTGTTCTGGAGAGATCGCATTCGCTTGAAGCTCCTTTGACAACATTTCTGCTGGTTCATCGATGCCTTCATCGGTCAGTTGAAAAGTGCCCAAGTGCATAGCGATGGCGCGTGCCGGTTTGAGATCGAGAAAGGCCTGTACGGCGTCGGCTGGATTCATGTGGTATTCAGCCATGAACCAACGTGGTTCATAGGCCCCAATTGGCAATAGCGCCAGGTCAATGCGCGGAAAACGCCGGGCGATTTCTTTGAAGTGTTCGGCGTACCCAGTATCGCCGGCGAACAAGACAGTCTTTCCTTCCGCTTCAATGACGAACCCGCCCCACAGAGCTTTGTTGCGATCTGAAAACTTTCGTGCTGAGAGATGCTGCGCCGGTGTGAGGGTGAAACGAATGCCCCGATCTTCGGTTGATTCCCACCAGTCCAACTCGGTGATATCCTGTAAGCCGGACTTTCGAATCACACGACTATTCTTCAATGGTGTGATGACTCGAGGGTGATATCGGAAGCGCAGATGACGCAGTGTCGGTAAATCCAAATGATCATAGTGACAGTGGCTCAACAGGACAATGTGCGTTGGAGGCAAATGGTCCAGTTTCACGCCCGGGAGTCGAACCCGTTTCGGCCCCGCCCATTGAACGGGGCTGGCGCGTAACGAGAACACTGGATCGATTAAGATATTTGTTTCGCCAATCTGAAGAAGAAAACTGGCGTGGCCAATAAATGTTAACGTGATTTCGCCGGCGAGCCGATTTTGCAACCGGCGACTTTCGTGTGAGTTCGGAACCTGTAGTGGCCATTTGCTTGGCTTGCGTTTGATCAACCATCGAAACACTTCAGGAAAACCCTTTTGACAGGTGCCGTTTGGATTGAAGAAACGGTTGCCGTCGAAATGGTCACTGGGCGCGAGCTCAGTCATTGAAAGTTAAGTAATTCGATTTGATCAATCGCGCTGTATTCTGAGCGGTGCTATTCAGTTCTCCGCCTCTGGTCGTCACTTTAGTTCCTTCAACAATTTCGTCGCGATTTCCACAAGCTTCTCGCCTGTACCCGGCTGAACACGCGAATTGATCGCTTCGTATGCTCCTTGTGCGAAACCCTCGAGGGTCGGAATATAATTGGGGCGATCATTGCAAATCGAAATCACAAATGTGTTTTTGAATGGAGACGCTTTTTTAATCGCGAAACCAAATTCAACGAAGATTTCTGACGGTAAACCGACAATGGCGGTATCTGAGCCCAATCGAAATACTTGAACTTCCAAAGGCCACGTTTTTCCGCGTCGACCAAGGTCCGCGATTTTGAATGCTTCGACTGAAAGTTTGCCTGTCCCTTGTGATTGTTTTTTCAATGTCGCTTGAGCTTCGGCAACTTGCTCTGGACTAACTTCCTGCAGCGGCACCACGATTTTTTCACTGCGGACAGCCAATGAAGGGTGCTCGATGGGTTTCAGGTTCGGGATCTGTGCCAGCACTGTTTTGCCGAGCGTGGCGCCGAGTTGTGGTGCGTGGTTCTGTTTGGAGGCGTCGACCGATACGTTGATACTATTGATGTTGCCGCAGGTGCCTGCACCGAACATGGAGATGAAGTCCGCGCCATATGCTTTGCGCAATTCCTCCTGTAAGTAGAACGGGTAATCCGCGCTGAACTCAGTTCCGCCCGTAGTATCGGCATGCATGGCGAAGATAGTGATCGCGCCGACCGGTTTGGTTTTCTTCGCCTCGACAGATTCGATAAAAACAATCGGCACCGCAGGATCGGTCGGTCCAGCTGGTTTGACGATATTCGTATTCAAGAGACCGGGATTCCACGCCACCTTTCCGTTCTTCATGAAATAGCGCCGGTTGAACGCCAACCCTTCTTGTTTTGCGAAACCGGCTTTCAACTCCGCGGGCCGGATGTTCGCATTTGCTTTGACAATCACGTCCACCAGCTGCGCAGCCAGCCACGCTGGATAATCCAAAGGTTCCGTCGGGTCCTTTCCATATTTCTCGATGGCGGCCGCATGAAAAATGTCGCGTCGAAGATCATTGAACAACGGTCCTGTATGCGAGTGCGTCGCGCAGATGAGAATGTTTGAAACAGGAATTCCTGTTCTCGCGCTGGCTTCTTTTCGGGCCGGGACCGAGACCGGCAGCGTCATTTCCACCAGATCACAAAAAACCAAAGCCGCTTTATTTGTCCCGTTTTCCAGGACAACGGCTTTTGCTTTGAGCGGATCGTGAACACCGGTGCTGATGCGTTCATAAAAATAACCCGCCACCCGATACCCAATGGGCGGCGTAATATCGGTTTCGGCGACCCCGGCGCGCCATGTTTCGGCGTGTGCAGGAACAGAAATGGAAATTAGAGCTATCGCAAAAAAGAATCGAGCGATGCGATTTGGGAAAATCATACCCCGACACCATCAAACAACGCGCCCTGCTCAGCAAGAACTTCTTAGAATGGGTATCGGTCGCGTTCCTTCTGGAGGGTTGACCCGCAATCGTTCTTGGCAATTAATCGAGAACTCAAACCAATATGGGAACGCTCAACGCCATCTACATACGGAAAATCGATGACCAAACACTTCCGCTGATTCGTGAGCAATTTAAATCGGCGGCCATTGAGCACAGCAGCGATTTTATTTCGGTGCAGCTGGGCGATAACAACTTCGATCCACCAACCGAAACCTTAAAACAAATCGCTCGCGACATAAATACAGATGTCATTTGGCTCGGCTTCCAGAGCGTCGTGGACGCGTTTCAATTTCATCACTGGAAAGGACCGAAACATTGCCGGACCTTGGTATACGGCTGTTATGGCCAGGAAGAACGAACCTGGGAGCGCGCGGAAGGAACACCTGAGCATTGGGAAGATACCGCCTATTTCAATCCGGATGAGGTAAAGAGCGCTCTGGACTGTTTTGATGAAGATGACAAAGAACGCGCGGAATACGAACGAGTGTGTCGGAACAAAGAACTGGTCCCCGGTGCGATCTATCCATCGTTGGATGCACGCGAGACCGCGCGAAAGGTGGCCGAATATTACCGTCTCCCAGGTTGGGGAATTGAAGGAATAGAGAGCACAGTTCTTCCGGCGATGCGGCCCATTGTCCCTCAGACGGGCGAGAAATCATCTGCGGCTAAGCCATGGTGGAAATTTTGGTGACACCGAATCTATTCCGTCTAACTCGAATATGATTGCCAGAACGATTACAATCGCACTTTTTTTGCTCGCTGAGTTTACTCTCCATGCCGCTGCAGAAGGGCCATTGAAATTTTCCGATGCGCAGCCGCACCGGTATGAATTCAGCGCACGAGCCAGCGAGATTGATTCACGCGCGCGGCCGCACCCCGAAATCGATTTTGTTTTCGAAAAGAACGGCAAACCTGCCGACGTCGAAAATGCTTCGGTCGATACCCGCGTCAAACCGCAAGGCAAGCTGGTCATTTGGCTTATGGGTTACAGCGCGCCGTTGTTTGAGCATGTCAACAACTACGGCCTGCACGCGATCCGAGTGCATTATGCGAACGGCTGGTTTCCGATCTTTGGAAAGGAGCCGCCACCAGCGGACGACAAATTCCTCGGCAAAATACGCCTGGAAGCGGCCACCGGCGAAGACTTCAGCGATGTTGTGAACATTCCGAAACCAGATGGAATGATGGAGCGTGCCTTGCAATTTGTAAAATGGCTGGCGCAGAAAAATCCTGCCGGACGCTGGGAATATTTTTTGACCGACGATCTCAAGGACCTTCGTTGGGATCGAGTGATCATTGCCGGCAGTTCACATGGAGCCACCGTTTCGGCGCGATTCGCCAAATACAAAAAGGTGGATCGAGTGGTGATGTTCTGCGGACCACGTGACCAGTATGAAACCTGGCAGGCGTTGCCGTCGGCCACTCCAGCGAATCGTTTTTTTGCATTTAGCCACGTGCTGGATGCTGGCTGGACCGGCGACCATTACTGCCGTTCGTGGCAATTGCTCGGTCTGCAGAAGTTCGGCCCAGTCGTGAACGTGGATCGAACCGCCGCACCTTATGGCAATACACGTCGGCTCATTACCGATGCGGATGTAAAGAACGATCCAACCCGAGCGCATGGCTCGGTCGTTCCTGGCAGCTCAGCGGTGAAAAATTCCGCAGGGCAATTCATTCACGAAGACGTGTGGCGCTATCTCTTCACGCATCCTGTCGAAGAAGTGGGCAAACCAGTGCCACTCGATGCGGATTGCCGGATGAACCTACGGCCGTCAGGCACAAACTGAAACGACGACGGACGGGGACGTCCAGGCCCCCGCCCGGGAATAAGATATAACGCTTCAGGCGACGGGACGTCGCGTCACCGATGCTACTGGCGAATGAGTCGCACCGCATCCGCCATCACCACCGGGGTCGTCGAGCCGATGGAATTAGACAGGCGCACATAACCGGTTGTGCCTGCATTGAAACTTCTTCCCGATGCAATCAGGACCCATGTGCCGCCGTTGATCTGTTGATTCACGTTCACCGTTGTCGTGCCGCTCGCGGACGAAACTGTCCATGGCGCGTTCGACGCGCGATTGCTTCCTTGCGGATACCAGATGTAAACATCGTAAATGCCATTGGCCGGAATATTTGGGCGGTAAGTTGCCGTATGCGTCGCCGTTCCGCTGACACCAAGAACGTACCGATAATCACTGCCATATTTATCCGTCGAAGATGTGCCGGTGCTCCAGGTTCCAATGTAAGTCGCTTGTGCATTGTCGAGGAGGATTTGTCCTGGAGGGGTGGGGAGAATGAGATCTCGCGTCGTGACGGCTCCAGCGGTGACCGTGAAGTTGGTGCTCACCGTCGTGAAACCGCTGAATGAAGCAGTCAGCGTGTAACTGCCGGTGGGAAGGTCAACGGAACCGAAGAAACCTGTGCCATCGCTGATGAAACTTCGGCTGACCGGTCCGCTGATCGAGATGCTGGCGCCATCAAGATAATTGGCCGAAGTGCCGCCCCGCACAAAACCTTTCAAATGGCCGCGCGTCGGCGACGTAATCCACGGACGCGACGGTACCGATACTTTCGTGGAAAAAATCGGAGGAGTAATTGGATCATAGCTGCTCGGCGCAACCCACGCATTGAGCGTGGTCGTAAGCGAGACACCGGCATTGTTTGGCGTGACGTAATCGTAGCCATAAACACCATCGGCTTTGTGGCCTGAACTCGTCGTAGTGCGCGTATAACGCATCTGCGTGATTCCATCCGCTACGCTATTCAAATAAATCCCGGGACCAATGATTACGTGGCGATTATATTTTTGATCCGCCGCGAACTGGACCCACTTGCGGTAATCTGATGCCTGCGTGGCGTCATATTCGCGGAAGTAAGCCATCGGTCTCGCGACGTCGAGAATGCCTTCTTCCATCCAGGCGCGCCAATCCTGCAGCACGTCATTATAAGCGCGCGCCGAGTTGGTCCATTCCGTTTTCGTGGTGACGCCCGGAGACCATGTAATCGTATCGGCCATCAGTTTTACGCTCGGCTTCGTCGCCTGGATGTTCAGGTAAATCTTTCGGACGAGGGCCGTGATCTGGTCGCGACGCCATTGTTTCCAGAGGGGATCCTGCGGATCGGGCAAGCCGCTACGACCGAAACGGTTATTGAAGCGCCCCACCGAAACCGCGTTGTAGCCTTCATCAGGACTCGAATAACGGACATAGTCGAAGTTAATCGCATCGATGTTGTAACGTGTGACGACATCCATAAACACGTTGTAAGTATGCTTCTGAACTTCGGGATGGCCCGGATCAAAAGTGTATTCGTTGCCGATGAATGTCTGGCCGGCATAGTTTTTCAATAACCAGTCCGGGTGCAGATTGAATGGATGATTTGGATCCGAGGGAGGAGTCGAACCCTGCCAGATATGGAAGGTCACCATCCAGGCGTCCACATCCAGACGTTGGCCGCCTGTGCTCGTGTCGTGTGCTTTGGCGATGAGATCGGCGAGGGGATCGAACGTTGACGCCACTTCCGGATTTTTAGGTTCGTAATTGGAATTGTAGAACGCATCGCCGCGACGGCGCATTTGCGGCGCGATCGAATTGAGATTCCCGGCACGGGCGCGACTGATGATCGTCGTGCATTCGGATGCCGTCGTATATACGCCATCCCATCCATTGATCCAGAGTCCCCGATATTCCGGGGTGGTCTGAGCCGACACGGAGCCAGCGTAAACAATGATTGCTAAAACAAGGGATAATCCCGCAACGCGGTTTGAAACCATAATATGAATTCTTTCAGCTTGTACCCAGGAAGGCAGATGGGAATCGCCTCGAGAGATGGACGCTATTCTCCACAACGCTGCTTTTCTACAACCTGATTTGTCGTTACGGGAGACGCTGAGGTTCGAAGAGGGCACCGTTCAAAACCGTCCTCCGCCTTCGAGACGCTATTTTTTTTCAGCACTGTGATCGATAGAACAGGGTTGAGGGCAACGTGAATCTTGCGGCGACACGGCGTGCGCTGTTTGATCATCCGCACAAGTTTTTTCGCGGCATGGCCTGCATCCTACCGGAATTCCTACTTCACTTTAATGATGTTGTTTTGAATGCAGTAATCCCAGACGCGTGGAAAACGTTGTTGGATTGCGGCAAATTCTTCATCGCCCATTTCGTTGAAGACCACACAGAGGTTGAGCATTTTGC
>CBHWET010000014.1:0-30217 GCA_966112985.1 uncultured bacterium | reverse complement strand
TCGTGCCGTCTTTGCCGACCTTGTCCATCGCGTCAGCGATGATTTCGCCGATCGTCGTGTCCCAGTTGGCGGAGACTGTGGCGACTTGTTTGATTTCTTCTTTGTCTTTGACCTTCTTCGCGATCTTCGCGAGCTGTTCGGTCGCAGCTTCAACGGCTTTCGTGATACCCCGTTGGACGCTGATCGGGCTTGCGCCGGCGGTCACGTACTTCAAACCTTCGCGATAAATAGCTTCAGCGAGAACGGTTGCCGTCGTCGTGCCATCGCCAGCGGTGTCACTGGTTTTGCTCGCGACTTCGCGAACCATCTGCGCGCCCATGTTTTCGTATGGGTCTTCCAATTCGATTTCCTTCGCAACAGTGACACCGTCTTTGGTCACCGTTGGAGAACCGAATTTTTTGTCGAGAACAACGTTACGGCCTTTAGGTCCGAGCGTTGCGCTGACGGCCTTCGCCAATTTCTGCACGCCCTTCAAGAGGGACTGACGTGCACTTTCATCGAATACTAATTGTTTTGCTGCCATAGATTTTCTTTGTCCTTTCGTTACTTCAGATTGGTTAATCGAAACTCGATTACTCGATCACAGCAAGGATGTCGTCCGAGCTGAGGATTTTGTATTCTTTGCCGTCGAGCTTGATTTCCGTGCCGCCATATTTGCTAATGAGCACGCGGTCACCCTTCTTCACTTCAAACGGGATCTTCTTGCCGCTGTCGTCTGTTTTGCCAGTGCCGAGTGCAACGACGATGCTTTCCATCGGCTTTTCCTTGGCGGTGTCAGGGATGATGATTCCACCTTTCTTCACTTCTTTTTCTTCGACTGCTTCGACCAGAATACGGTCGCCAATCGGTTTCACATTGAGTGCCATAGTTTTGCTTTTCCTTTTTCTGTTCTATTTTCGATTTGTTAACGAATCAAAAGTCCCTGCCGCACTCGCGGCGGGAAAGTTTCTAAAATTGTCTGGGCTTAGTTGTTTCCGAAATGACGTGCGCAATCACAGCCGGTGCGTTTGCATTCAGCGGCGAAGAGCAGTTCAGTCGGAACGCCGTTTGGTGTTTCCAGCGTAATCACCTGGCGCTTTGCGGGGACTTGATTAAACCAAACCAGCATTCCACCTTGCGGTGTCACACTTGCATTCAGTTTAACAATAATTTTCATGTTAGGTTTTTGCGTTCAAAACCGACGTGAGGAGTGAACCTCACGTCGGCTGCTACAGAGTTATTTCTTTTCGTCGACAACTTCGGCGTCGATGATTGGCCCTTCGTCCTTTTTCTCGCCGTTGCCGCCTTTCGGGCCCGCTTCAGGTCCGGGTTTCGGACCAGCCTGACCGGCCTTTGCCTGTTCCTGCGCGGCTTTGTAAAGTTCGGCTGACGCGGTCTGCCACGCTTCGTTAAGCTTCTCGCTGGCGCTCTTGATTGCGGCAAAGTCGCTGCCTTTCAACGCTTCTTTGACTTCGTTCAATGCGCTTTCGATTTTGCTCTTCGCATCGCCCGAAATCTTGTCGCCGTTTTCTTTCAGCAACTTCTCTGTGCGATAAACCGTGTTATCGGCTTCGTTGCGCGTTTCGATTTCTTCGCGTTTCTTTTTGTCTTCTTCAGCGTGTGCTTCAGCGTCTTTGCGCATCTTCTCGATCTCGTCTTTCGAGAGACCGCTGCTCGCCGTAATGGTGATCTTTTGTTCCTTGCCAGTGCCGAGGTCCTTAGCACTCACGTGCAGGATACCGTTCGCATCGATGTCGAAAGTGACTTCGATTTGCGGCACACCACGCGGAGCCGGCGGAATATCCGTCAAGTGAAACTTGCCGATCGTCTTGTTATCGCGAGAGAACTGACGTTCGCCCTGCAAAACGTGAATTTCCACGCCAGGTTGATTGTCCGACGCAGTCGAAAAGATTTCCGACTTGCGCGTTGGAATCGTCGTATTGCGTTCAATCAATTTTGTGAACACACCACCGAGCGTTTCGATACCGAGCGACAGCGGCGTAACGTCGAGCAAGAGCACGTCTTTGACTTCGCCCTTGAGCACGCCGGCTTGAATGCCCGCGCCGATCGCAACGACTTCATCCGGGTTCACACCCTGATGAGGTGGTTTGTTGACGAGTGATTTCGCGACTTCGACGACGCGCGGCATACGGGTCATACCACCGACCAGCACGAGCTCATCGATCTTGTCGGCCCCGAGACCAGCGTCTTTCAAGCAAGCCTTCACCGGACCGATGGTGCGTTCGAACAAATCGTCGCAGAGCTGCTCCATTTTCGCGCGGGACAGCTTCATTGAAATATGTTTCGGTCCACTCGCATCGGCCGTAATGAACGGCAGATTGATTTCGTATTGCTGCGCCGAGCTGAGAGCGATCTTCGCTTTTTCAGCTTCTTCTTTAATGCGCTGCAACGCATCCGGCTGCTTGCGGAGATCCATGCCGTTCTCGCGTTTGAATTCATCCAGGATCCAATCCATGATGCGATTATCCCAGTCGTCACCACCGAGGTGCGTATCGCCGTTGGTCGCTTTCACTTCGAAAACGCCATCGCCGATTTCGAGAACGGAAATATCGAACGTACCGCCACCCAAGTCGTAAACCGCAATTTCTTCGTCCTTCTTTTTATCAAGGCCATACGCGAGCGAAGCTGCGGTGGGTTCGTTGATGATACGAAGCACTTCGAGACCGGCGATGCGCCCGGCGTCTTTCGTCGCCTGACGCTGTGAGTCATTGAAATAAGCGGGAACAGTAATGACCGCCTGCGTGATTTTTTCGCCGAGGCGCATTTCTGCATCTGCCTTTAATTTTGCCAGGATCATCGCCGAAATCTCCGGCGGCGTGAATTGCTTGGCCTTGCCTTCAACTTCAACTTCCACCGCTGCGTCGCCGTTGCTGGCCTTTACGACCTTATAAGGCACGCGTTTAATTTCTTCCTGAACCTCATCGAATTTGCGGCCCATGAAACGCTTAACGGAATAAACGGTGTTGCGGGGATTGGTGACCGCCTGGCGTTTTGCGGCTTCGCCAACGAGCCGCTCACCATTTTTTGCGAAAGCGACAACCGAAGGAGTCGTGCGTTTTCCTTCAGAATTCTCGAGCACGAGCGGCTCTCCGCCTTCCATGACGGCCATACAGGAGTTCGTCGTGCCTAAATCGATACCTAAAACTTTTGCCATAAAATCTGGTTTCCTTTCAAAGGAGCTTAAAGCTCAAAAAATATTCAGCACCGACGGTGCCACGGCGTCGTATAATTTGTAACAGGCTGTGGATACGTTAGTTACGAAGTATCTGCCCAAGATTAATTAAAGGCTGGAGAGACATTATGTCACACATTGGTGTGCCGCGTGGCACAGTGTGACATTTGACGTGAAGGATGCGCGCTAAAGTACGGCAGCGGCTTTTCGCCAAGCTGAACTAACCGTCGCGGAGAGTTTTTCAATTAGTCCAAGACTTTCGTACGTCTTCAGCAAAGACTGGCACTCCACAGCCTGATATGTCATATGAGAATCAACAATTGATCGTCCCATGATCGTCTCGAGCTGTTCTTGTTTGTAAACGGGCTTTGTCGCAGCGGTCGATTTTGTTCCATATTGGCCCAGGTTTGATGCAAAAATCCCCGCAGCACTGACTGGCAGAAAATCTTCGTATCGCAAGCCTTCGGCCTGAACATAACCGCGCTGTACCAAATCACAGATGTCGGTGCTGTCGATTTTGTTCGCTTTTGCGGCGGCGAGCCCGTTCGCAGTTGGAGTAAATCGTCCGTAGACAAGTTTTTGCGCCAGAAGTTCGGAAAGCTTTTTCGGGAATGGAGCAAAACACTGCGCGTAAGCCGTTTGGTACGCGGCGTAGTCTTTTTTGATCAACCCCGGATTCTTCTCTTTCATTGCATCGGCGGCCGCAAGGCATTTGTCATACAACTCGCGACCGGCAGGCGTGGTGGCGTAAAATCTCTGTTCCACTTCGCCAAAACGTGCCGTGTGAACAGTTTCGATCTTCGTTCCGTCGCTCTGGTGAAAAGTCACTGGTTCCGTCAGCGCCTTATATGCATCCTGCCGCAACAGGATTGGCGTGTCTTCCGCCGGTCCTTCCGTGAAATCTTTGAAGCCCGCATGTTTCAACTGTTTGAGATCCAGTTCAGGCGCCCGAAGCCGCTGCACCAGTTGCTCAATCAAGACCGCGATTACTTCCGGCGAGACTTCTCCTCGCCCAAATCCATCGATTTGCTGGAGACTGAGATGTTTAAAGTGCAGTCGAACGAAATCCCGATCAGCAAATGAAACCAGATGATTCAGCGCGTCACTGGCTCGCTTCCGAAACGCTTCTCCATCCAATTCACCCATCGCATATTTCATGGACGCTGTGTAAAGCTCCATGCAGAACGTGTTGGGCGTCAGGTGGTTAAGATGGTGCGATTCAAAACACGCAATGTCTGCTGCGATTTTAAAGCCAGCCGCTGAAAGGTCTTGATAGAGCTGATGATCCCGGGCTTTGCCTGTCCATTTGAATATCTTCGTAGTGCCTTCGTTGATCAACGTTTTTGCATCGTCGCGGCTCAATCCCCCCTGTTCATGATTCTTTTGAATCAGCGTTTTTGCGCGTTCCGAAAATACCTGGCGAGTCGCCAACAACGCTTCAACGCGCCTTTGCGTTTCCGGATCAAAATAATCCGTCATTAATAAAGAGCAGAAGACTCGATGCTCAGGATTCAAGCGCGAACGAAAAGCCGTCGCCACGATCGGTTGACTCTTACTGCCGACATTCGTCATGTCGTAGTAATTATGCGGTTCCATCGCGAACGCAGCGAAGAAACCAGTGATCAAACGATATTCGTCGGGCCTCCCAATGCGGATGGCTCCATGCCGTTCACCGCTGGTTTTGTCGAGTTGCTCGTCTGACAAAGTAAAGCCGTTATATAACCGGGAGAGAAGCCCACAGACCGTCTGATTACACGCGCGATTAATCAGCAACGATTTATCGTAGAGAGGAACTTCTTTGCCGAACATGTTGGACAGTTCCGAGAACAACATGTGCTGCATCTCAATCTTGTCGGCGAACGCTGCATTCATAACGGAAATTCTGACCGTCCAAAGTTTGGCCGCTGCGGCTAAGTTACCGTTTCTTTGCGAATTGAAAACACTTTCCTTCTGCCATCATAAATCCCCGCAACACGGCGGTGTTTCATCGAGGTGCTCGGCCGCAGCACAAACGTCGGAAGCATCGCGGGTTTTTGCGGGTACTGCGGCTCCGCGTTTCAACCACACCATTAATATACTGATATCTGATGGCGACACCCCGGAAATACGAGACGCTTGGCCAATTGTTGCCGGCCGGATTTTCGAAAGCTTCTGTCGGGCCTCGTTTCGCAGGCTATGAACAGTCGAATAATCGAAGTCGCCAGGAATCTGTTTATCTTCCAAGGTCTTGAACTTCGCGACTTCGGCTTCCTGCCGATCAATGTAACCGGCATACTTAATTCCAATCTCCACCTGCTGCACGACTTCCTCGCTCAAGTCTTCCCGTCGGTTCGGCAGATCCTTATAGCTTAGCTGGGGCCGCTTCAGCAGTTGAGCCAGCGTATCCGTTCCGACCCGTGTTTTCTCGAGCCGTTCCAACTCACATTCCACGGCCTGTTTCTTGTCCTGAAACTTCCGATAATTCCGCGCGGGGAGTAGCCCGATATTATGTCCAAGTTCACTCAAGCGCATGTCCGCGTTATCCTGGCGGAGAATTAATCGGTATTCAGCACGAGAGGTAAACATTCGATATGGCTCCGATGTCCCCTTCGTCACCAGATCGTCGATTAACACTCCTATGTAGGCTTGATCCCGACGAAGAACAATTGCTTCTTTGTTTTGTACCCGCCGAGCTGCATTGATTCCAGCCATGAACCCTTGGGCGCCAGCTTCCTCATATCCAGAGGTGCCGTTGATTTGCCCTGCGAGGAACAGGTTGCGGCACGCCTTGGTTTCGAGCGATGGATGCAACTGGGTCGGGAATGCAAAGTCGTACTCCACAGCATAAGCCGGTCGAAGGATCTCCGCGTTTTCGCACCCGATGATTGTCCTTACCAAATCATACTGAACCTCGAACGGCAGCGACGTCGAAAAGCCGTTGACGTAAATTTCATCCGTGGCAACGCCTTCGGGTTCCAGAAATAACTGATGCCGCTCTTTTTCAGCAAATCGAACAATCTTATCTTCAATCGAAGGACAATATCTCGGGCCAACCCCTTCGATCACCCCGGAATACATCGGTGACTTGTGGAGATTCGCCCGAATGATCTCCGCCGTTTTGTCGGTGGTAAAAGTGATATAGCAGGGAAGCTGTCCGCCGATTTGTTCCAGAACTGACCCCGGTGGATAATTGCCGTTCTGTTCCACGTGGAACATTTTCTTCCGTGGAATCGGAAAGTATTGATCGTAGGGTTTCGATTCGATCCCGGCCGCTTCTTGTTCCACGTGGAACAAATCGTCTCGCCAATAAGTAAAGTAAGGAACCGGATCGTCGCCCGGTTGGATCTCCGTTTTAGAAAAATCAATGGAACTCTTCAGGAGGCGGGGAGGTGTTCCCGTTTTTAATCGACCGAGCTCGAGTCCGACTTCCTTAAGCGAACCGGACAATCCCATCGATGCTGCGTCGCCCAACCGGCCGCCCTGCTGTTGATTACTCCCCACATGCATCAATCCACGAAGGAATGTTCCCGTCGTGATCACAACTGTCTTGGACAGGTATTGGATTTCCAAGGTTGTTTCAACCCCAACGACCTCACCGTCCTTGTGAATGAGCTTCGACGTCTGCCCCTGTTTAACGTCGAGGTTCTTCTCCCGTTCGCACACCCACTTCATCCGAAATTGATACGCCTTCTTGTCGCACTGCGCGCGCGGAGCCCAAACGGAGGGCCCCTTCTTTGTGTTCAGCATCCGGAACTGCAAACCGGTCATGTCGGTGCATTTGCCCATCTCCCCACCCATCGCGTCGATCTCTCGCGTCAAGTGGCCTTTAGCTAGTCCACCGATCGCCGGATTGCAGGACATTTGTCCGATACTATCCGCGTTGATTGTGAGCAAAAGTGTCTGGCATCCCATTCGGGCCGCCGCCAACGCTGCTTCGATTCCAGCGTGGCCGGCGCCGACGACAATCACGTCGTATTTTTTGGGATAAACAAACATTTAAAACAATGGGGGCTGAAAGGTGGCGGGCGATGGAAACGTGCCGCTTACTGAAGAAGCTTGGCAGCGGAACCTCACCCTAACCCTCTCCTCCCCAGGAGAGGGAACAGTCAGTGTAGCTTCTGCTGGCGCCGTACAGTCAGACGAATCTTCCAGCAATATTCCATGCGAGAGAAACAGACTCCGTCTCTCCCTCTCCTGGGAAGGAGAGGGTCGGGGTGAGGTCTGACCGGATTCGAACATTTTAAGGCGCCGAATTTAAGCCAACTGATACGTAGATTCAAATGGCGTTTTGCCAGTTGTCTTTTTGATTCCGCGACTGGGATTCGCCGACAGATGCTCGCAAATTTTGAACACCGTCTCGAAGCCGTCGTGTGCACCAATGCCGCTCGCGATCTGAGCCGAAGTCAAGGCGTGACCCTTTTTAGATTCCAGGTAATCCAAGACTTTCAACTGTAACTGAATCACCGCGCCTGCCGCCTTCTTCCCAGCCTCCACGCCAGGCTGATGGTAAGCATTGATATTAACGAGTGACGCGTAATAGCCGACAGCCCTTTCAAATAGTGCGATCAAAACACCAACCGAATATGGAGAAACCTCTTGAATCGTCAGAGTCAACGATTGCCGGTCGTTTTCAAACAGAGCCTCGCGCGTGCCGAGGAAAAAGCCGCTCAAATAATCCCCTGAAGTAACACGCGGCTCGACTTCCAACGATTTTCCTTCGCGATCTTTCAGCACCTCAATAAATGTGACAAAAAAGTTATTTACGCCTTCGCGCAACTGTTGGACGTACGCATGTTGGTCCGTCGACCCTTTGTTTCCATAGACCGCAATCCCTTGATTGACGACCTTGCCGTTGACATCCTTTTCCTTCCCAATCGATTCCATGATCAACTGTTGAAGGTATTTTGAGAATAATTCGAGGCGATCACGATAGGGAATCACCACCATATCCTTCTCACCTTTAGCGTTACAACACTTCAGCCAAACCAAAGAAAGCAGGGCAGACGGATTATCTGTAACGTTATCTTTTCTTGATTCAATATCCGCAGCTTTTCCGCCGCGGAGCATCGCCTCGATATCAATTCCTTGTAGAGCCGCTGGCAAAAGGCCGACGGCTGACATCTCGCTGGTTCGTCCGCCAACCCAATCCCACATTGGAAAGCGTCGAATCCAGTTCCCGGCGGCGGCATATTTGTCGAGTTCGCTATTCGCTCCAGTGATCGCGACAGCGTGTTTCCCGAAGTCCAAACCGGCCTTTTCATAAGCGGCCTTTGCTTCCAGCATACCGTTGCGAGTTTCTTTTGTGCCGCCCGATTTTGAAATCACGACGCACAGCGTTTCACCGAGTTCATTAATAATCTGCGCCAGCACCTGATCCATGCCGTCTGGATCTGTGTTATCAAAGAAAAACACATCCATTTTGTCGGTGATTGGGTGTCCCAACGCTTTGCTGACAAATTGCGGACCGAGCGCTGAACCGCCGATGCCGATGACGAGAACATTTTTGAAGGCACCGCGCGCGCCCTGAATTTTTCCTTCGTGAACTTCGCGTGCGAACGATTTGACGGCGGCGAGCGTTTGATCAATTTCCTTAGCAATTTCAGGGGTCGGCGCCAGTTTTGAATCACGCAGCCAGTAGTGTCCAACCATCCGTTTTTCGTCCGGATTCGCGATCGCACCACGCTCGAGTTCAGCCATCGCTTTGAAGGCCTTGTCCATAGGGCCTTTCATTTGCTCGAGATAATCATCAGCAAAATGGATACGGCTGATGTCGACAGCAAGCCCGATGGACGGAAATTCAAAGTAGTATTTTTTAAACCGCTCCCAGAGTTGCTCTTTGCTGAAGTTCATACGCGCGCGAGGTTTTACTTTAAGCGCCAGCAAATGGAAAATCTAATTTGCGGCGCGCCATTTGGTAAAAGAAGCGGAAACGTTTCGGAACGAGTTGCTATCCGGTTTCCGGAATGGCCTACATCGTCACAAATTATTTAGGAAAACTCTGAGCTGTCGATCACGTAACGCCTCTCGAAAACTCTCAGCCGGGGATGGGTGGTTTTCGACGACGAAAAAAACCGTCCATCCACGGAGATGGGTGGGAAAAGTCGACGTGGAAAACCGTCCATCCCTGTTCTTTTGACATTTTGCGGAGGAAAAAGTCTCCAAATCCCAGGGATGGGTGTATTTCGCGGACGTAAAGTTCACCGAAACCCAAGGGATAGGCCACTTTGCTGAATCCAAATTCCTCAAATCCCGGGATGGACCACTTTTGCTGACGTCAAATTCCTCAAATCCCAGAGATGGACGTGTTTTGCGGAGGTAAAATTCCTCAAATCCCAGGGATGGGCACTTTTTTAGACGAAAAAAACTCAAAAGAACGGAGATGGACGGTTTTTGAAACCTGATAATCAGCAACTTACAAAGATTCCCGCTAAAAACTGCGCGTTTAACATGCCAGAGCAAAGAACGGCGGCGAGCCTCGGCTACGATGTAGCGGGATCAGAAAAACGACCTCCATTTTGGGCGTCGAAATGATCAAAAAACACGTCTGTTTACGAGCGATCTTGACCCAGAGATCCCAATCGCCACTCAAGAGCTGTCTTAGCTAGCTCAAGCGCATCGGCATCACGACGTAGAGGAACGGAGCGTTCGTCTTGATGACGCCCGGGCTCAGTTCATCGATCAATTCGAGGAAAACTTCCTCGCTGCTCAAGGCATTGAGCGGATCGATCATGTAGGCAGGATTAAAAGCGATTGCGAATTCCTTGCCTTTGTAGTTCACGGCAATGCTTTCGCGGGCTTCACCGACTTCCGGAGAATTGGCTGTGATTGCCAAATTGTTCTTCGTGAAATGCAATTTGACCGAATTCGCCTTGTCACTGGTCATGATTTCGGCGCGTTTTAAGGCCGAAAGGAACTCTTCACGAACGAGAGGAATGCGTTCCTTTGTTTCGGCCGGGATCACCTGGCGATAATTTGGGTAATTGCCTTCGACCAGCTTGGAAATGATCAGGATCGAAAAACCTTTGTCGTCCTTGAGCGTGAAAGCGACCTGGTTTTCGGTGAACTTAATTTCTACTTCACCCTTGTCACTGAGGAGGCGGCTTAATTCGTTCACAGCCTTCGTAGGAACGATGAATTCGCCCGTGGTGTCACCCAACTCCATTTCCTCGTCTACGAGGGCAAGGCGACGGCCATCCGTCGCAACCATGGTCATCTTGTGATCTTTGAGGCTGATGAAAATACCATTGAGAACGTAACGCGATTCATCCGTGGAGATCGCGAACGAGGTCTTCTTCAGCATGCTCTTCAGCTTTTCCTGGGGAAGAGTGATCTTTTTGTTCTCTTTGAATTTTTGAATCGGCGGAAATTCTTCGGCAGCCAGTCCATTGATTTTGTAGAACGAAGAGCCAGCGCGCACGCTGCAGGCGTTCTTTTCGTCCACTTCGAGTTCGATCTCCGGACTGCCCAGCTCACGAATGATGCTGAAAACCTTTTTCACCGGGATGGTGGTAGAGCCGGCTTTCTTTACATTGGCTTCCACTGCACAAGAGACCGTGACATCCAGGTCGGTGGCGGTCAGTTCAAGTCGGCCTTCCTCCGCGCGCAAAAGAACGTTCGAAAGGATGGGGAGAGTTGTCCGGGTGCTGACGACGTTTTGAACCGATTGCAATCCGTGGATGATTTGGTCTTTGGCAATGGCTAGATTCATGGCGCCCTTATTAAATTCTTTTTCTAGTACAAAAGTCTATTATTAATAACGGGTGTGAATAAGTTAAACAACTTACAGTGTCAAGGAATGACGGGCCGATGATCGACTTCAGATACCCCTGATAACTTTGTCAGCAAAATCCCTGATCTCAATTTCATTGAAGTTATTAAAGTTCTTCCGGGGCTATTCACATTTCATTCTGATCAAAACCCGGAAGTTTTTCACAATAGCGAGTCACTTTTTGGTGAGCCGTTTGACGTTTGTATTTACCAATGGTTGCGTCCAGGCTGATTCGTAAGTTTCAACGGAATCTTTGTTCCTTTCGGTCACACGAACATCCGAATGTTTCAATCTGGATGAGGTAATTTTGGCGCGAACGTAGATTTCATCGCCATTCAGGTCATAAACCGCCGAGGTGCCGATAACTTCCTTTAAAACTTCACCGATTGATGAGCTGTAACGACGCGTGACGTTCAAAGGTTTGCCCTCGGAATCATTGACTGGCTCGCTATTGGCATCGAAACCTGTTCGGGTGCCGATAAATTGAATTTTGTAAGTCACGCCGGCTTCGGGAGTGATTTCGATCGCATAACTTTTCTTTTCACGGCGGACGTCGCGCAGTGTTACGCCGCTGGACGCATAGAACTCACCTTTTTCCATGGCCTCGAATAAAGCTTTGGCCGACAGTTGCTTCGCACGCACCATCACCCAGGCTTCTCCGGGGTTGTTCTTGTGATCGCCCCATGTCTGGTAATGATGGGAATCGTCGGTTCCCATTCCATAAACGACGCCAAGTTTCAGGTCAGTTAACCGATGAGTGAGCATAATGTCCCAGATCCGTTCGGTACCGGCATGAGTGGAATCGCCATCGTTATGTACGTGGGGGTGGCCGTTGTAGACCTCGAAGAACTTTTCGTTCTTTACGCGCATTAACTCTTCGGCCGTCATGGCCCACTGGAAATTAGGATGATTGACGTGCGCAAGCACCGGCTGCCGCGTCTTTTTACGCTGTTCAAAGATGGCGGCGAGATTGCCATCGATCACTTCGGTAACGTTATCCCCACTGAACGGCGGAATGAGTGATTTCAAATTCGCTGCACAGATGTGGATCGGAGCTTTCGCCGCATGGGCAGATATTTCCTCGCCACGAAGGAGCAGAAATTTATTTTTTTCTTCAAAGAGCGGTTGAAATTCCTGAAAGGTCTTTAGTTTAACCTCGCTCGTACCGTTCGTTTCACGTTGCGTCACCCAATTCGCGCCAAAACGATTGACGTACTTTTTCAAGATGCCCGGCCGGTGAGGATCGTTAATCGGCAACCACTTATCCCCGTCCTGAATCGAGTTGTGATCGGAAAAGGCGAGAAAGTCATAGCCGTGCGTCTTGTACCAGTCAGCAATCATCTCGGGGAATTCATCGCCGTCGCTCCAAAATGAATGGGTGTGGGTGTTCCCTTTAAACCAACGGGCTTCTTCGCCGTGAACAGAAACCGAGGTAATGGTGGCGGTAAGAACGAATGCGAGGACGAAGCGGAACATTTGTGAATACATAAAGGTCTTCTTGACGAACGCCCAGTATAAACTGTTGGCCTTCGTGATTCCAAGAGCTAGCTGTGGCGAAGGCAGGAAAGGGTAGAAGTGGTGCACTCGACAGGAGTCGAACCTGTAACCTTCTGATCCGAAGTCAGAAGCTCTATCCAATTGAGCTACGAGTGCATCCCGAGAGGGGTTCACTTTGGCGTAAAATGATGAAAAAACAAACTTTTTTCCGACCGCGTCCGAGGTAAGTTCCTCGCTGCCATGACGAAAATATTTCTGATTCGACACGGAATGAACGATTTCATCGGCAAAGCGATCGCGGGTCGATTGCCTGAAGTTCATTTGAATGCCGAAGGTCAGGCGCAGGCGCAACGGTTGGTGCAGCGTCTCTCCCGGGAAAATATCGATCGCATTTTCAGCAGTCCGCTCGAACGCTGCCGCGAAACTGCAGCGCCGTTCGCAGCAGCATCAAAACTCCCCGTGAAAATTTTGCGTGGCGCGATGGAGATTGATTACGGGGATTGGACCGGACGAACAATTGCCGAGCTGCTGGCAGACCCTTTGTGGCAACGCTGGAACTCCAATCGAACATCAACAAGAGTGCCGGGCGGGGAGACGATGCTTGAGATTCAGGCACGGATGGTCGCCGAGGTCCAACGAATCCAAATGACGCAACGCGGTAAAACCGTCGCTTTGTTTTCCCACGGCGATCCGATCAGGACCGTCATCTGTTATTATCTGGGTATACCACTCGATTTTTTCCAGCGGGTTGAGATCAGCCCTGCTTCGGTAAGCCTCATTTGCTTAAATGAGCACGGCGTAACTGTCCAATATATGAATGACCAGTCAGCGGCGCTTGGCTGATAGACGGTCATTTCGAAGTGGATAATTGGTCTAAACCTGTCCATTCTATTCGCGCCATGAATCAGCGGCTCGACATCCGTAAAACTTACAAGCTCTACATCGGCGGCGCTTTTGTTCGCAGCGAAAGCGGACGGTCTCTCCCCGCACAATCCGTCAGCGGTAAACACCTCGATAATTTTTGTCACGGTTCCCGCAAAGATTTACGAGATGCGGTCGGTGCTGCGCGCGGCGCATTTGATGGGTGGGCGAAAAAGACAGCCTACCTTCGTGGTCAGATTCTTTACCGCGCGGCGGAGATGTTGCAGAACCGTGCGAGTGAGCTGGTGAATGAAATCGTTCGTTCTAGCGAATGCTCACAGGAGCAGACGCAAACCGAAGTTTACGCGGCCATCGATCGGCTCGTTTATTACGCGGGCTGGACGGATAAGTATTCGCAGATCTTTGGAACGGTAAATCCGGTCGCAACATCGCACTTCAATTTCACGACGCCGGAAGCAATGGGAGTCGTCGCCATCGTCGCACCTGATGAATCTCCTTTAATTGCGTTGGTGTCGTTGATTGCCTCGGTAATCCTGAGCGGCAATAGCACGGTGGTCGTGGCTTCCGAAAAATATCCTCTCGTGGCCCTGACGTTTTCGGAAATTCTCGCCACCAGCGATTTGCCCGCCGGTGTGGTCAACGTGATCGCGGGCAAGCGCGGTGAACTCCTCCCACACATTGCCAGTCACATGGATATCAACGCTGTTGTTGACGGCACTGGATCGAGTGAGGCCAACACGGCCCTGCAAAGCGGTGCAGGCTTCAATTTAAAGCGCTACGCATCGCGAACATTGTCCGGAGAAGAATGGGCCGGCCCGCGAGCAGAAGATCCTTATTGGATCATGGACACGGTTGAGTTCAAGACAGCGTGGCATCCGATCGGCGTGTAGAAATACGGATCCGGCATTTTCGCCGCTACATTTTCCCCTGATTGCCAAGCCACGTGACGGCGTTAACGTGCGCGTATGTTCATTACTGGCGTCGGCACGGCGACACCGCCAAAACGCTATCATCAAAGCGAATGCTGGACGGCGCTTCAGGAGGCCGAACAATTTAATCGTCTGGCGCCGCGTTCGCGAGCGATCCTCAAAAAAGTTTTGCGCGGCAGCAATGGCATCATGACGCGGCATCTGGCGCTTGATCCACTCTCCGAGGCCTTTCAGATTCACCCGGACGTTCTGCATGCGCGATTCGCGAAGCATGCGCCACTCGTTGCGGTGGAAGCAGCGCGAAAAGCGCTGCACAACGCCGGCCTAAGTGTGGATCAAATTGATGCGCTTATTATCAGCACCTGCACAGGGTATCTGTGTCCGGGCCTGACGAGTTATGTGAGTGAGTTACTGGGTTTGCGCAGTAATGCTTTGCTTCTCGATCTCGTTGGGCAGGGCTGCGGCGCTGCGATCCCCAATCTACGCACTGGCGAAGCACTCATCACTTCAACACGTTGTAAAAATGTTTTGTCAGTATGTGTCGAAATCTGTAGCGCCGCATTCTACCTGGACGACGATCCGGGCGTTCTAATTTCGGCGTGTCTGTTCGGGGACGGGGCTGGCGCCGCCGTATTATCGAATGAGTCGCGAGCAGATAGCCGTCGCATTCAATGGGTGGCCTCGAAAACGATCGCCGCGACTGCTGAGAGAGACCTTCTTCGCTTCGAACAAAAGAACGGTATGTTGCGAAACATCCTCTCGCCGCAGGTTCCAGAGATTGCCGCGAAATATTTCGAACTGGTGTTAAAACAAACACTCATCGAAAACGGACTGCATGTGAAGCAGGTAAACGGATGGATCGTTCACGCTGGAGGGCGCGATGTTTTAGTGGCGTTGGCTGAGCAAATGAATTTACCGACGGACACGCTCTGTCTCAGCGCAAAAACATTGGAAGAGTTCGGCAATCTCAGCAGTCCGTTCGTTTATTTTGTGCTCGAAAGGGCATTACAGACCAAACAGCCGGGCGGCAAGTGGTGGATGGCTTCGTTCGGAGCTGGCTTTAGTTCGCATGGCGCGCTATGGGATGTCGAATAGCGCGACCTGATGAAGCGAATACTGGAACCTGAAATCCTCGACGAGCTTTCTCCGACAGACCCGCGCGCCATTCGATCGCGGCGGGATCTACAGCGAATCAATTGGTGGATGCGCAATCCGGCACACATTGCGCGCGCGCTTCAGAAACACTTTTGGCTGGAAGGCCCAGAAACGGTCGCAGACTTGGGCGCCGGCGATGGTGATTTTTCGCATAAGGTCGCAGGAAAGTGCGCGAGGTGGAAGAACGTTGAACTGGTTCTCGTTGATCGTTTGAAAGCCGCGTCGTTAACGCAGTTCGAGGGGACGACGTGGAAAGCTCAATCGGTGGCAGCAGATGTCTTCGACTGGCTCGATCGCGGTGAAAAGGTTGACGCCATATACACAAATTTGTTTCTACATCACTTCAGTGACGAACAATTGGAGCGCATGTTTGAAAAGATCTCGCGAACGACGGATTACTTCGTCGCATGCGAGCCGCGTCGATATCGCTTCGCATCTCTCATTCGGTTTTTTGTGTGGGTGATTGGCTGTAGTGATATCACGTTGAATGATTCGGTCATCAGTGTTCGGGCCGGTTTTCGAGACCAGGAACTGTCGCAACTCTGGCCAAAGTCCGCGGGCTGGCAAATTACGGAGCGCCGCGCTGGTTTCTTCAGTCACGTTTTTGAAGCGCGTAAAATATAATTGGCGCAGGAAATTTCCGCTGCCGCTTCTGAAAGTTTTGTGCATCATCGGCGCCGATGAACCCGCTCCGTTATCTTCTTTGCTCGCTGCTCATCGGTCTTTCGCTGGAAGCGGCGCCGCTGCGGCCGGACGTTGATTATTTCCCATCGGTTCCACATGCCGTGATTTATCGGAACTGGGATATCGTTCCGCACGAACGGATCGCTGCTGTTCTTGGCACCGACGCGAAGACGATCAGCAGGGCGGGTAGAGAAATGGGTCTGACTGCGCCAGCGAAACTTTCGGCGGAAGAACTGCAACGCAACGTTGAAATGGTGTTGCGGAGAAACTGGCCGTTACTTCCGCGGACGCAGATTGAGCAAATGCTCGGCTTCACACCGGCGCAGTTCGACGACGCTCTCAGCAAGGAAATTTTCTTGCGTGCGCTCCTGGCCGGACAACCTTCGGGAATCACGACGGAGCGTTGGGTGGAACCTGACGAAAAAACGAAGGAGCGGGTCAAATGGTTCGCACGGCACCTCCGTGAGCACATGCAGAATGTCTCGTCTGCAAAGGAAGAGCCGCGCCTCAGTTATACCAACGAGTTATACCGCGCCCATAACCGCATTGAACTCATTCCGGGAACGCAGCCGAAACAAGGTGATGCTGACTTACGAAAAGGATGGAGCATCGCGCTGCCGTCCAATGCCACCATTTTCCTGAAAGAGGCGGCAAGTGATTTCGCAAGTTACTGTCAGCAGGTTCAGCGGACGAAAAAAATCAACGTTGGCGAAGATGCAACAAAGTCCACACGAGCGATTCGCCTTCTGAAAGAAGGTTCCTCCGCGGTTGAGTCGTACGCATTGAACATCAATCCAGAAGCGATTGAGATTCGATCGTCTGATGATCTTGGCTTATCGCGCGGGCTCCTCGAACTCGAGCGACGCATGGCGGAACGCGGCGGACCTTTTCTAGCCTCCACTCATGAGACAAATACGCCGACGTTTAATCCGCGCTGTGTGTTCGGTTATTCATCGTTGCTCACGGATGTTCTCGGACAGAATGTTATTGATGCGTTTCCCGATGGTTATCTTAACGAACTGCGACACCAGGACGCAGATGGGATTTGGATTTATGCGTTGATGCAAGACCTGGTTCCGTCGCCCGTGTTCGAAGGAATGGGCGTCGGTGGCGAACGGCGCCTCGATAATCTTCGCGCGATCGTGAATCGCGCCTCGAAATATGGATTGAAGGTTTACGTTTACTTCAACGAGCCGCGGGGGCAAACGCTTGCTTTCTACAATAAATATCCGGACGTGAAAGGACAGCCGGAGGGAAATACGGCGGCGCTTTGCACATCAACAGAAGCGGTGCAAAGACATCTGCGCGGTTCGTTCGAGAAATTATTTCGGGAAGTGCCTGGGTTGGGCGGTGTCTTTCTGATCACTGCCAGTGAAAACCTTTCGAACTGTTATTCACACGCCTATCGGAATCCCGTGGCCTGCCCGCGCTGCAGCAAACGTAAACCCGCGGACGTTATTGCTGAAGCGATTCGTTTTATGGCGGAGGGCGTTTGGGCTGCGAATCCGAAAGCAAAGTTTGTGGTGTGGGATTGGAGTTGGCATTCGGCGGTGGGTCCGGAAGTTCCGGAAGAAATCATTCCGCAGTTGCCGAAAGGCGTTGCACTCATGGCAGACTTTGAGCGGGGCACGCAAATCATTCGTGGCGGAATTCCGATGAGCGTTGAGGAATATTCGATTTCTGTCGTGGGCCCGTCTCCGCGCGCGAAGCTGCGCTCTGAGCAGGCGAAGAAATTCGGCTACGATTTTTACGCCAAGGTCCAACTCTCATCGACGTGGGAATGTGGAACAGTTCCATTCATTCCTGTGCCGAATCTGCTTTCGCGCAAAGCGACAGCAATGCGCAAGATCGGCGTCACTGGGGCGATGGCAACATGGTCGATCGGCAGCTATCCTTCGCCGAATACGGAGGCGTTTTCGATTCAACAGTGGAATCCGAGTTTGTCGGAAGAAAATGTTCTGCGGCGAATTGCAGCGAAACGGTATGGACCAGCAGCCGTCGATCCGGCCGTACGCGGGTGGACTAAAATTAGCGCGGCGTTCTCGGAAGAATATCCGTTCTCTGTATCGCCTTACTCGGCTCCGCTCCAGCACGGGCCTTCGCTGGCGTGGTATCGCCACGACATCCCGGCGCCTTATGGGCACGCGACCCTTTTCAATTGTAAAGATGATTGGCGCAATTGGTCTCCTCCTTATCCACCGGAGCTGATGACAAAACTTTTGCGCCACTTGTGTGAACGATGGGATGACGGACTCAAGGATCTGGAGCAGACAATCGCCAAAGCGCCGGGCGATCGTCGTCGCACTGCGGAGCGCGATTACGGCGTGTCGTGGATGGTGAACTATTACTATCGCGCCTATGCCAATGCGCTCGATTTTTATAAAGCGCGCGACAGTAAGAACCTTCCGGAGATGAAGCGAATCGCTGCCGACGAAATTAGACACACGGAACAGGCGCTGCGCTACGTGCGCGCTGACTCGCGGTTGGGATGGGAAGCGGAGTTGCAGTATTTCTACCGTCCGCTGGATGTTATCGAACGATTGATTTCCCTGGATGCGGTCGTGGATGACTTTTAACGGAAGACTCCGTCTTAAACCCCGCGACGAACGAGGAAGACTGGTGTCGAGCCGAATTTCTTAGCGAGTTGTTTTGTGCCAACGTAATCGCAGACGTATTCGCGCACACCTTCGGCGGCAGCGAGTGCGGCGAACGCCTGGCTCGCGTAGACCTGACCTTCTTCCACGATCGGTTCGATTCGTGCGGTCCGATTCACGTGCGAACCGAGAAATGTTAAACGTCGTAGAACGGGATCGAAGCAGGGATAGACTGGACCTGCGTGCAACGCGATGCGGATGTTCAGGTCGGACGGCAAATTAAGTTCCGACCAATTCGTTCCGTGAACCATCTCGCGCAAGGCCAGGGCGAAGACACCCGCATCAGATACATGATCGAAAACGCAATAGATCGCATCGCCCCAGGTGTTCTTAACAATGGGCGGTTTCTTCATTGAATCCATCAACGCCGCAAGTTTACCCATGAAATGGTGAACGAATGCCGGCACCTGCAACTCAGACAGTTTTGTATATCCAACAATGTCGGCGAACAACATCGCTTTGACTTCCTGCTCGAGGACATCCTGCATGCGCATATCGGGAGTCGGCGCCGGGATTTGCGACGTAGCTGGAGGTGGTGCGGTTGCAGTGACGATATTTTCTTCGGCGAGGATTCTATCGAGATAGATAACTTCGACGCGGCTGCCGCGTTTTTCCCAATACTCAACAAAGTTTTGCGTGCCGCCGCGGCCGTCGCCTTTGCGTCCGTCCCACACGGCGAGCGGCATCACGTCGATGCCAAGGAACTGGCCTTTCAACAGCGCGAGACCTTTCAACGCCTGATTACAGTATTCATATGCTGCGCCATCCTTGGCTTCACCGAATTCATTTAAAACCGTCACCGTCGCTGCGTTTTCAAGGATGCGTTCGAACCGTTCGCTCAAGCTGTGGTCAGGAATAAAATCAACACTTGCCCGCTTGAAATCCTGTTTACTGAACGGCAGAACAATATTTACTTCGCCACCGCGTTCGAGCAGCGCTTCCGCAAACAACATGTCGGTGCCGCAGGCTAGTGAGGAAAAGCCGACGTGTGCCTCCATCTGCGCGAGTTTGCGACGGATTTCCTGCCGCACGCGGTCTTCCAATGCGTGCGGAAAGCGGGCGTGTTTACGGCCTACTTTATCGAACATGTGGCCGGAGCAGACAACAATGCGCGGCAGTTTGAAACAGTTGTCGAGGACGTTCGGACGTTTGCCGGCTGATTCGAGAAGCAGTCGCGCCTGGGCGCGGGTTCGATTCAGGACTACCCAATGCTGGCCGCCGAAATCGCTGGCCGTTTTGTAGTAGCGTTCCGCCATCAACAAGTTGCCCTGGATCAGGTACGACTCAGCGAGCGTTGCCTGCAGCCAATAACGTTCATCCGATTCGACGTCCAGACGCTCCAGCGCGGCCCGACAGAGTTCGCCGACGTCATGCGCGAGCTGATAAGCGATATCCTTTTGGCCCGAAAGAAAGGCCATCGCTGCTGCGTTGATGCCGGAGTAATAGCCGCGATTCCTGCGGTACGCTTCGGCATACAATGTGAAGCTCATCTTTAAGTGATGAGCTTTTTCCTTCACGTCGGTGGAGATAAGCCAGAAATCTTTATGAGTGCGGGCCAGAATACCAAGAGTCTCTTCGTCCTGGTGGCCAAGCGCACGAAGTTGCTCAAGAATTTCATTGGCGCGGCGTGTGGCGCCAGTGCGGGCGAGCGCCAATGCCTGCAGTTGCGTAAGGCGCAGGTCTCCTTTGAAAAGCTCCAAACCTTCACTGGCGATGTCGAATGCAAGAAACGATTCGCCAAGCTTCAGGGCGGCGTCGACAGCACGACGATAAATTTCAACGTTGCGCCAGACGGTTGGAACACGGTCCTCCCATAATCGACGCAGCTCAGGAACGGCGAGCTTCGGCTTGCGCAACTCGGAGATGATTTTGCGATTGCTGTCGGAGAGAACGAAATTGGTATCGATGGTGCCGTTTCGCCGGGCGTAGCCCATTGAGAAAATGGCTTTGATTGTTTCGATGGCGGTCTCCCGATCGAAACGTTTGTCGTCTTCGGAAAGTTGCTTGTAAGGGACGAGGTTGGGATGTTCCTTTTTTCCGTCGTCACGTTTCGGCCCCCACTTCCATCCCTGGGCGAGGCGTTCGCGCGACCAGACCTCGT
This sequence comes from uncultured bacterium, assembly GCA_966112985.1. Lineage (GTDB taxonomy): Bacteria > Verrucomicrobiota > Verrucomicrobiia > Limisphaerales > JACDHS01 > CBHWET01. Next base: position 9,396 of record CBHWET010000014.1, on the reverse strand, counting down.
GCGCATTTTCGGCCAGCAACTCAGTCAACTTTCCGAGATCGTCCGGCAGTTTAATCTGCGAAGTATCGAGCGGATTTGGACTGTATTGGGGCAGACTCATGCTTTAGCACCATGGAGAGTCTACGGAAAATCGGCGCCAGAACAAGCCAGCATATTGCACGGCGTCGTTTTGGCCGCAAAAGAGGGTGAGACGTCGCAAACCTGCCGGGACGATTTTTTGGACCCCAATGTGGTTTCTGGAGAGCCGATGTGAAGCTTACATCGACCAATTTTGTTACCCGAAAACGGTGTGTGAGTCTCACATGCCCCTTCTTGACGACCAAAAATCGCAGTGTGAGTCTTACATCACGGTTTTTTGGCGTCCGAAACCCCGCTGTAAGACTCACATCGCAATTTCGGGCCGTAAAAAACCGCGATGTAAGTCACATTGCAGATTTTAAGCCCTAAAAACTGGACTGTGAGTCTCGCAGCGGTGTTTTTGTTGCCCAAAAAACGGCCTGTGAGACTTACAAGACACCATTTTGTGACACAAAACGGCGATGTAAGACTTACAGCACACTCCCAAAGCATTGAAATGTAACGCTTTAGGAAATTTCAGGTGCCGCAAGGCGGCTGTTTACGGTAGGCACATCTCTTGCAAGTAGAACCGGGGAATCCCTTGACGTCGTCTGATTCCGACGAGTGATTGAAATTGGGTGCTGCCGGTGAAATTCACCCAAAGCGGTCGTTAGATTGCTCGAACCTAACCCATTGAGAAGCGAAGATTTAAAACCAAGTTTTGACTTGGGGCTTGCTTCATGGCGTAATAATCGAGCGCACCGTGTGTAGTAAAGGATGAGCCCCGAGTCGCCAAACAAAAAACCTGAGGCCTTTAAGTATTGGGCATTCATATGTTACAGCCATTCCGATGAGAAGTGGGCAACGTGGTTGCATCGGAAGCTGGAGACTTACCGCGTCCCCAAGCGGCTCGTCGGAACGCTCGGTCGTGGTGGCATCATCATTCCAAAGCGCGCATTTCCGATTTTTCGTGACCGCGAGGAGCTGCCAGGCTCCGCAAATCTTACTGAGAGCATCGAGCGAGCGCTCCGGGAATCGCTTTACCTGATTGTTATCTGCTCACCGCGAGCGGTGCAGTCGAAATGGGTCGACCAGGAAATCCGGATGTTCAAGGCATGGGACCGTGAGGACCGCGTACTCTGCCTTATCGCCGAAGGCGAACCAAACGCGGCCGATCATCCGCAACTTGGCCAGCCTGAGTGCCTTCCGGAATCGGTGAAATATTGGGTTGATGCCGAGCGACGCATCACGGCCATTCCGACTGAGCCGATCGCAGCTGATGCGCGCAAAGGCAAGGACGGAAAACAGAATGCACTTTTAAAAATTGCCGCGGGTATTCTCGGTGTAACGTTCGAGGATTTACGGCAACGCGACGAAGAGCGGCGGCATCGAGTGCGCACGCTTCTGGTCACGGCAGCAGCGGCGTTGCTCATGGCGTTCGTCGGTCTTTCCACGGAATTATATTTTGAGAAAAACAAAGCGCTTGAAGCACAGCGGCAGGCGGTGAAAGACCGGGAACATGCTGACCTAGAACGCAAAATCGCAGAAAGCGCAATGGTCGAGGCGAACGAAGCCCGAAAGGCCACCTTGGTGGCTTTGGAAGAGCAGAAAAAAGCCACCGCATTAGCAGAAGAATCAAAAAAACAGGCGCTTCTCGCGGCCGAGGCGATGCGGATTGCAAAGGACAAAGAGGCGGCGGAGCGTAAAAAGGCGACCGAAGCCAAACAGGCGGCACTCGAGAGTGAACGCAAAGCGAAAGATGCCGAGCAGGCAGCGGTTGAAAACGAGAAGACAATTCGCCGTACCCTCGCGACTTCAGATTTTGCTGCGGCCAGCCGACTCATTGAAGAGGACGAAAACGGAAAAGCCCTGGCCTATTTGTCCCGCGCCCTTCGCGCCGATCCCGAAAATCCTTCTGTGATCCATCGGACGCTCTCGTTGTTGTCACAACGCAATTGGCCAATGCAGGTGCTGGCGCCATTCCGTCACCAGTCCGAGGTGAAGGCTGTTGTTTTTAGCCCAGACGGCAGGCTGCTGGTGACTGTCGCGGAGGGGACGGCGCATGTTTGGGATGCGAACACCGGGAAAGCTATTTTTGCTCCTCTGCAGCATAAGGCTTTAGTGACGTCGGTTGAATTTAGCAAAGATGGTAAATGGCTGGTAACAGCGTCGCGCGATCATACGGCGCAAATCTGGAATGTAACGGATGGGAAACCAGTAAAGTTCACATTGAAACACGATGACTGGGTGAACGGTGCATCGTTCAGTTGGGACAGCCGGTTTGTTGTGACTGCGTCGCAGGATAAAACTGCCAAAGTGTGGGAAGCGGACACCGGCCGTTGCGTAATGACGCTCCAGCACGATGCCCCATTAGGATCGGCCAAATTCAGCCCGGATGGCGCATGGGTTTTGGCGGCAACGAGTCGCTCCTATGCACGACTTTGGGATGTGAATACGGGCGTACCAATTGGTGGAAATATGAACCATCAGGGCGGGGTTACCTCGGCGGTGTTCAGCCCGGATGGCAAGTGGATCGCTACCGCCTCGGGGGATCGAACGGCGCGGATCTGGCAGGCCGGTGCGAGCGCGCCCGTGAGTCCGCCGCTGGATCACGTCAATTGGATCACCGGTGCAAAATTTAGCCCGGATGGGAAGTTCCTGGCGACGATTTCCAGCGACAACACAGCCCGTATTTGGGAAGTGCCGAGCGGCAAACCAGCGACGCCTCCACTAAAACACGATGGAGCGATTGCATCGGTAAACTTTAGTCCGAACGGTCGCTGGCTCGTTACGGCATCGAGTGATGCGTCGGCGAGAATTTGGAACACCACTACCGGCAAGCCGGTTTGTGAGCCGTTGCGCCACACTGGGCCTGTATCCGATGCCGCATTTAATTTTAATGGCGACAAAGTTGTGACGGCTTCGGCCGATCACACGGCACGCATTTGGCAAGTGACAGATAATCGGCCTGTCTTTGAACCGTTGAGGCATGAACAATGGGTCAATTCCGGCGCATTTACGGCCGATGGTAAATTGGTGGCGACGGTATCCTCCGACCGGTCGGCGCGCATTTGGGACACGACGTCTGGTGAGCCGGTATCGGGGTTGATGAAACACCGCGATGAAGTTCTGTGTTGCTGCTTTGATGCGACCGGTAAAATTCTTTTGACCGGATCCAAGGATGCGACTCTTTCGGCCTGGGACATAGCGACAGAAAAGTTGCTCTACGAGAATACACACCACTACGGACGTATTACTTCGATTCAAATGTCTCCGGATGGGGAAACTTTTTATACAGGGTCCGATGACCATACAGTTCGATTTTGGGATGTTAAGACCGGCAAGCCTGTTGGTGAGCCGCTACGACATGAAACGGCTGTTCGGTCGATTGCGCTGAGTCCCGCTGGAACGTGGGTAGCGACGGCAGCTGAGGACAAAACGGCACGAATTTGGGATCGCGCGACCGGCACACAAAAACACGCATTGTCCCACACGGATCTAGTGTCGTCGGTTGCAATCAGTCCAGACGGGAAGTGGGTCGCGACTGGTACGGAGGACAAATCGGGTAACTGCGTTCGAGTTTGGGATCTTCAATCAGGGAAGCCCGTGATCGAGAATCTCAGGCAGGAGTCGGCAGCAAAATTCGTCATGTTCGCGCCCGGCGTGGTTTGGAATGACTCTAAGCATCCCCGTAAATGGCTTTTAACAATCAGCGACAAGACGGCGCGCGTATGGGATGCGGCGACAGGCAAGGCCGTGACTGAACCGCTCAAGGACACGGAAGCGATCAACTCCGCGGCTTTCAGTCCGGATGGTAACTTTGTGGTGACTGCGTCCGATAAAACCGCTCATGTGTGGGAGGCTGCAACTGGTCGGCTGGTGGCTGATCCGATGCGGCATGATGGCACCATTCGGTTCGCCACGTTTAGTCCCGATGGCAACTCTTTACTGACGGGATCATCCGACAAGACAGCACGTTTGTGGATGCTTCGACTTTCGGGCTATACGCCAACGTGGCTGAGCGAATTTGTGACCATTGTTGGGGGCTATCAATTGGCGGATTCGGGGGCGACCGAATTGGTCCACGATCGATGGATACGGCTATCAGCCGTCAAGGACAGCCTCGTCACGGACGCAAACACAGAATACGGCACTTGGGCACAGTGGTTCACGGAGGACCGGTTGATTCGGACAACAACGCCTTTTGCAAAAACATCCTTGAAGAGCTACATCGTGCGCCGAATTTATGAAGGCACACCGGAGGCTTTGGAGCGGGCATTGGACTTTGAGCCAAATAACGCGTTGGCACTGGTGAAAGTCGCCCGTCAGACCGCGAACGCTGATCAGGCGGATTTTCTTTCGAAACTGGCCGAAACGTATCAGCCTCTGAATCCAGATGTCCTTTGGATTCGGGCGCAGGTTCTTCAGCAAGTTTATAAAATGGCGGAGGCTTATGATGTCATGCAGCGGGCAATCGCTCGGGATCCGCGTAATTTGTCGTCGTTTGGCGATACGGGCGAAGAAATCAAGTTGCTAAACCGGGATGGGTATCTATCTCAAGGCTGGTTGCCAAAGGGATGGTTGGATAACAACACTGCCCTGCCGATATCGGTTAGCTATTCGCGCGTCACCGATCCGCCACGTGAGGCGAATGTTGGCTTCGGCATCACCGTCGATGGACGGGATCGCCTTGCCGCAGAACTGCGTGGTCCGCGTTTTGTGTGTAAGCGGAGTGCGCGCTGCACGATTGAGGGTTGGGTGAGAAGCGTTGTAAAATCCGATCTGACCGTTGCCTTGTGTCAATTCGTGGAGCCGAATGACAAGTTAAAGGAGCAGACCATTCGCACCACGACAGAATGGAAGCCGTTCAAAATACAGTTTGTGCCCCAGCAGGACACGGCTGCGGAACTACGAATCTATCAGTTCACAGGCGGTTCTGTTGAACTGGCCGGGATCAACATTCGGCAGGAATAACTATTTCTTGGGAGCGGTGTTCGTTCCCGAAGATTTAAGCTCTGGTGCTGGAGAAGGCGTCGGGGCCGCAGCTTCAGGGGCCGGAGTCGGTTCAGGGGGCCTAAGGTTCTCAATATCGTGCAACGCGGTGACGTACACGATGTCTGCACCAAGCTGATCTATACCAAATTCTGGTCCTCCAGCTTTGGTGCGGATTTCAAATGCTTTGTCGTAATTAGAATCCTTTGGTTCAAGAACCATTCCCTGGCCACTTTCATTATCCACTTTGTCTCCTCCGCTGGTGGCTTTTGAGGTAAAAATATTGCGAATGCGAATAGCACTGATCATGTCGCCTTCATTGACTCCGAAATCCGACAGATCAAAAGCGACGGCATTGACGTCGTGAATGGAATCTTTAGCAGTGGGAAACTGATAACGGTATGGCGTGAATTCCGTTGCGCCGGCCTTGAGAACAGCGACCTCAAATCCTTCCCACGACGAAGCTTCGAACACGACAAAATCGCGCCCGGAACCGTTGCTCAGGCCTTTTCCTTCCCCCCAGGTTAATTCCAGAACTGCTCTATCAACATTCGGCGTTGGAGGTGCATTTTTTATATCGGGGAAAGAAACCTGCCGGGCGTAATCGATGCCCTTTTTATTCACCTTGCCCAGTAGCCGTCCTACGCTCTTCTCGCGATTGAACTTTTCGAAAGCGTTCTCGCGAGTGGTCGGAGACGTGACATACGCTTCACTGAACCGCCCAAAGCGGGTGTTACTATGATCGATCAAAGCGGGTCCTTGGACGATAGCTGCGGTTTTTACGGTATTTTTCTCGTCAAACGAGAATCCGCCGATCGTGAAAGTTCCGGCAGAAATGTTTGTTGCAAAGGTTACGCCGACGGTCACAGCAAGAAAGTTGACTAGCTTCATATCGGTTATAAAACCCGAACGGTTTTCGCCCGTAGTTCAGCACTTCACTGCAAAAGGTCAACCGTTTTTTGGCGCGACGGCCGCGGCCAACAGCGCTTTTGCGTGCTTTCTCGCAGCATCATTCTGGCCTCCAAGCATGCGTGCGAGTTCGTCCACGCGACCACTGGCGGTCAACAGTGAAATATCGGAGATCGTGCGACCGTCCTTTAATAGCTTTTTAACTGTGAAATGCGAGGCGGCAGAGGCCGCGACTTGAGGCAGATGGGTAATGCAAAGGACTTGGCGTTGCCGACCGATTTGCGCAATTTTTTCGCCGACTGCATGCGCCGTTTCGCCACCAACATTTGCATCTACTTCATCAAAAACGAGAACTGGAATCCGATCCTGTGCTGCAAGCACCGTTTTCAAAGCCAACATGACGCGAGCCATTTCGCCTGAGGAGGCGATGGCGCGAAGGGGCCGAGTGGGTTCGCCTGAATTGGGTGAGAAAACAAACTCGATCTGATCGAAACCCGACCGGTGAACGGTTTGGTTCTTTTCGTCAGTTAACGTTTCCAGAGTGATATCGAATTCGCTTTGTTTAAAACCAAGATCTGCAAGCTGCTTGACCACAGCCTTGGAGAGTTTTGGAATGACTTTGCGTCGTGCAGCGGACAGCTGATCTCCGCTACGGCGCAGTTCGGCCCTCACCTTCTTTAATTCGGCATCAATGCGCGCCAGTTCGGTGTCTCGTTGCTCGAGGTTACGAAGTTTTTTCTCAGCTTCTTCGCCGAAAGAAATCACCTCGCCAAGTGACGCGCCATACTTCCGCTTGAGTGAATGAAGAAGATTCAATCGCTCCTCCAGTTCGCGGAGACGTTCCGGATTCAGTTCAACTTTGTCAGTGTAGTGGGATAATTCGCTTTGCAGGTCGCGGCATAGGTCGAGGATCTGTCCGTGGAGACTCACCAGGCAACCGGCGGCAGGATCAACGCGTTGAAGCTCTTGCAGACTGCGGCCAAGCGTTCCCGCTTGTGATAACAGTGACGATTCGTCTTCACCTAAAATGTTTTGAGCAGCTTGGCAGAGTTCAAGCAACCGCGCCGCATTGCTGGACCGTTGATACTCCGATTCAACGTCGGATTCTTCGTCCGCACGAAGCTTGGCCCAGGAAATTTCATTTACTTGAAACCGGAGCAAGTCGAGCTGCTGCGCATAAGTTTTCTCGTCGATAATAAGGTTCGCCTTTTCGGCCTGAAGGACAGATAGGCGTGAAACGATTGCACTGAACTGTTCTCGTTGTGCGTTCAATCCCCCAAATGCATCAAGGATCGCCAACTGTTTTGCTGGATGTAAAAGCGATTGGTGATCGTGCGGGCCATGCATATCAACCAAGCCTTCGCCAATTAAGGCAAGAACGGTGAGGGTTGTTGGCGACCCATTGACAAACTGGCGATTGGTTCCGCTCGAAGCAAACGTGCGCTTCAAAACAAGTTGGCCATCTTCGCAAGCTTCGAGGCCATTCTCGTCCAAGAGTTGTGTTAGCGTCGGATCGAGATTCGTGACATCAAACACAGCTTCCACCGAGCAACTGTCGGTGCCTGTTCTGATAAGGGAGCGATCCGCGCGTTCTCCTAGAACAAGATTGAGCGCCCCGATAATGATTGATTTACCGGCGCCAGTTTCACCCGTGATGGCATTAAACCCCGGCAGCAGTTCGAGGGTGAGGTCCGAGACCAGCGCGAGATTTTTTATGCGCAGCGTTGTCAGCATGAAAATACTTCGGGCCAATTTTGAACGCTGTGCTACCGTTGCGCAAAATAATTCTTAAGGCATGGCGTTTTCGTTCATCTTTCTTGGTTCCGGCACGTCTCAAGGAGTGCCAATCATCGGCAAAGAATATCCTGAGAGCTTTCTTGCAAACCCAAAGAACCACCGAACGCGGCCTTCCATTTACATTTCTACTGAGCACGCAAAAATCGTTGTGGATACAACTCCGGAATTCCGCCTGCAATGCCTCCGCGAAGGTATAAAACGGGTTGATGCCGTTGTCTTCACGCACTCACATGCGGATCATGTAATGGGGCTGGATGATTGTCGGAGATTCTGTGATTTGCGAGGTGGTGTTCCGTTGCCTATTTATGCGAACGAAAACACGATGAATGACTTAAAGCGGGTGTTTAAATATGCCTTTCACGAAGGCCCGTGGCCGAAGGGCTACTTTATGCCTGATCCGCGGCTGATCACTGGGCCGTTCAAGATTGGTGACCTGGACATTGTCCCTTTTGCGTTGCCGCACGGTGCGACGGAAACGCTCGGATTTTTGTTTGTCCAAAATGGACAGAAGAAACTCGCCTATTTTAGTGACTGCAAGGAAGTGCCATCGGCCGTTGTCGAACACATCAAAGGCGTTAGCGTTGTCGCTTTGGACGCGCTGAGGAGGGATCCACATCCTACGCATATGTGCCTCGATGAAGCGCTGACGGCAGCACGGCGAATTGGGGCTGGCCAGACCTATTTTACGCATCTCACTCATGACTATGATCATGATATTGCACAAGCAGAGATGCCGCCTAGCGTGCAGCTTGCATATGATGGGCTGCAGGTGAACATTCCTTAGTAATCCAAGTCTAAATACAATCGTGCTTAAACGCATTTTCTTCTATCTGGCAATCGCATTGGCGTGGTCGAACATTGTAACCGCAGAGGAACTGGGTGATTCAGTGGTTGTCGTCTACAATTCGGCAGTGCCACAATCAAAGGATGTTGCTGCGCATTATGCCAGGCGGCGGCATGTCCCCGAGGAGCAGGTTGTGGGATACGAGTTACCAACGGGTGAAACCATTTCGCGTGCGCAATTTCGCAACGATTTACAAAAGCCATTGCTCAAAACGCTCGAAGACAAGCAACTGCTGGTGTTCAGGTTGGATTCCTCCGCAACAAACGACTCGCCTCACTGGCGCGTGCAGTCGGCAAAAGTTCGGTATGTTATACTTTGCTATGGTGTGCCGCTCCGAATCCTCGAGGATGCTGATATCCAGGAATCGCCTGCACCGCAACTCCCCCCAGTCGCGCGCCGCAATGGTGCTGCGGTTGATTCGGAAATTACGCTGTTGCCGATGGAGGATTTCAAGTTGCCTCTTATGGGCCCGATGCGGAACCCATTTTTCGGTACCACGCTGGCGGCCGGATTAGATCCCACAGCAGGAATTTTACTTGCAGCCCGGCTTGATGGACCAACGCCAGAAATCGCCCGTGGTCTCGTTGATAAAGCAATCGAAGCAGAGGCAAACGGCTTGTGGGGACGCGCATATTTCGACATCCGCGGGGCGACGAATGAATATAAACAGGGCGATGACATGCTGCGCAAAGCAGCGGAAACCGCACAGAAGTATGGTCTCGAAACGATTGTAGACACTAAGCCTGAGACATTTTCAGTGGCTTTTCCAATGAGCCAGATCGCGTTTTATGCCGGAT
>CBHWET010000013.1:0-30657 GCA_966112985.1 uncultured bacterium | reverse complement strand
TATAGAATCGGCTGAAGCGCAGCGTCAGCTCCCGCGCGACGGTCGAATACAAGCTATCCTTCACACGCGTTGAGTCGTCTTCGAGGTCCCATTTCGCATTCAAGAAGAGGCTGAGCGCAACGACGAGGCCGATCAGCAACATCGCGAAATGCAACACAGCAACACCAGCATATTTACCAATGTTCGAGAACTGTTGCTTAATATGGTCCATTGCAACGACCTTGAGGCTTGCATAGTCGGTGAATGGCAGTTCGAAGTTCTGTTTCTCAGCGTATTCTGTTAACGCCGGAATCGATTTGTCGGCAATCTGCGGTAACACGACGTAAGCCTGGCGCGAGAAGAAGAGTAGGGCATAGCCCATTGTGACGATCGCGATGAGATACAGGGAGACCGCAAACGCCTTGCTCCTGCCGAACCGAAGCTTTCGCAGGGCGAAATATCCGAACAGCGTCGTCAGAACGAGCGTTCCAAGGTGCAGCCAGCCCACAAGCACGAGGATCACCGCCATTATGATGTACGAAATACGGGCCGGCTTCGTCATAAAACGCAGCTTATCCTATCGCACCTTCTGTAACAACAGGGGAAGCAGCTCGCTGATTTTGATGCGTTCCTGCTTCATCGTGTCGCGGTCGCGCAGGGTAACAGTGTCCTGCAGTTCCGGACCTTTTTCGCCGAGCGTATCAAAATCAATCGTCACACCGAATGGAGTTCCGGCTTCGTCCTGACGGGCATAGCGACGCCCGATAGACCCGCCGTCGTCGTAAAAAACGGTCATCCATGGACGGAGCAAATCGCGAACCTGTTCTGCTTTCTTCACGAGTTCAGGTTTGTTTTTCAACAGCGGGAACACAGCCACTTTGATCGGAGCGATGCGAGGATGTAAACGCATCACGACGCGCGTTTCGGTTTTTCCTTTTTCGTCTGTCTCGGTTACTTCGGTGAAAGCGTTGGTGATCAGCGCCAGAATCAAGCGATCTACGCCAGCCGACGGCTCAATGACATGCGGGATGTATTGTCCCTTCGCCAAACCATCTGCGTTTTCTTTGGCCTGCTTTTCTGCCTTCTCGGGCGCGACACCCGACTTCGTCAGGTATTTATAGCGCGCGTCGTAATAGCGTTTTGACAGCGCCTGTTTCTTTGCATCGTCGAGCTTGGCCCAGGCAGCGCGAAGTTCGTCGTCGAACACACCCATCGGTTTGCCTGAGTGACGTTCATGCTGGGAAAGATCGAAATCGCTACGGGCAGCAATACCTTCGAGTTCCTGCGTGCCGAATGGGAATTTGAAAAGGATATCAACGGTCGCGCGGGCGTAATGCGCCAGCTCTTCCGGCTTCTGCCAATATTCTTCGAGCGTCGTGCGCGGGAGTCCGATCCCTTCGTAAAAGGCAATGCGTTCTTCCACCCAATACTTGTGCCAAGTCTGCCAGCCCCAGTTCGGCTGCGGTTCACCGGGATGACCTTCGCTGACGGTGCTGACATTGCCGGCAATCGCTTCCACGGCTTCATCCGGTTTGATGAAGAACTCGAGCTCCATCTGTTCGAACTCGCGTGAGCGGAACGTGAAATTACGCGGCGTCACTTCGTTGCGGAACGCTTTGCCCATCTGTGCAATGCCGAACGGAACCTTTTGGCGCGACGTATCGAGCACGTTTTTGAACTGCGCAAAAATCGCCTGCGCCGTTTCCGGGCGGAGGTAGGCAATGTTATCGTCGCTTTCAACCGGCCCGACATAGGTCTTGAACATCAAGTTGAAAGGACGCGGTTCGGTGAGCAGAGAACCGTTTTCCGGATTGAATCTTTGAGCTAGTGGATGGCCGGGCGCAATCTTTTCCGTGGTTTCCGACAATAGTGTTGGATCGTTTAAACCGCGTAATTTGTAATATTCTCTTGCGGTTTTGCGTGCGCTTTCCGGAGGTTTTCCAGCGGGAAGGAGAACTGCATATTTATCCTTGCAGGTTTTTGACCAAGTCCGATTGGCTAGTTCCAAGAAATCGGAAGCAGGCATTTCTCCAAGATGCTGCCTCATGAGATCGATCAGCGAATCAGTCAGACCACTATTGTCTTCAGTTGCGCGCTTCAATTCCGCGTAAACCTTTCCCTGAACATCTATCGGAAATTTCGAGTAAAATTCTTGATAGCCAGCAAAGTCAATTGCGCCGTCGAAGTGATATGCAATTCCACTTTGCGCCTCGACCTGGTCGGCGCGAAAACGTTTCTTCGTCAGCAAACAATCGCACATCGGATCACTGAATGTGTCGACGTGACCTGACGCGCGCCAGATTTGCGGCGCCATGATGATCGTGGCTTCGAGGCCGGCGACATCTTCGCGATTGTGGACGATATGGCGCCACCACGCTTCTTTGACGTTGCGTTTGAGTTCGGCACCGAGCGGACCGTAGTCCCAGAAACCGTTGATGCCGCCGTAAATTTCCGACGACTGAAAAACAAATCCGCGCCGTTTGCACAGCGAAACGATTTTCTCCATCAACACGTTTTCTTTGGGTTCGGCCATAAGAGCGCAGAGTTTTCTTGAACGACCACCCGATGTCAACGGGCTTTGCGGCGGGAATGATTAACGGGACCCTTCAGCGGAAAAAGCATTAACCACGGATAAACACCGATAAACACGGATAGAAATGCATTCGAAGAACTTTATTCATGCGCGTCACCGCCTCCGCAACTGCGGAGCAACGACAGAGAGGCAGGCTTGTGAGGTAACACGATTTTCTGTCGCTCCTTCGGAGCTTGTACGTTTGTTCATGCCATTCCAACGGCTTGCCGCCGTGAGCTACTATCATGCGTCTCTCCGAGGCTGACACAAACGTAAACTCTTGTTTGAAGAGACGAGGTAATACGCTGGCCTGCGACACAGCCGCTGTGTGTGAATGCGACCTTTCTCGACGAAGGATTTTGCTCCCCCAAAAACGTCCTCCCCCCGCGACGAACTGATTTTTACATCTAAAAACCACCGTCGACGCGTCCGAGAGGTCATTTTGGTTCTAAAAAGTGCCCCCGACGGATCAAGGCACTCGTTTCGGCTCCAAAAATGACCCTCAACGCTCCGAGGCGGTCATTTTTGCTCTAAAAAACCATCCTCGGCGCGTCGAGGATGGTATTTTTGCTCCAAAAAGGAGCCCTCGACGGATCGAGGCAGGCATTTTGGCTCCAAAAACTGGCCCTCGACGTTCCGAGACGGTCATTTTTGCTCTAAAAAACCACCCTCGGCGCGTCGAGGAGGGTATTTTTGCTCCCAAAAGGTGCCCTCGACGGATCGAGGCATGCGTTTTGGCTCCAAAAAATGACCCTCGGCGTTCCGAGGCGGTCATTTTTGTTCCGAAAAACCGCCCTCGACGCGCCGAGGAGGGTATTTTTGCTCCCAAAAGGTGCCCTCGACGGATCGAGGCGATGGTTTTGCCTCCAAAAATCGCCGACACCCCCTCGGAGGCGCGCATTTTAACTCAAAAATACGTCTAGAATGCCGAATCCCGTCATTTTGAACTGCTTGCATGTCTAAAAATGAAAATTTCAGCTTCTGGAAGACCCGCCACGGATCCGGTACAGGAGTTTTAAGCTTTAGAAAAGTCGTCGCGCATCCGGGATGAACTTTTCGGGCGTCAGAAAACCTGCCGCCGATCCGGTACGTGAATTTTTGCTCCCGGAAAAGTGTCCGGCGATCCGCGGCGTATTCTTGGACAGTTTGAAAGTCCTCCACCGATCCGCGGCGACTTCCCGGAGAGTTCGAAAGTCCTCCGTCTATCCGAAACGAACTTTTTAGCTCCCGCAAAGTCCTCCGAGGATTCGCAGCAGGATTTTTGGGTCTCTGAGGATTCGCCACGGATTCGCGGCGGCTTTTTCAACCGTCGAAACCTTTGCCGCGGATCGCCAGCGGGAAATTTTGCGCCGGGAAAACGTGCCGCGGATCGGATTCAGAAAATTCCACTCCCGAAAACTTCGCCGGAAGAGCGCGGCGAACTTTCTCCGAGGTCAAAAATGGCTGGCGACCGCGGAAACCAGTCGGCAGGACATATAATATGTGGCAAAACGAGGAGAGCTTTCGCTAGACCCCAGCTGCGTCTACTGGACTGCGAAACACATTTACAACAAGCGATAGACAGCCAATGTTACGTCTATGTCTCATGAAATCGCACGACTGGTGACGATTCCGGTTCTAATGATCGGTTCGATACTGTTGATCGCACGATATCGGATAGCGGGGGTGTTCGGTTCGGTACTTCTGGGTTCGATCGTTTTGTATCTTGTCTACAATACCTGGCCTGCTCCGATAGGTGAATGGGACGAAGATCGCGAAGAAATTCTAACCGTAGGCCCATTGCTTATGACGCTTTGGTGCTGGCCAGCTTACGTTGCGATAATCTTGTTCTGTTGGCATCTGCGCAGACGGAACAGTCGACAACACGTTTAACCTTGGCGCGAAGCCTGCCAGGGATTGCACCTTTTCCTTCTTCGTGAGACGCTCGATTCGCGTCAATCGCCGTGTGGCGGCGGCTCACGTATGAACGGTTAGAGGCATCTATGCAGACGTTTCGCATCACGGGCAAAAACATTTTTGAGTGGGCTATCTACGCTGTCGTGTTCGCTATGACGGCTACATCAAGTTTTGCAGCTGCGATTCCAGCGTGGTTCGGCTTGTTAGCGCGGTGGAATCCGGAGCCTCTGTCGATTGTTCTCGCGGCCATTTCAGTACTCGCCCTCGCGGGATTCTGTTCGTATTGGTTAACTCGTCAGTGGTGGCGCGTGAGTAGGTTGTGCTGTGCAGGGGTGGTGGGTATATATTTTGGCCTCGCGGGAACAGGTGTAGTATTTATCCTGTCCGGTATTTCTCTGTTTGGTAGAATAAAGTGAGTTCCCAATTAACTGGCGCAGCCGACCACCGCGATTTAGAAAATGCTTTCCCACCGTCAACTTCCGCCCTTCGCAACTGCCGAATGGTATTCAGATCCGACGGATCATCGTTGTCCTCATGATGCGTGGATGGAATCCTTGGAAATTAGTGAACCAGCGACAGGGGAAAGAAATGAGAAACGCGCCACTGCAATTACCCTTAAGCTTTTTGGCGCGTATCATGATGGACACATTGTTTTTCGCTACGTTGGTGTGAAGGAGTATTCGGTGAAGAGTTTCGCGTGCGAACGTGGTTCGGGAGATTGGCTGCACGATGAGATTCTCGTGACGGTGGACGACACCCTCGTTCATCACATCACATGGGCTGGCGGTGGAAGCGGTCGCTCATCGCAATGGCGGATCGAAGCAGAAGACGTGAGTTACGAGTGGATTCCGAAAAAAAACCAATAGACGGTAATGTCGGTTCGATCACCCGTTGTATCCCATTGACCAAGCGACTCTCGTCTGGTCAGTATCGGCGGCGTATGAAATCGTTTCGTTCGTTTGGTTTTGCTGTCGCGGCTTTGACCTTGGCGGCTACTCTCTCTATGTCTGCCCAATCGCTTTACGATATCCCGCTGAAAGATATTAACGGCAAAGATACGTCGTTGAAGGAATACAAAGGAAAGGCGTTGCTGATCGTGAACGTCGCCTCGAAGTGCGGTTACACCCGCCAATACAAACCTCTCGAAGCGGTATACGAAAAGTATAAAGACAAAGGCCTCGTCGTCCTCGGTTTCCCGAGCAATGACTTCGGTGCGCAGGAGCCGGGTTCCGCCGACGAAATCAAACAATTCTGCAGCAATAAATATAATGTGACGTTCCCGCTCTTCGAAAAGCATTCCGTGAAGGGACCCGAACAGCAGCCGCTCTATGCCGCGTTGACCGGTAAAGAGTCGCCCTTTCCGGGACCGATTAAATGGAACTTCAACAAGTTCCTGATCGGCAAAGACGGAAAGATCGTCGCCCGCTTCGATTCCAAGGATGAACCGGATTCAGAGAAAGTGACCAAGGCGATTGAAGGCGCTTTGGCGGCGAAATAATTGATCCGTTCCTAACGGAAACCGAAGGCGTTGACGTGTTAGCCAACATTTCCGTCATATGAGTCCTCACGCTTTATTCGTCGAGGTGGTGCGAAGCGCAGAGAATTTGCCTTAATTGCTTCGTAAGCATGCAGCCGACGTGACAGCTTTGGAGGAACACAGCCTCGACAGAACGGACATTGAGTTTCTCGACTCGCAAAGCGTCTTGCCAATCGTCGTGCAGCGCTTTTACCTTTTTGCGATACGAGATTAATACGCGGCCGAGTAAAGATCGGCGTTCGTGATTTTACAGTTGAGATCAACCCCCGAAACGCGAGCCGTTGTTCATTGGGAAGAGTATTAGCCATCATAGCGTTTCATGAGTTCGCTGCCTATTTACGTTTATGTAGATGTGGACGACACGTTCGTCCGCAGTGCCAGTTCCAAGCGTATTGCAATGCCGGCAGCGATTCAGCATGTTCGAAATCTTAAAGAGCAGGGTGCTATTCTGTATTGCTGGAGTTCAGGGGGTTCGGATTACGCTCGGCGCAGTGCGGAGGAGTTCGGCATTGCGGATTGCTTCGAGGCTTTCTTACCGAAGCCGAACGTATTACTCGATGACATGGAGATGAATTCGTGGCCGCGATTCCTAACGGTCCACCCTGGCAGTTGCAACACGCTTACTTTGGAAGACTATAGAAGACGTCTGACATGAAGCGGTTTTAAAAATCATGATTCGCGACACCCAGCTGGAAGACGCCTCGACTCTTGCCGCTTTGGTCGATTCTGTGGCGCGTGAGCGGCGGTTTCTTGCGATCACCTCCGGCTTTCCTGCGGAGGGGACGCGCCACTTTCTTTCGTCGTTGCGATCTTCCAACAGTGTTCATGTCGTTGCTGTGATTGATGGTTCAATCGTTGGATGGTGCGATATTTCGCGGGTGCCTTTCGAAGGAATGCAACACGTTGGACGATTGGGAATGGGCGTGAAAGCGGAGGTCCGGAATCGCGGCGTCGGAAAGAGTCTGCTGGAGGCGGCTCTTGTTCGCGCGTCGAACTCTGGTTTCGAACGAATCGAACTCGAGGTGTTTAGTTCGAATCAAAAGGCGGTGCGACTTTATGAATCCTCGGGATTTACCCTTGAAGGGAGGAAGGTAGCAGCAAGGAAGTTGGATGGTGTGGTCGACGATATTCTGTTGTACGCGAAACGCGTCACTCCCTAGATTTCCTGTATTCATCGGCCGTGATCTTCGGTTAAAATAACGACGTGAACGAGGGCGAGATCTCAGCGTGGCATTATGCCAGTCGTAAACCAGTTCGGGTGCGCTGGCAGAACGGGTTTATTTCCCATTTCGAGAAAGCCACGACACCGCCCCCGCGAGATCTTTGGATTGCTCCGTCGCTTTTCGATAACCAGGTCAATGGATATGGCGGAATCGATTTCCAACAGGATAATCTTAGTGAGGCGAACCTGTTGTCCGCGGCCAATCAACTCGCTCGCGATGGCTGCTCGCTCTTCTTCCTCACGCTAATTACGGACGATTGGCAAAAGCTGACGAACCGCTTTCGGTATCTGAAAAAATTGCGCGACGGCTCCGCGCCGTTGAAACAATCCATTGCGGGTTGGCACATTGAAGGTCCGTTCCTTTCTGACAAACCGGGTTTTCATGGCGCACACAATCCTGCGTTCATGATGGACCCGACGCCGGAGAGAATTCAGGAACTGAAAAGCATCGTCGGCGACGATCCATTGCTACTGACGATTGCGCCCGAACGCACCGGTGCGATTGAAGCGATTACATTGGCCAACCGCCTGGGAATCGAAATCAGCCTCGGGCACACGAATGCGCCTCTTGAAACGTTGCGTCGTGCTGTGGAAGCCGGTGCGAGGGCCTTTACGCACCTGGGCAATGGATGTCCGCGGGAACTCGATCGCCACGACAATATTCTTTGGCGTGTTTTCGAGACCGAAGGGATCAATCCGAGTCTCATCCCGGATCAGATTCATGTGTCACCGGAGTTGTTCCGATTAATTCATCGCGTGGTGAATCCGGAAAATATTTTTTACACAACGGATGCGATGTCTGCGGGGGGAGCGCCACCGGGAACCTACAAACTGCAGAACATGACGCTGGAAGTTGGTGCCGATCAGATCGTGCGTCAGCCGGGCAAAACGAACTTTGCCGGTTCGGCGCTCCGGCCGATTGATGGAGTTTTCCGCGCGGCAAAAATGTTGGAACGGCCGTGGCAGGAAATCTGGCCGCGTTTCTCGACGCAACCGGCGAAGCTGATGGGCATCCGTCACGATCTGAACGTCGGTCACGCTGCGAATTTTTGTCTGTTGAAATTTTCTGAGTGTAACGAATTGGCTGAGCTTCGCACCTGGAGCAGGGGAGTAAGAAGTGGGGCGTAACTGCCACAGTTGAAGAGATACGATTATCACTCTCTTGTGCCGATCGTCCGCCGTCCTTTTTCAAAACAAGCTTGCCAGAATGCGTTGAGAGGCAGACCATCACCTCATTCCCCTGAGTAAGCAGCGATGTCTGCGTTCCGCAGCAGGCATTGAGGCGTCCTGTTTTCCCCAGTTATCGTCCGAAGTTCGCTGTCCGACGTGTTCCCGACCGGCCTAAGGCAGTTCCGACTAACCTATTGCATCGAACGTCCTGAACGACAGAAACGATCATCATTAACTAGAATGAAAACCCTGACTCTATTCCAATCGCCTCGCGGGAAAACAATGCGCACCCTGGCGCTCTCAATGGTTCCCGTTCTGGGAGTTTTACCTGCCGCTCATCTTCACGCGAGCACCGACTATGGGCCCGCCGACTGGCTTGCTTCGTGTGACTATTCCGTCACCGGAGGAACGCGACACTTTGCCGTTATTCACGACATTGAGGGCTATTATGAAACGTGCATCTCGCGATTCCATTCGACGTGCGTGACCGGGACACACATTTACGTGAGCGCACATTATGTCGTGAATGGCAGGGTCGGCACGGGATCCGATAGCAAAAACAACGCGGAAGATGGCTCGATTACGCAGATGGTGCGCGAAGCGAATTATGCCTGGCATGCGCGTTGTTGGAATTCGTACATGTTCGGAACGGAGCACGAAGGATTCGCCAGCAACCCCGCGTGGTACACGGACGCAATGTACCAATCGTCGGGAGCGCTGCAGCGTCATCTATGTGATAAATTTTCCATCGCCAAGGATCGTAATCATGTCATTGCTCACGGTCAGAAGGCGGTGTCGGGTTGGGCTGCGTATATCAACAACAACTATCCGTACATTGATCCATACTGCAATACGCACACGGACCCAGGCCCATATTGGAACTGGGGCAAGTTCATGGACATCATTACACAGGCGAATTCGAAGCCTGACGCTCCATCGGATTTAAAAGCGATCGCGTTGGATGCGCATCGCATTCAATTGACCTGGTCGGACAATTCATGGAACGAAAATACTTTCCGGATTGAGCAGGCAACGAGCTTTGGCGGACCTTTTACGGAAATTGGGACCACGCAGGAGAACGACACGAAATATACCGACACTTCGCTCGTGTGCGGGACTAAGTATTTTTATCGCGTCCGCGCGCGTAATGGAAACGGCAACTCGAGTTATACGAGCGTCGAAAATGCTACGACGATCGATTGCAATCCGCCGGCGGCACCTTCCGGAGTGACAGCAGTTGCGGTGAATGATGACAAGATTACGCTCGCATGGATGGACAACGCCACGACGGAAGACGGCTTCAGAATCATGCAGTCGACGGATGGCACGAACTTTACACAGATTGACGAAGTGGGGATCAATGTCACGGGATACAATGCTACGGGGTTGCGAGGTAATCGAACTTATTGGTACCGCGTGAAATCGTTCAATACGGCGGGAGCGTCCGCTGCATCGAATACCGCGAGCGATACGACGGGTCCAACGGCTCCAACGGGATTGACCGCAACGGCCGTTTCTTCGAGCAAGATCAATCTTGCCTGGACGGATAATTCTGGCGCGGAAGCCGGATATAAGATTGAGCGGGCACTGGCGTCGGCGGGGCCGTGGTCGGCGATATTTACAAATTCTGCGAGTGATCCGACGTATTCGGACACCGGCTTGAATCCTTCTACGACTTATTGGTATCGAGTTCGTGCGTTCAATGCGAATGCCAATTCGTTGTATTCAAATACCGATAGCGCCACGACGCAGGCGGTACCACCGGTGCTTTCGCCTATCGCCGATCAGACGGTAATGGTGAGCAATACATTAACCTTTGGCGCAGTCTCAACCGATCCGAACCATGCGGAGTCGGGACTCAATTGGTTGGACCTTTCTGCCTTTGCAGACGGTGACAGCAGTGTTCTGTTCCGAAAGCCGGAATATGTGAATGCGACCGCAGGCTTCGTTGATTTAACGGCGACAAACTTTGCGCAGGTACGCACAACGTTTCCAGCGGGACACGGTAGTGCAAAGGTTCTCAAGGTGCAGTGGAACTTCAAGACCGGCACCACGAATCCTTACATGCAGCTGAGCACAGACGCGGCGAACTATTCGCATCCAACGTTGCCGTTCGGACAATCGCTGCGATTCGACGTGTATTCCACGAAAGATATCAATATCGGCTTCAGCGCTCGTGAAACGTTTACCACGACCCCAATCGGCAACGACGGCGGGACGACGGGACCGTTGGAGTGGGTGGGCGTTACGAACGCAATTGGTAATTGTCCGCAGCCGAGTTTATTCATCGCGAGAAGTAATTGGGTGACCGTGACCATCAACATGCAGAATGGTCCGGTGATGATTCCGCCCGGCGGCGGCAACGGCGCGAATGGAGTTGTCGAAGGAAATAAGGGCGCATTCGCGAACCTGTTAATTGTTCCTGCGACGAGCACAATGGGTAAGTACGAATGTTACTTTGATAATTTTAAAGCGTACACGAACAACACACTGACCTTCAGCCTGAGCAATGCTCCTGCCGGGGCATCCATCGGCTATAAGACAGGAGTTTTCTCGTGGATGCCGACGAATGGTCAGGCCGGACTTTATACGGTGGGCGTGAAGGTGACAGATCAACTTGGCTACACAGATATCAAAACATTTAAAGTCAATGTGACCACGGTGGGGAATAGTCCGCCAGTTTTGGCGGCAATCGGTAATAAAACTGTAAAGGAAGGGACAGCGCTGGCGTTCACGGCGACAGCGACAGATCCTGATGCAGGCCAGACAAAGACGTTCAGTCTCGATGCCGGTGCACCTTCCGGTGCAACCATTAATGCGAGTACAGGTGCGTTCGCGTGGACACCCACCGAAGCGCAAGGACCGGGCACGTATCCTATTACCATTCGCGTTACGGACAACGGTTCTCCCGCGAAAAGCGACTTCGAGACAATTTCAGTCAGCGTAACCGAAGCGAATGTTGCGCCGGTTGTCGCCGCAATTTCAGACAAAACGATCAATGAAGGAAGCAATCTGGCATTTACGGCAACAGCGACCGATGCAGATCTTCCTGCGAACGCTATTACGTGGAGTCTGGATTCCGGTGCGCCAAATGGCGCGACGATCAATCCCACGACTGGCGCTTTCTCGTGGACACCAACTGAAGCGGAAGGACCGGATACTTACATTATTACCGTCCGCGCGACGGATAACGGCTCACCTGTGATGTCGGGGACGAAGACATTCAACGTAACCGTGAACGAGGTGAACGTTGCACCGGTGTTAACTGTTCCGAGCGCGAATATTACGACGGTCACGAACTGGGGAAATTTCAAGGGTTATGCCAATGGGACAGAAAACGGCACCGTTTTATTCCGCGAACCATCGTATGCGAATGCAACCAGCGGTTTTCTCGATACAACAACCGACATTTCGCAAGTCACTGGAGCTTTCCCCACAAATGGAAACAACAGTGCGCGAGCTTTGTGGACGAGTTTTAAAATCAAGACCGGACAAACAAGTCCCTGGGTACGATTAACCACGATCAATAATACGAGCCTCGGAAATCCGACGGTCGGGTTTGATCGGCATTTGAAGTTCGATGTTTATACGGACAAAACGATCAAGATCGGGATCGGTCTACGCGAAAATAATTCCGCGAAAGCCTACGGTGCGGATGGTGGGGCGAATGGCCAACCGATTGAATGGGCTGGTGTCACCAGTATTGTCACTGGGCAGCCCCAAGCGACGCGCACCATTAATGCGGGCGTTTGGACCACGGTAGATTTCAACATCCCGAGTGAGCCAATTGCTGCGGATACAGGAAATGGCATTCTCGAATCAACAACCGGTAAGGGGAGCCTTCAGTACGCCGCGATCATTCCGCTCGGCACAGGCATTTACAACGTCTACTTCGACAACTTCAAGTGCGAGTTCACTCAGACGAATTTCACTATCAATGCGTGGGAAACTCTCACTTTCACTAATTCGGCGACGGATGCTGATCGACCTGCGCAAGAGTTGACGTTCAGTCTGGATCCGGGCGCTCCGACAAATGCGTTCATTAATCCGAGCACCGGCGAGTTTAGCTGGACACCCGAAAATTCCGACGCGGGTACGAATAACATCACGATTCGCGTCACCGACAGCCTTGGCCTTAGCGCCTCTCGCGTTGTGCCGATTATTGTCAAAAAGATTAACTCCGCTCCATATCTCGAATTGCCGTTTGATACGGCGCAGGAGGTAACAATGGGTTCTTCCGTCTCGTGGACTAACACCGCGTGGGATGCTGAAGGTGACGCGCTCACCTTTAGCCTGATCAATCCTCCCCCCGGCGCAACAATCAACGCCGTTTCAGGAGTGTTCAGTTGGACGCCACCCCAGGTGATCGCAACGAATTATGTAACCATTCGCGTGACCGACAATGGCGTGCCTTCTCTCTACACGGAACAGACGGCAACAATCATCGTCACCGCGACAAACACTGCTCCAACATTGTCGCTTAGCACCGCGAAGATTTACGAAACTTTTGCGAATTTCGAAAGTTTCGCGAACAACACGGTGAACGGGACAGTGCTGTTCAGACAGCCGAACTTCTCCAGCACAACAACAAACTTCCTGACAACGGCGACGAACTATACGCGGGTTACCAATTCGTTTCCGGCGGGAAATACCAACGTTGGCAGCAAGGTGCTGATGGCAGGTTGGACGTTCAAGACGGGAACGAGTAATTATTGGGTGCGTTTGTCCACAGCCAATGCAGCCAATCTTCCCAATCCTATCGTCGATTTAACTCAGAACGTTCGTCTTTCGATTTATTCCACAAAATCGTTGAAGGTCGGATTAGGTATTCGTGAGACAGGATCGACTGGGGCAATTGGTTCCAACGGTGGTACGACAGGGGATATTGAATATGTTGGGGTTACTAACGTAATCAACGGCGCGCCTGTCCCGAACCGAGTCGTTAACGCGAGCAACTGGACAACACTCGAATGGAATCTGCCGAGTGAACCAGTCAGGGCGTTCACGGGAAATGGCGTTCTAGCCAGCGGCAAAGGCGTGCTCGAACATTTAATCCTCGCCGGAAATGGCGGAACGGGCGCTTACACTGTCTATCTCGACGAAGTGCAGGTAGTGAGCGCAACGTCGACAACGAATCTTATGTCGATGAACACCGGAAGCACTTTGGTGTTCACAGCGAGCGGGAGTGATGTTGATACTCCGGCACAACCATTGGCCTACGCCCTGGATGCGGATGCAAACACCAACGCTACGATCAATACAACGAACGGTTTGTTTGTTTACAAGCCAGCAGCTACCGATGCAGGCACGACCAACGTCATGACCGTCTATGTTGAAGATGCCCCGGCAAACGGAGCATTGCCGAAGACAGCACAAAAGACCGTTACGATTGCTGTCGCAGCTGATCCGTTTGCATCGCAATCAACTTCTGAAGGCTTAGTTTCCGGCCAGGAAACGGTGACGCTGACGTGGGACTCACTGCCGGGCCGGCGTTATCAGGTTCAATACAAACTGGAGATAATTGATTCCGAATGGACGAACCTTGGATTGCCGGTGACCGCAACGGCTCCGAGCTCCACAGTTGTTGTCGCGAACGATCAACAGCAAAAAGTTTATCGGATTGTTGCGGTAGATTCCGAGTCGGCAGAGCAGTGAGATAATTTGCGAAATCCTCTCTGTTTCGACGGAGAGGAATAACTATATTTGTTCGTTCTCCAGGGCCGTCAAAACTTCGGGGTCACGGACATCCACCCAGCGACCCTGGATTTCAAGGCCAGCGATACGAAGTCCGCTAGTGAGCATGGCGATGATCGCGTCGGTTAATTCGTATTCACCACGTGGCGACTTTTGCAATTTCGCGGTGAAGTCGAAAACCACCGGTTTGAAGATATAAATGCCCGCGTTGTACCACGCTGTATCACCGGGCTTTAACCATCCGTCGCGGCGCAGTTCTTCGATTTGCCGGGAGCTCGGTTTTTCTACGAGTTTTACCAGACAGAACTCCTTATCGAAAAAGTTTAACCCTCCTTTGGTGACGTCTTCGCTGCCGGTTGCGGTAACGAGACCGGAAAATTTACCGCTGCTGAAACGCTGCAGCATTTGCTGATACGTTTCTGGCTTCACCAGGATGTCGCCGTAGGTCAGAACAAAATCATCGGAACCAACAAAGGCCTTTGCGAGTTCAGACGCTTTGCCCGTGCCATCCTGAACAACTTGCCTGCCGTACGAAATTCTTGCGCCAAACTTTGTGCCATCGCCAAAATAACTTTCGATCGTTTCGGCTTTGTAGCCCGTGACGATAAAAAACTCACGAACGCCGGCAGTCATCAATCCTTCGATGATATGTTGAAGGATCGGTTTGCCATGAACTTTCAACATGGGTTTTGGGACATCTGTCGTGAGTTCGCGCATGCGCGTGCCTTTACCGGCGGCTAAGATGACTGCTTTCATTAAAGAAACAGATGTACACCGACGCGCGGAGAAGCAAAATGAAAATTCCGCTGCGGCCTATGGAATAAGCGCCTGAAGGTACTGTAGGTCCTCGGTATCGAGACTGTTGATAGTCGTTTGCCCTTGATAAAGAAAAGTCTTCGGAGCTTTCCACTTGTGATGTTCCGAATGTCCATCGGCGAAGCTGAGGCTCGTGCCTTTCATGTGCCGATCAGATGCCAGATTTAGCCATTGTGTGCTTGGCCCGGGATACAAGCCAAAGGTGCCGTCTTCAATCGTGTTTTCATTTTCATCGATGAGGACAAAGACAGATGAGGGGATTCGGATTTCACTGACCTTTCTCACGACATTCGCGCCGACACCATTCCTGTTCGCCACGGAGTTGAGGTGAATGTTGATCGAGTAGCTTCTTGTTCTCGTCTGAGTAGACTTGTCGACTTTTGATTTGTCGGACGGACAATGATAAACCGCTGCAGAATTGACGTAACGATAAATACAACCGGTTTCAATGTTCGTAGTATTCTTATCAACCGGAGCGCAACCCAGAACCCACGCATTCGACAGACTGACGGAGTAGCCAACCGCAGGATCGAAGTTATAGGAATTCCCAGGCATCCAATCGTCATTGTCGCCGATGTACATCTGCCATCCGAGCTGGATCTGTTTCACGTTGCTGATGCAATTGATGCTTTGTGCCGAGGCTTTAGCCTTGCTCAACGCCGGTAAAAGCATAGCGGCGAGAATGGCGATGATTGCGATGACGACAAGCAATTCGATCAGGGTGAATGCAATGCGGCGCTTGGATTGGTTGGCAGGGTGAACGATCACTGCTGATTTGTTAGCACTTTATTTCCGGTTTGCAAGTTTGTTGTACGCTGTAGGGTTTGAGTATCAATTCTATTGCAGGCTCCTTGATTGTTTTGAATGATCGCGACGTTTAAATGAGACAAATACTTTTTTGTTCCCTGATGCTCGTTGGCATCATGACAAGGGCGTCCGAAGGCATGTGGCTCTATTATCAACTGCCGAAGGAGGTGTTGCGCGAGCAGTTCGGCTTTCAGCCCAGCGAGGAATGGCTGGATCATCTTCAGAAAGCATCGGTTCGATTCAATTCCGGCGGCTCAGGCAGTTTTGTCAGCGAAGATGGATTGTTGATTTCGAATCACCACGTCGGTGCAGATGCGTTGCAAAAGTTAAGCACGAGGGAAAAGAATTATCTCCGGGATGGTTTTTATGCGCGCTCGTTAAAGGACGAAGTTAAATGTCTGGATCTGGAGCTGAACGTTCTGGAATCGGTTGAGGATGTTACGAAACGGGTTAATGACGCCATTCCAAGGAATGCCGATGCTAATGAAGCTTTTGCCGCGCGTCGGAAGGTGATTGCTTCGATTGAAGAAGACTCGTTCGAAAAGACCGGATTGCGTTCAGACGTTGTTACGCTCTGGCAGGGCGGGGCGTATCACCTGTATCGCTACAAACGTTACACCGATGTCCGGCTGGTTTTTGCTCCGGAATCCCAGATCGCGTTCTATGGCGGCGACGCGGATAACTTCGAGTTTCCGCGCTATGATTTCGACATCTGCCTCTTTCGCGCCTATGAAAACGGCAAACCTGTAAAAGTGCAGCACTTCCTTCGTGTCTCTCCGGAAGGTGCCAAAGAAAACGATTTGGTATTTGTGTCCGGCCATCCAGGCAGGACGAGCCGGCTGCTCACTGTCGCTGAGTTGGAATACCTGCGGGACACGGCGCTACCTTTTCGTTTGGCGATGCTTAAGCAGCGCGAAGTGCTTCTCAATAATTGGAGTGCGCGTAGCGAAGAAAATGCGCGACGCGCGAAGAAAATGCTGTTCAGTACACAAAACAGCCGGAAAGCGTTCGATGGAAGATTGGCGGGGTTGCTGGACCCGGTTTTGTTTGGGTCTAAACAGCAACGTGAAGCTGATTTTAGAAGTGCGCTCGTTACGTCATCACAGACGAGTACAATGAGTGCACAAACTGCGTTGGAACGAATTGCAGCTGCGACAAAGATTTTAGCAGCACAGCATGCGAGACATTCATTGCTGGAAGAAGGACAAGGGTTTAATTGCGAAAGCTTTTTCATCGCACGCGCTTTGCTGCGGGCGGCGGAGGAATTTCCCAAGCCGAATGGCGAACGTCTGCGTGAGTTCTTTGAATCAAGCAAGCCTTCGATCGAACTGGGATTGTTTTCGCAAAAGCCAATCTATACCGATCTTGAGATACTCACTCTGACCGACTCATTGACCTATATGGCGGGGCAGTTCGGTGGTGATGATGCAACAGTCAAAAAGGTGCTCGCTGGAAAATCTCCCCACGAACGAGCGACCGAGTTGGTGATGAGCACCAAAGTGCGCGATGTGGAGTTTCGGAAGAAACTGTACCATGGCGGTGCCGCAGCCGTTGCGGGTGCGAACGATGCAATGATTGATCTCGCACGATTGATTGACGCGGAGTCGCGCGCTTTGAGGAAGGTTGCCGACACCGAGAATGAAGCGAAGCAACAGGCGCATGCAACGATCGCACGAGCGCGCAACCAGTTGTTTGGTACAACCGGATACCCTGATGCAACGGGCACGTTGCGTTTGGCTTTTGGACTGGTAAAGGGCTATTACGATAACACGCAACGCATCCCCGCTATGACGACGCTGGGTGGCGTTTATGAGAAAACTGCCGAAATGAAAGGAAAGCCGCCGTTTGACCTTCCGGATTCCTGGCAAAAGGCAAAATCGCAGCTTCAACTCAATACGCCGTTCAACTTCGTGAGCACCTGTGACATTATTGGCGGCAACTCCGGCAGCCCTGTCATTAATCGTAACGGACAGTTCGTTGGCATCATTTTTGACGGCAATCTGCAAAGTTTGCCGTGGGATTATGCTTTCAGTGATCTGCACGGACGCGCCATCTCCGTCAGTTCCGCGGCGATCGTCGAGGCGCTTAAGAAAGTTTACGGCGCGGAATCGGTTGCCAAGGAATTGATCAGTGGCCGACGGTAGAAACGCGGCGGTGGTCCTGTCTGTTACAGATATGTGATGGATAAATCGGCTGCTTGATCATCTCAAGCGGCGAAGTCCCAATTCCTCTGGAAGGGCAGAGTTCCAATCTGGAAATCTCAGCGGCAGAATTTCGCCGCTCAAAATTGAAACGGCGACTTCGCCGGAACATTTTTCCCGCTCAAAAACGAAATGGAATTGTCCTGGGAAAATTTTCCTACCTCATTCCCGAGATGGAATTATCTCCGGCAGATTTTCCCGAACCAATTCCAGGATAGCACTCACGCCGGAAAATTTTCCGGCCTTCAAAACGAAGTGGGACGGTGGCGGGAAAAATTTTCCTCCTCTGTCCCAGGATGGGAAGACCGTGGGAAAATTTTCCGGGACTCATTCCGAGATGGAAATGCCGTGGGAGAATTTTCCGAGGCCGATTCCAAGATGGGAGCGCAATGGAAAAATTTTCCGCGCCCAATTATGGAATGGAAATTCAATGGGAAAACGTTTCCCACGCGTTTTCCAAAGTGTTTTGGCCGCCAGAAAATTTTCCCTCGTCTGCACGCACCTGTAAATCTCAATACTACGGTTTAACGGTTGTCCGGCTGCTCTCCAAAACTCGCGCCAATAAAATTGCCATTCCGCGCATGGTGGCAATGCGCCTGTGCCGCGAAAAAGGTTTCTCGTTTCATTGCATCGCAAATCATTTCCCTTATCCGGACGGCAGCGACTTACATTAAATGGCTATTTTTGACCACCGAATCGATGAACAAAGCCCAGGAATCTGATTCAGAAGGCGTGCCATCCCGGGACGAGGCGAAATTCCTTCTTTCTTGGTGTCATCCCATGCAAAGACAGTTTCCTTGTCGGGAATGGCGTGGCATCATCGCCCGCGTGCGAATTCTAATCCTTCTTTTCACAATAGCGTGCACCGCCTTGTCGGCGGCCGAAATGGTCCCATTGCGTAAGCTGAAGAAGGCGGAACAGGAACAAAAGATCAACGGCGACATGAAATCGGTGTTGATCTACCGGCACGGCCTCGAGGACGCGACCAGCTTTGCTTTAAAACAGACCAATTTCTTCACCAGCACCTCCCCGGCGATCACTGATTTGCCTCGACGCGAGCAAAAAGATGTCCTGTGGCAAACATGGAAAGCATATTTGGACTATATGGTGGCACTCGATGCCATCGAACATTATCACGCTGAGTTCTATACGTTGTCGGGCGTGAGGAGGGACAGGGCCTTCGTCGTCAGCTACGCTGCTTTCCTGGCGAAGTATCGCTCCGCTTTATTGTTAGCCGATGCTGGAAAGAAAAGTCCCTTTCTCGACAAGATTCTCAATGAACCGGTTCCCGAATTGGGATTGCCGGCCGGCAGCTATGCGAAACTTAAGTTTCGATATCTAAACGTGGCTGCTGCCGCTGAATTCGACGCGAGCCGTGCGATTTATGCAACGATCAGCAGCAATGCATGCCCGGAATTGAGAGATGGCATCGCGTCGGATGCCGCGTTCGTGGCGCGAATGGGTTATGGCAAAGGCCAGGTGTTGGCCATAAACAACGCTCTGAAAATCTTGCGAAACGCTGGGGAAAAAGCGTGGTTTCCGATCCAATCGGGCGTCGCGGAATGGATGGGAGACACAAAAGTTTACCGTCGCGGCAAGTGTCTCATCACGCAGGAGCAATTGCATGAACTACAGCCGAAACTTCAACCCGGCGATGTGTTATTGATTCGTCACGACTGGTATTTATCCAATATCGGATTGCCCGGTTTCTGGCCCCACGCGGCGCTTTACATCGGAACTCCGCAGGAACGAACGACGTACTTCAATGATGGCGAAACCAGCAGCTGGGTCCGTAGCCAAAAGGTCGCCAGTGGCAGTTTTGAAGATTTGTTGAGGTTGCGGAGCGGTTCGGCCTACGAGCAATCACTCGTGGCGAAGGAAAACAAACTGCCGCGTATCCTCGAGGCAATCAGCGAGGGGGTGTCATTGACTGCCCTGGAACAGGCGGCAGATGCGGATTCTGTGGTTGTGCTACGGCCGCGGCTCTCGAAGGTTGAGAAGGCGACGGCCATCGCACGGGCATTTCATTACGCCGGGCGGCCTTACGATTTCAATTTCGACTTTAGAACGGATTCCGAACTCGTCTGCACGGAGCTGGTTTTTAAAGCGTATGAACCTGCGCAGGCGATGCGCGGACTGCGCTTCCCCCTGGTTGAGATGCTGGGGCGTCCGGTTTTACCGGCGAATGAGATCGCGCGGCAGTTCGATTCTCAATGCGACACCCCTGAGGCGCAATTCGACTTCATTACCTTTCTCGACGCCAGTGAACGCGAAGGGAAAGCGAACGTTTCGACTCTAGCAAAGTTCCGCGAGAGCTGGCGTCGTCCCAAGTGGCACCTTCTGACGCAGAAGTAAGCGACACGAAGGCCTTGGAGTGCTGGCGACTCGGTGTTTTACCTAAAAAATCTTAGGAAAAAACTCGACACCTACTGCATCCTATGGAAATGTTTTGGCCAAAATTGTTTATGTACGCCGAAAGCTGCAGAGGCAATTTTGATGAAACGTTATGATGGATTTTATTTCGAGAAGATTCAGTTTGGATGCTGCTAAAACGGACGGTCTCACTTGGGCTTGTGTGATAATCATTTGGTTGCTTGTGACGGCCTGTGCGGTTTCCAGCATTTACAAACAATTTTCTAATCCTAAACAACGCTTCTCCTGGGTTTTGCTGGTCGTTTGTTTGCCTATTTTCGGTTTGCTGTGGTATCTGCCGTTCTCCTTCAAGAAAGAAGATTATCCGTTTCTGTTCGCCAGCAACAAATAATCGAATCTTGAAACACCCCTGTGCTTCCACAACGATTTAACCTACATTTTTCACGCCGAATCAAGCGACTCGCTTCCGCTTTCGTTTTGGTCATTTGTTGTTCAGTCGCCTTTGCTCAAAGCGACGAGCGTCAACCCAGGCCTGGTTTAAGGTATCTCAAGGACGTTACGCAACGTGAGGGCTCGAATCTGCCTCAAGCCGAGGGTTCGCAAACGGCAATCGCTGAGGTGCCATACTCGCGGGTTTTCAAGGACACAGAGGAATACGATCTTTTCAAAGACGTAACACCGGATCCTTATCAAGCGCGTTTTGGGCAGGGGGGCGCGACAGTGAATACAGCTATTGTTTCGGGACGTTTTGGTCTTCCGTTTACGGGGAAGGGGTTCAAACTGGATGACGCTGAGATCAAGCTGGCGAATTTCTACATCGATTTACGGGCGCTTTCGGCCTCCCTTTTATACAGCGACAACATTAATCGGACGGAACTTAATCGGGAAGACGGCACGCTGTTCACGCTCCGGTTGGATTTCGCTGTTTATGCTCCTCTTACCGAGCGTTTTCGAATCAGTGTTTCCGGAGCGTTAATTTATTTGCCCTTCGAAAATCGTTTCGGGATTGGACTGTTTGATCCTTATAAACGTTTTGAGTTTTCGCCACTATTGCGGAGCCAAATTGCCTACGACCTGAGTGTTGGCAACTGGGAAGTCGAGTTGATTGACGATTTCAAGGTTTCGCAGATTCCGTTCGACGTGCAATTGAGTTATTCGTATTTCGATGGTGCGATGGAGGATCCTCAGCGGCTCGGACGTTATTCATATAACACTGGTGTTTCCGCGAGTTCCGGCCGAATCTATGATGATCGTTCGTCATTCGGTGCTTTCGACTTAGGACTGGTTCAGGCGCGAAACGACGTCGGTGCGCGCGTGAGTCGCCTTCTGCCTACGGAAACTCGAGTTGAGGTCGGGGCGTTCCATTCTGATTTCTGGTATTTAAGCGGCGACGAAAACCTTTTCCGCTTACCAAGAAGCGGCGATTGGGCTTACACGAAACTGGTGTCAGAACGGGAGAATTTGAGGTTTAAACCGTTCCTTTCGTATTACGCCACGCATTACAATTACAACACCAGTTGGGAGCATGAAGTAAATGGCGGTATTCAGGGCCCAATCACGGACTACATCAACTTTTTCGGTTCCGTGGGGCACAAGTGGCTTGATCTTGGCCGAGGCGAGCTCAAGTGGCGCCTGGCGTTGCGGCATCAATTGACACCAACCACCTGGCACTCGCTGGAGTACCTCCGGGATGTGACTGAGCCAGATCGGGATTTGGAAGATCGATGGATTTATCGCATCAACCAACTCATTGCAGATGGATTGACTGCGCAGTTTTACGGCAGCGTCGGCTCCTTTGAAGATTTGGATAAGACGGGCACCGGTAGTGACGAATGGCGAGCGGGATTGCGATTCCTGTATGTTGTCTCTCCGAAAACCACGTTTCAGGTGGGGACGACCTATCGCCGTTTCGACTATGAGAAGTCCCTGGCGCCGGATTCGGATGAATGGGTGACCTTTTTCCAGGGAACCTACAAGTTTACGCCGACGTTTGAGGCGAGGGTCCAATATCAATTCACCGATCGTAGTTCGAACCGTAAAAACGACAGTTTTTACGAAAACTATGGGGTCGTCAGCCTAGTCAAATATTTTTAATTTGTGATTGCTATTTGAACTCCTTAGT
This sequence comes from uncultured bacterium, assembly GCA_966112985.1. Classification (GTDB taxonomy): domain Bacteria; phylum Verrucomicrobiota; class Verrucomicrobiia; order Limisphaerales; family JACDHS01; genus CBHWET01. The sequence goes on along the minus strand of CBHWET010000013.1, from coordinate 8,268 downwards.
GCAAAGAATGAAGTTCGTTTAGGAAAATACTTTAGACATTTTTAAGCCAAAACACCCATTACATCGTCATCATGAACATCAGTTTCACCGCCCGGCGGTTTATTTTTAGCGGATTGCTCCTCGGCGCCTTCGTCAGTTCTCTCATTTCCGTAAACGCCGTTGATAAGATTGAAGCCTACAAGAAGAACAAAGAAGAGTTTCTCCAGGCGGAACGGGCTGCGCAGAAGAAACAGATGAGCACCGATACGGTTCAGCGCGAGCTCGATCGTTTGATGGAGCAGAAGACGTTGTGGGAAAAGGAAATCGTTTACGCGAAGAGCAAGCTCTCGTACGCGACTGCTCAACTCGACAAGGCATCGAAAGTTGCTGCTGCTGAGGAAGTGGATCGTTGGAAGCGTGATGTGACCACTTATGAAGCCCGTTTGAAAGCGGCTGAAACTGAATTGGCGAAAACGGATTCGGATATTCAGGCTGCAATTCAGAACGTCCAGAAATCTCTTCGTGACAGCGAAAACAGCCTCATTCTTGCGGGTGAATCTATTGAAGTTGTTGTTCTCGAAGACGACTCTTTGAACGGTCTCTATCAGGTTCGTCGCGGTGGTTACATTATCATGCCGCGCGTCGGTCGTATCTCTGTCGCTGGCAAGGACGCGTCTGGTGCGGAAAAGGCGATCAAGGAAGCTTTGCAGGTTAATCAGATCAAGGACAGCACCGTTATGGTGGAACGTCCACAAGCGGGTTCTGGTTCTGATGGCGCGGTCATTTATCTCGCGGGTGAATTTGTTCATCCTGGACCTTGGAAGATCCCACAGGGTGTTGGTCCGACGGCCGTTACGACCGTCCTCCGTTCCGGTGGTACGACTCCGGCCGCTGATCTGACGAAGGTTCGCATTTTGCGCCTCGTTAGTGGTCAACCTTTGGTTGAAGAAGTGAATGTTCAGGCGATTTTGGACGGCGTTGGATTGCCTTCTGATTTGACCTTGAATCCAGGCGATATCGTGATGGTGCCTGCATTTGCGAACGTTGTGTATGTGACTGGTAACGTCATGAATCCTAACACGCTGAAGCTGTTGCCGGACGATGAGCTGACGGCTTACTCGGCGATTTTGCGTTGCGGTGGATTCTCGCGCTTTGCGAACCGGAAGAAAGTGTACGTGTTGCGCGACCGTGGAAACGGTGCGAAGCAGAAGATTCCGGTCAGCATTAAGGAACTTCAGGACGGTAAAGGTTCTGACGTTGTCCTCGAGCCGAAGGACATCGTAGTGGTTCCTGAGAAGTTTTTCAGCTTCTAACCAGAAGCTGGTTGTTGGTATGGCTGGCCAGTTGGTCAATTGGCCTTTTGTTCGAACAAGGAGAGAGAGTTTTACCTTCCCCGAATTTCTCGGGGAAGGGGTTAGGTCCGTTTTATGATTCCAAACGCGAAGAAGAGTATTTTTACCACGAATGAGATGGTGCTGTATTTGGCGGTCGTCTTGAAGCACCTCCGTCTGGCGACTTTGCTCGTCTGTGTGTCCGTCCTCGTAGGGTTGAACTACTATTGCTATTCCCGGGCTGTTTTCTATTCAAAAGCGTTGGTTCGTATCCAAACACTCGAACGTCCCATCGATACCCAAACCGTTTATCGCGACAGCACGGATATTCTGGTTCGAAAACAGTTTGCCTCTCAAACAATTTTGATGCGCACGGCCAAAAAGCTCGGTGCGCCAGCGACACTCACGACCCGTGAGTTGGAACAAAAATATTTAAAGAAGATCAAGGTTGATCCCGATGCGGATGGAAACCTCATCGTTGAAGTATGGCCCTATTCTTATGCCTTCGCCAAGGATTGGGCGGAAACGATGGTCAACGAATACCTGCAGTGGCGGGAAGAAAAGCACATCGAATATCGTGAGGCTTTCATCAAATCGTATTCGGAGGACATGGCCGCGATGAAGAAGAAGATGGATAACATCTTCGACATGAAGTTTAACTACCACGATACCAATGAACTCACCCAGATTCTGATTGAGTTGAATCAGTTGAAGGAAATTCCCCGCGAAATTTTCGTCGTCAAGCACCGTCTCTCCATCATGGATCGGACGAAAGAAAATCTGACCAATCCTCGGTTCGATACAATTGCAAAGTTGTCCTTGCTTTCGACGTTGGAGAAAGATCTTCAACAGGTCAGTGTCGGCCAGATTATTCCCAGTGCAGACCTGGAAAAAGAAGTTAAGCACACAGGAACTGAGCCTGGAATCGTAGTTGTGCCGGGTGATCTTTCAAGCGCACAAGAAAAGCGCTGGCAGGACCTCGACAAGGAGCAACGCCGGCTGAAGATGCAGTACGAAGAATTTGCTGCTCAAAAATTGCTCCCCGGACATCCGAAAGTTGCCGCGTTGGCGAAACAGATCGAAGCAGTCGGACGTGCGCTGGATTTGGAGCTCGAGGTTTCGCAGAACCGTTTCAATTTGGAGTATGCCAGTTTGAAGGACAAACTCGTTCAGCTGGAGGGCAAGCTGCCCGCCTACAACGAGATCACGCGTCGTCATCAAAAATTCCTGCACGAATACAACACAATGGATGCGGGGCAACTCGCGTGGAACACCATGTTCAACGAAATGCAGAAGAAAATGGAAGCGTTGGACTTCGGCGGGGAAAAGGAACGCGCTCACGTGCAGTTCATGAATCATATGGAGTTGTATGAAAAGCCAGTGTCTCCAAACCGCGCAAAAAGCATGATGATTTTTGTCGTGCTCGGATTGGCTCTCGGCATTGCGATTCCGTTCCTGATTGAGTATCTCGACGCGACTGTCACGAACGTTGAACAAGTCGAAGAAACCTTGCGCATCCGCGGCCTTGGAATTGTTCCGATGCTTGAAGACGGGAAGCAGGATGCTTCGCTGTTGGATCCGACGGTTAAACCTGATTATCACCTTCAGGAGAATTTCCGGTTGATCCGGACGAATCTGATTCTCAACACAGACTCTCCGAACCTGAAGCAGCAGGTGATTATGATCACCAGCGCGATGCGGCAGGAAGGAAAGAGCACCGTGGCTTCAAATCTGGCGATGTCATTTGCCCAGAAAGGCGAAAAGGTTCTTTTGATCGACGCTGACTTGCGCCGTGGCCGTTTGCATCGCGCCTTTGGTTGCCAGGCAAAGCCGGGGCTCAGCGATGTTCTTCGCGAACGGGCTACGTTGGAAGAAGCGTTCCGTCCGACACTGCGGGAGAACCTCACAATATTGACCTGCGGCAAGCACCTCAATTCAGCGCCCGAGTTGCTCGGCAATGCAGCATTTTCTCAGTTGATGGATTCCCTTCGCCAGAAGTACGACCGTATTATTCTTGATACACCTCCTGTTCTCGGTTTGGCCGAAGCGGGTATGTTGCAGAAACTGTCCGATGGCGTTGTATTCGTAATCTGGAGTGAGTTTACTTCCATGCGCAATGTGAAAGCGGCGTTGCAGTCCTTGCAACTCTCGGGTGGCAAGTTTGCCGGGTTCGTTCTGAACCGGTTTGACTTCCGTGCATTGGGCAACCGTTACCAATATTTCTACTACGCGCCGAATTACTATTCGAATTACAAGGTTCTTGAAGCGCCGTCCTCGTCGTAGTTCATTGGCTGGGTATGGCTTTGGAGCGGTCCAGTGAACTTTGCTTGCCGGGGGTCTCGGTCGCAATCTCGGCGTACAACTACGCGAAATTTCTCCCTTATGCGGTGGAATCGGCATTGCAGCAGGATTATCCGACGTTCGAAGTGATTGTCGTCGACGATGGCTCTACGGATAATACGGCGGAAGTAGTTGCGACGTTCGGCGAAAAAGTCCGGTACATCTACCAGAAGAATGCGGGTCTTTCAGCGGCGCGAAATACCGGAATCAAATCAGCACGCTACGACTTTGTTGCGTTCCTGGATGCCGATGACCAATTCCAGCCGACCATGTTGCGTCGGATCATGGAGAAGTTTGCAACCGTGGGAGAAGATGTCGGCGTGGTGGCTTGTCGTACGAGTTACATGTCGGAAAACGGCGTCGATCTGCAAACAAAGATGCTGTTGGATAACAAACTCGAGGAGTTTAGCGCCCGCGATTTCATTTTGAAGAATCGCTGCTCCGCAGATGCTGTGGTTGTGCGAAAATCGGTTTTCGGTGTCTGCGGTGATTTCGATACGACACTCCGAAGTTCAGAAGACCGGGATATGTGGGTTCGCATTGGCGCGCGTTACAAAATTCTTTTGATTCCTGACACGCTGTTGAAAGTTCGCCGGCATGGGACGAGCATGAGCAAACATGCGGACCGTATGAAAAACAACGCGCGCCGCGTAATCCAAAAAGCCTATCGGGAAAAGTTGGTTCCGCATTCCGATTTCGTTTTTTGGCTTCGGGCGTTTTCTTTTTTATATTTTCAGGCAGCCTGGATGTATCGTGATGAGGGACGACGTGTTCGCGCGTTGCGTGACATGCTCTTGTCTATTCTCATGTGGCCGGTTTTCCGCGATTCACGTCCGTTGAATGAGCCTGCGTTGTTTCGACTCCGTAGCGTAATACGCTTCGCGCGAGAACTCGTTTCGCCAAAACTTCGCGCGTGATGGAGCGCCGCCTTAAAGTTTTGCACGTCGTCTTCTTCCTTGAACCAGGCGGAATGGAAAATGGCATCGTCAATCTATCGAAGGGGTTGGATCCGGACATATTTGATATCCATTACTGTTGCCTTGAGCGGCCGGGAGCGTTTGTGGAACGGCTTCCCAATCCGCAGAATGTGCATGTCCTTGGCAAACCCCCGGGATTTTCGTTCAAGACAGTACGAGACCTGGGCAAGTTAATCGGAAAACTTCAGCCTCATTTATTGCACAGCCATAACCTTGGACCGTTAATTTACAGCGGGCTCGGCTCATTCGGAGGACAGCGATGCCCGATTCTACAAGGCGAGCACAGTTTGTTAACACCGGAAGAAATCACTCCTCGTCGATTACGACAAAGGCGTTGGTTATATCGGGCGTGTCGCGAGATACATTGTGTTTCAAACCAATTGCAAGATCAGTTGGTGGAGCTTGGGTTCCCGAAGCAGAAAATTTCTACGATTCTTAACGGCGTCGACACAGAGCGATTCATTGCCGGTGATCGTGCCGATGCGTGGCGCAACATAGGCCTGAACAACCTGATAACGGGCGATCAGGTGATCGGGATTGTTGGACGGTTCGGCGCTTTCAAGCGTCACTCCGTACTCATCGAAGCGTTCAATCAAATTGCAATCGAAAACCCGCGTCTGCATCTGCTTATTGTTGGAGACGGCGGGCCGGAGAAAGAACGGGTCCACACTCAGGTTACGGCCAGTCCTGTCGCGAGCCGCATTCACCTCTGCGGCTATCAAAAGGATGTTCGACCATTCTATCAGGCGATGGATTTGTTAGTGGTTCCGTCGGAAAACGAGGGACTTTCGAACGCGGTATTGGAGGCTATGGCTTGCAGTGTGCCCGTGCTGGCACACGACATTTGCGGAAACTCGGAGATTATCACGCCCGGTGTCGATGGTTGGATCGCAGACCTCGGGACCCCTGAAAAGCTGGCTGCCCACCTTAAAAATATTCTCGCGATACCCTCCGAATTGGATAAACTGAAGCAAATGGCCAGAACCAAGGTCCTTAAACGATTCTCAATGGCGGCGATGGTGGAGCAATACGCTGCACTGTATAAGCGCAACGCACGGACCCGCTAAACTTCTTTACGCCGTGGACTTTTTTTCAATCGTCATCTTTTTAATCCTTTATTACATCCGCCCTCAGGAGTGGCTCAGCGGTATCTCCGTCCTGAAGCCTGTGATGTCGACGATGGCGTTGGCAATTTTTGCCATGTTCAATCGCAAACAGGGGTTTGCATTCAAGGACATCTTTAAAACGCCGCATGACTGGTTGATGCTCGTTTATTTTCTTTGGGTTGTAATCGCGGCACCAAATCCAATGGACGCGCTGGGACGGTGTTACAACCTGTTTGTTTTTTACATCGTGACCGTGCAGGCGTTGTCGAATCTGGATCGCATCCAACGTTTTCTTAACTGGTGGACCGGTTTGATTGTCGCCATTGCCTTCTTGGCACTGGCGAGCGAGTGGGGTTTCGACCCGATGAATTCGTATGACATGACGCACGGGATCATGAAGGACCGTCTTGTCCTGAACACATCGCTGTTTGATAATCCTAATGCACTCGGTCACAGCGTCGTCCCCTGTTTAATGATGTTGTATTACGCCTGCTATTGGCGTCGTCCCGTGTTTTCCAAAATCGCGACGATTCCCCTGGTGTTGGTGGCGCTGTATTGCATTTACCTGACTGTATCCAAGGGCTCATTCCTTTCTGCTTTTGCATCCCTCGTCCTGGCCTATTCGTTCGGCCGCCCTAAAGCCGTTCAGATTACGATCGTCGTCCTTGCTGTTACTGTCGGATATGGAGCTTTGTATACGCTTCCCCGCATGAACGAATTGAAGAAGGCGCGCCAGGACCCCGCTATTCAAGGGCGTATTGCTGCGTGGCAATTCGGTCTCGATACAATGCGCAACAACAACACCGGCGTCGGACTGGGTCATTTCAAAGAGCATTTCTTTCGCAAGTATCACTATGACAAAGCCGGGCACAGTTCCTACGTCCAACTTGGAACGGAGATGGGTTACACGGGTTTGGGGCTATTTCTCGCGATCTTATACTGCTGCACTCGCACGCTGGTCGGCGCAAAAACGACGACAACAGAAGAAGAACGGATCAGGCGAATATTATTCGTGCTGCTATGTTCGTACTTTGTTTCATCGTGGATGGTAGACTTTGGTTTTCGTGCGACCTATTTTCTGATGGCTGCCGTCGTTGCGGCATTTCACCGGCAAATGTTGTTGAAACGACAACCGGCACCGGTGACGACTGTCGATGTCGAAGAACAACCTGTCGCGTTTGGACTTCCGCGTTTGCAGCCGGTTGGGTTTGAACCCGTACACGTCGCCGATGCTGTCAGTCAGGTGTCCATCACGATTCCTGCAAATCAGGGTCCTCCCAAAATTGGAGAAGAAATTGTCGATCCCGACCGCGGTGGAATTAAATGGAATCGGCTGAACTTTATTGATTACGTGATAATCGCGGCGATTTTGTGGGCGGTCGTGACATTTTGGGCCTATATCATGCGCCACATCTGATCGCATGTCGCGCGAGTATGTTTTGCAAATTGTCTTTTGGGGGAGTCTTGGGCTCCTGGTGTACACTTTCGTCGGCTACGCGGTTTTAGTTTGGGTAATTGCGAAGCTCTTCGGCAGACGAGAACGCCCCAAACCCGGCATCTCGATGCCAACAGTGACTGTAGTAATGGCGGCTTACAATGAGCAGGGGAGAATTTCAGATCGGCTGACCAACATTTTTCAATCGGACTATCCGGGGAACAAACTCGACATCATTGTCGTATCGGATGGATCGACAGACGAAACTGCCGCGCGGGCTTGCGCCCTCAACGATTCTCGAATCCGCGTCATATCGAATGCGCACCGCTCCGGCAAGGCGGCGTGCCTCAATATCGCAATGGCTGCGGCAACCGGAGACATCATTGTTTTTGCTGATGTGCGGCAACGATTCGCAGCAGACGCGATATCAAAACTGGTTCATCACTTTTCTGATCCGACCGTCGGCGCAGTGAGTGGTTCTCTTGAGATTGATCCCTCAGGGAGTTCGGTTGGAGGGGGAGTGGACGTCTATTGGAAACTCGAAAAGGCGATCCGTTACTACGAATGTTGTTTTGACTCGTCGATCGGATGTACTGGTGCAATCTATGCCATTCGTCGCGAGCTGTTTCGGGACCTGCCTGCTGACACCCTGTTGGATGATGTTGTCACGCCGATGCAGATTGCCTTGCAGAAACGGCGAATCATTTTTGAACCGGCGGCACTGGCCTTTGATCCACAATCGCTCGAACCTGAGCGGGAATGGATCCGCAAGCAACGAACACTGGCGGGGAATTATCAGATGCTTTTCCGCTATTGGCGATGGCTGCTGCCGTGGCAGAACCGCCTTTGGTGGCAATTGATCTCGCACAAATATCTTCGCCTCGCCGCCCCGGGGTTTATGTTGCTGCTGGTTGTCGTCAACCTCGCGCTGGTCATGCAGCCCTTTTACAAAATTTTGTTTGTGGGCCAATGCTGTTTTTATGGTTTGGCCGGGTGCGGTGTTTTGCTCAAAGGAAGGAGGCCGTTCATCGTTTCAATTCCGGCCGGATTTGTTTTCCTTAATTTGACTGTGGTTCGTGGGCTTTGGCATTATATGTTTC
>CBHWET010000012.1:0-32127 GCA_966112985.1 uncultured bacterium | reverse complement strand
CCGTTCCCCATCGTGACAGCCAGCCCGCTGAGCTCCGCATTTATAAATGCCAGTAGCTCATTGAAGTGACGTCGTTTGCTCATGGTCGGACAGTGTAGCGGCGGTCTCCGACCGTCGGTGACATTCGAATGCGGACAAATTTGCGACGGTCCTCAGAACTGATACTTGCGTGAACGCCACGGGGTTGGGACCGCCGGCACAGAAGAAGAATGGGGACAACCCAAAGGTTGAACTCCAACGAGTCGGTTTTAAGGGTTGAGAGGGAAAGTGGTACTCAATACGCTTTGTTGTCCGCGGAAAGTATTGAGAAATGCCTGACGAAACGTCCATTGGAACCCGGGAACGCACGACGTTGCAACCTCTCCCGTATCATATTGAGTTGCGGAATTACCTGCGCTCGCAGGAGACGGCCCTTTGGAACTGGTTTTCATCTGTGCAAGCACAAACGGACTACACGGAATCGTTGCGGCTCTCATTGTTGAAAGCGACTTACCGGCTGGATCGTGAAAGTCATGCCGACTTGTATCGGGCCGTTGAAGAAGCAAAGAAGGCACTCGGCCTCGATATTCCTGTCACGGTTTATCAGGAACAACATGCGCAACAAACGAACGCCACGCTCTACTTCATGCGCGGGGAGGGGCACCTGGTTCTTTCTGGCCCACTTCTGACCTTGCTGTTGCCGGAGGAATTAAAGTCGGTGATCGGCCATGAACTTGCGCACTATCATTTGTGGGTTTGTGACGATGGAGATTTTCACGTGGTGGATCGCATCCTGCAAAGCATCGCGCTCGATCCTCGCGCACAAGCAAGTCATATCGAGAGCGCGCGTTGTTACCAGCTGTATACGGAAATATTCGCAGACCGCGGTTCTCTTCTTGTAACGGGGAGTGTTGATCCTGTTATCACCGGTCTGATTAAAATTCAGACTGGCCTGTCACAGGTGAGTGCGACGAGTTACCTGAAGCAGGCGGAGGAAATTTTCGCGAAAGCAAAATTCAAGACGGCCGGGGTCTCGCATCCCGAAGCTTTTATCCGCGCACGTTCTCTGGCGTTGTGGCAGGCGAGCAAGGACGAAGCCTCGACGTTGATTGATGAAATGATTCGGGGTTCGGTGGGGCTCGATGATCTGGACCTGCTTGGGCAGGTGCAGCTGACCAGACAAACGCGGCAATTCATCGAAGCTATTCTGCACCCGAAATGGATGCGCACCGATGCCGTGCTCGCGCACGCCAAGCTTTTCTTCAACGACATCCGGCCCGGAAGTGACAACGTCGCAGAGTTGGAGCAATGGAAACTTTCGGATCCAAAGTTGCGCGAATATTTTTCGTATCTGCTTTTGGATTTTGTCGTGGCCGATCCGGAGCTTGATGACATGCCTTTAATCGCGGCGCTGGAACTATCGAAGAAGATCGAGGTCGAGAGTGTATTCGAGAAGCTGGTGACGAAAGAGCTGAAGCTGAAGGCGAAAGATTTGAAACGGTTCAAGGAGCAGGCGGCGGAGCGGCTCAGCAAAGCGGAGGCGGCGATATGAGCAGCATTCCCTTTTTGACGTTTCTCGCGAATGGCATTGAGCGCGGCGGTTTTGAAACGGATGACGTTCTGGCAGCAGTGCTTCCATTGATGCGGCAAACGCTCGCGACGCACGAGCAGGGGAAGGTGGCGCCGCTCGATGGATGCGCGTTGTTGTCGGCAAATGTGGAGAATCAGCTGGGCTTTGATCCGACCAATATCTGTGGGCCGCGGAAGAACAGCGGTCGAGTCGACCAGTTACAGATCTCGCACAGTCACGCCGTCGAGGTGATGGGCACTGCGAGTCACACAGCCGATCTCGATGCGGGCTCGCTTACGGTCGATAACCTCGACGTCGCCGACGCCAATGCAGAAATTACCAAACCCGTTTTTCTGCCGGGCTACACTTCATGGGAACATGCCATCAATCACCATGACGAGCTCACCGACATTTTCTCGCTCGGAATGATTCTTGCCAGCGTCGCGTGCGGACTCGATTTCACGGAGCGCAATGATCTGGAAGATTTTGCGAATCGTCGCAGCAATTTGTTCTCATTGAATGAGAGACTGAATCCCGTGGTGGCGGCGGTGATTGTGCAGATGACCGAATTGAACCGGCATCGGCGGCAGCAGGATTTGCCGGGATTGATCCGGCGGCTGGAGAACTATCGCGATCAGGTGGTTGAGTCAGACTTTGATGTCAATCGCATCAAAGGGCTGAAGGAAACGAATCTCGCGGGCAAGAGGACCTTGATTCAATCGCATTTGCGCGATCGGCTGTTCGAGATTTCGCGGCGAAATCGTCTGATTTATTTCAAGCCGACGATGCACACGTTGAACGTGACCATCGCCTCGGTGCCGTTGCTGTTGGATTACCGGAACATCAAGCTCGAGCAATTGTTCGTGTGGCATCCGCAACTCGCGTCGACGGTGGCAGACGGTGCGCCGATGTCGCTTGGCAAATACCTTCGTTTTGAAGACGCGCCGTATATTCCTGGCGTTCTCGACAAAATCATCAGCGAAGCGCGGCGTGACCGGGCCGAGTATGGTTTTGGACAACTGCGATTGGTGATTTGTTTTCTGCGCTGGCACAACTTGAAGGAAGCGCCGCAAGAGAGCATTCATTCGCCGTTGTTGCTGTTGCCGGTTGAGTTGACGAAGAAGAAGGCCGTTCGCGACAACTACATTCTCGATCCAACGAGCAGCGAAGCTGAAGTCAATCCCGCGCTGCGTCATCATCTGAAGGAGCTTTATAACCTGAACCTGCCGGCGTCGATTGATTTGAAGGAGAAGCCGCTCGACCAGTTTTACGACGAGTTGAAAGCGCAGATTCAAGCGAGCGAACCTGGCGTGATTCTGCACAAGATCGAACGTCCGCAGATCGATCTCATTCACGAGAAGGCACGGCAGCGTGTGGATCAATATAAACGCCGGATGAAAGTGCGCGGACGTCCGACGCGGAACGTTGGTGCGGTCGACTATAGTTATGATCGGGAGAACTTTCGTCCGCTCGGTCTAAAGATTTTTTTGGAGAAAGTTCGTCCTTCACCGGCACCGTTGAGAGACGTGGCTGGCGCTGCGCCTTCGCCGCGTCTGCCGAACATCGTTGCGAACGGCGACGCCGGTTCAGGTGGAAAGGTCGTTGAGACCGAAAAGGAGATGTATGCGTTGCGGAATCGCGAAGGGAACAATCCGTATTCATGGGACTTCGATCTTTGCAGCATTACGCTGGGTAATTTCAACTACCGCAAGATGACGCTCGTGCGGGATTATTCTCAACTGATCGAAACCGACCTCGCGAGCGACGCGTTTGATACGATTTTCTCACTGACAGCGAAAGCGCCCGAGGAAGCGCCCGTGCCGCCGCTGGATCTGTCGGATCAACACCTGATTATCGCTTGCGATGCGACACAGGCATCGGCGGTCGCGCGTGCGCGTCGTGGAGGCAGCTACATTATTCAAGGGCCACCCGGGACGGGTAAGTCGCAGACGATCACGAATTTGATCGCCGATTACGTTGCGCGCGGCAAACGAGTGTTGTTTGTCTGCGAAAAGCGAGCCGCCATCGACGTGGTGTTTCATCGTTTGCGACAGCAGGGACTGGATGAGTTGTGTTGTCTGATTCACGACTCACAGACCGACAAGAAAGCGTTCATTCAGAACCTGAAGCAAACCTACGAAAAGTTTCTTAGTGCGGCAGGGCAAGCGGACGACTCCGAAAAGAAACGCGAAGACGCGTTGCGCATGATCGAGCAGGAATTGAGCAGCTTGCGCCGGTTCTCCGATGCAATGGGCCAAACGCCTTCTCATGCTGGCGTTTCATTGCGGGCTTTACTGCGTCGCCTCGTGGAATTGGAGGGCAGGGAAGGTTCATTGCCCGCTGATGTCGAAGAGCTGCTGCCTGAATACAATTTCTGGTTGTTGCACGGCGATTTTGTGAATCGCCTCGGTTCGGCGTTGAATGATCTCGGAGACAATCCGTGTTTTGCGGAACACCCACTGCGGTGGCTCGGCAAAGCGGTTCTCGAATCGGACAGGCCGATTGAGACATTCAACGCATCGATTGAAAAAGCCGAAGACCTCGTTGATTCGGTGGAAAGCGCTCTAGAGTTGTCCGGCTTGCCTGCTGACCTTTGGGACACCATTGGCGAAATTGAAACCATTCTTGGGTTTGCGGTTCGCATCCAAACGCTGGCGCAAAAGAATCTCCTTGGACTGCTGGATTCGAATAGTTCGACAACGAAAGCGTTCGACAATCTGGCGTCGGAGTTGAAGGAACGTGCAGCAACGTTCGCGAAGGCCAGGGAGAAAACGGTGAATTGGATTGATCCGCTTTCTGAAGAAGACACGCAAAGCGCGTTGGCACTCGCAAAGTCGTTTGAAGGATCGATCTTTCGTTTTCTCCAGCCGGCATTCTGGCGTTTGCGCAAGACACTGCAAACGCGCTACGATTTCTCAAAACATGCCGTGTTGCCGAGTTGGGTAAAAATTCTCGAGGAACTGACGGCTTTTCAGAAGGCGCACGCTCAGTACGAAGAGGCGCAGGCAAAAGCTCGCCAGCAATGGTGCATTGATGAGCCTGAAGCTTTCCAACAGTTTATCGCCGAGATGCGGGTTTCGCCGGACCTGTCACATCCCTCGATCAAAGCGCTGATCAAACTGTTGCTGCAAGCCGCTGGATCGCCCGGGTTGATCGAAAGCCTCGTAGACCTTCATTCGCGATTTAATGAATTGAACCAAACCCTGCGGTTCTTATTGGAAGAGCATCAGCAGTTTGATTTTCCAGAACTGACCGCCACGCTGGGCGCGATGCGGGAGCAGGGGGGTGCCTTGCCGGAATTGTTACCGGTCCTGTCAGAATTTGTGAATTTGCCGGACCGCTTTTGTCGTGCGTTGCGGCACGCCCCGCTGCCCATTAACCAATTCGAAGCGGCCATGGGACGAAAGAGTCTCAACGCTGTTTATCGACAGGATCGGGCGTTGCAGCGATTTGACGGACGAACCCTGGCGCAGAAGATGGCGCGTATTCAGAAACATTATACCGCTTTACTGGGACACAACGCCGGAGCTATTCGAGACCGTGTTCGTCGGAACTTCCTGGAGCACGTGAATCTTTCGTCCTTGCCGGCATCGCAGCTCACGCCTGAACAAAAGGTTTTCAAAAAAGAGTATTCGGCTGGCCGTCGCGATCTCGAACATGAGTTCGGGAAAACGATGCGTTACAAATCGATTCGAGATTTGGCGGCAGGTGAGACCGGACAAGTGATTCAGGATCTTAAGCCGGTATGGTTGATGAGCCCACTGAGCGTTTCGGATACGTTGCCGCTGGAACCGGAGTTGTTCGACGTTGTCATTTTCGACGAGGCGAGCCAGATCCCGGTTGAGGAAGCAATTCCCGCGCTCTATCGGTCCAATCAAGTGATCGTCGTTGGCGACGAGATGCAACTGCCTCCGACAACTTTCTTCGCGTCCGCTCGCGCCGAAGACGACAGCGTTACAGTTGAGGAAGAAGGTGAGAAAGTCCAGGTGGCGTTGGACGCAGACAGTTTTCTGACGCAATCGGGTATGAATCTGCCTTCAACATTGTTGGCGTGGCATTACCGGAGCCGTTACGAAGCGCTGATCAGTTTTTCCAACGCGGCATTCTATAGTGGTAATCTGTTTACGATACCGGATCGGCAACGTCCTATCTTCAATCGACCGGAGTTGCTCATCGAAGGGGTTGAAGATGGCGACAAAAATGCCGACGCGTTGCTCGAACGCAGTGTCAGTTTTCATTTTGTTGAAAATGGTGTCTACGAAGAGCGCCGCAATCATAGCGAGGCGGCCTATATCGCGCGCCTTGTGCGTTCATTGTTGCAACGGGAAACAAAGTTAAGCATCGGCATCGTTGCTTTTTCCGAGGCCCAGCAGGGTGAGATTGAGGATGCACTCAAGCTGTTGGCTGATGAGGACGCTGCATTTGGAGCACGCGTCGAGGCGGAATATGTTCGCGAGGAGAATGATCAGTTCTGCGGTTTATTCGTGAAGAACCTGGAAAATGTGCAGGGCGATGAACGCGACATCATCATTCTGAGCATTTGTTATGGATACGATGCGAATGGCCGGATGTTGATGAACTTCGGTCCAATCAACCAGCGCGGCGGCGAGAAGCGGCTGAATGTGATTTTCTCCCGCGCGAAACATCACATGGCGGTTGTCAGTTCAATTCGTCATCACGATATTACGAACGATTACAACGACGGCGCGAACAGCCTGAAGAACTTCCTGCAATACGCTGAATCCACGTCGAAGGGAGATCACGCTGCGGCTCGCCGCGTCCTGGAAAATTTAAATCCTCTCACACGAAAGTCTCTTGCTCCCGATCTCAAACAGGAACCTGTTGTCGAACAACTGGCGGCAAAACTGCGCAGCCACGGTTATGCCGTCGATGTGAACGTAGGCCAATCGAAGTTTCGTTGTGATCTGGCGGTGAGGGAAGAAAGCGACAGCCACTATCGGCTCGGTATCATGATTGATTCGGAAGCGCATTATTCGAGCGATAACCTGCTCGATCGTTACTTCATCAAGCCTTCAATCCTGCGAGCCTTTGGATGGCAATTTGAATTGGTCCTCACGAAAGATTGGTATAACGATCCCGACACTGTGGTTAGCCGTTTGATTCGTGTCTTGCAAGGTTCCGCAACAGAAGAATCGGCTGAAATTGAAGAGACTCCTCTAGAGGCGGCGACTGAGGCCGCGCCTGTTGTGGCGGTGAAAGCTCCCGTCGCCAAAGCTGATCCGAACACTGTTGTCGGAAGTGCACCGGCGAAGAGCGGCGCAAACGCGAGCGGAACAGGCGAGCGCCGATATTTTGAGTTTGTAGAAGGCACCTCGCGCAAGTTTTGGGAAATTACCATTGCCGACACCTCCTTTACTGTACGTTTCGGCCGACTTGGGACAGATGGACAGTCACAGACGAAAAAATTTGAGAGCAGTGACCAGGCGAAACGCGAGGCGAATAAATTGATCGGAGAAAAAGTAAAGAAAGGCTACGCGGAGAAAGCCGCGTGAGTCCGATCTCAGTCCCACCAGAAGTACCAATATTCCGATTTCAATAACGTGGCGGCTAAATCCAAAATGGTGCCGCAGCCCTGCGTCACAATATCGTCGCAATAAGCAAACTGTTCTCCGGCGAGTTGGACTGCGCCTTCTTTGTCCAGCGGCGGTTTCGCTACGGTGCATTCAATCACATCGTGAGTCATTCCGATGATTTCTGCGCCATACAGCGAATGCCAGCGGCGCATCAATGCAACGTGTTCTTCAGGGGCAGGGCATGCGTTCCATCCACCGTATTGGAGGTAAGCGGGAACTTCGTAGGAATTTGCGGTGGGAATTTTGGCAATGAAGACGGTGTCTTTGTGGCGCATCGTCAAAATATCTTTATCGACGGTGATGTCATTACTGCTGCGCCGGGGCAGGAGAGGCCACTTACCAAAATCGACATTGCTATAGAGTTCGGGGTCTTCCTCTTTACGCCTTTCGAGAAGTTGTTCGGGATCAAGAGCCGCGGCGGTTTCGAGGATCTCAGCGACGCGCGCGTTGTTATCGTCATTGTCGAAGTTATCTTCGAAAGACTCTACGTCTTGCCTGTTGCCCAGGATAACCGGATGAAATTTTCCTGCGCCTTCCGTGCGCAACCTGGACCATGCTTCGCGGGCTGATTTGCCACGGACTTCAATCAATTCGAAAGGAAACTTCGGAGGGGGTTCTGAGGGCGCGAACGGCACATCCGCATCTCTTTTTGGCGGGATCAGCCCGAACAATCGCTTCCAGATGCTCATTTGAGTAACGTTCGAAAACAAAAAAGCGACGGCATTGAGCCGTCGCTCTGTTGGGAATAAATCAAAATTACTTCGCGCCTTGATCGATCCAGGCACGAATCAAACCGACCTCATCCTTGGTCAGTTGCTTGATGCCGGCCTTGTTTTTTGGCGGGGGCATGAATTCGTCTTCGTCGCCGACGTGAGCAACCATGGCGACCAGCGGACTTCCGGCGCTGTCACCTGCGACCACGTCTTTGCCGTTTTCGCCACCTTTGAGGGTATCTGCCAAGGTGTCCAGTTTCAGTTTGCCTTTGACCTTTTCAGCTTTGGAGCTGTGGCACTTGAAGCAGGAGTTTTCGAAAATGGGTTTGATGTCTTTTTCGTAGGTCACGCCCTTCTTGTCAGAAGCAGGCGGCAATTTGCTGGCATCAATCTTCTCTGCGGCGACAGCGGAGAAAACGCCGAGTGCCATGGCGAGAGTGAGAACTTTTGCAGGAATGGTGTTCATATAATTTGTCGAACTAATCTCAAAAAACGGTCAAGGCGTCAATCGGTGCTTATAATGACGGGTTTGCCTCAATGGATATTCAATGCCGACGGGCCGGGAGAAATGGACACAGCGGGCTTACATCCGCTCCTACCGAAGAGATTGGACTGCTTCGAAATCAATAAAACCCGCGTGGGTATTTACGGACACGAGTCGCACCGAAACTTTATCGCCGACATCCAGGTCACGTTCACCGCGAATCACCCGGCCTTCCGCAGGAAACTTTAATAATCGCACAAACGTTCCTTTGTTCGCGACTCCAGTAACAATACCGTCGAAGATTTCGCCGATACGCGACTCGAGCATTACAGCGGCGACAACCTTTCGCATTACACGCTCGACATGTCTCGCCGCGCTTTCGCGTTCCGTACAGTGCGAGGCAATTTCACCCAGTTCTGTATCCGTGAAACAGGAGATGCTCTTTTTAAGTGCCCCTTTCACGAGACGTTGGACGACCAGGTCGGCGTAACGACGGTTCGGTGCGGTTGAATGGGTGTAATCATTTACAGCGAGGCCAAAATGACCTTCGTGTTCTTCACCGGGTTGCTCCACCACGTATTCACCAGGGCCGAGTAGTTTGACGATCGTTAGAGACAAATCGGGAAAATGTTCCCGATCAGCTTCTTTACGCGCCGTCAGGAAATCACTAAGCGCACGGGCATCAGGAATTTCGGGCAGGGGATGATTGTATTGTTGTGCAATGTCGCGGATGCGATCCCAACGTTTCGGGGTGCGCACGACGCGGCGAAGGCAGGGAATCTTTTTGTCGCGCAGAAATTGCGCCATCGCGACGTTCGCCGCGACCATGAAAGACTCAATAATTTTACGCGCGCAATTGGGTTCGTTCGGAACGAACCGCTTCACCTCATTGTCGTGAATAACGGGGGTTACTTCGACGCCGCCGAATGTCAAAGCGCCATTTCGTCGCCTTAATTCCATCAGCCGGCCGGCTGCAGCTTTTTGTAAACGCAGTTGATCTTCCAAACCGGGAACGTTTCGAACCCTCTCCGGAATCGTGGTCTTGCCATCCAGCCAGGATCCAACTTCTTCGTAATTCAGTTTCGCCGCATTCTTGATTTTCCCGCGATAAATCGTGCTGGATGCAACCTCGCCAGATTCGTCGATCGATAGATCGGCGATCAAAGCGAGACGCACTTCAGCCTGCCGCAGGGAGCTTAAGTCATTCGACAGGTTTGACGGTAACATTGGAAACGTCACGGCACCTGTGTAAACGGACGTAGCGTTCTGTCGCGCGAACTTGTCCGTGGCTGAGTCGCAGTGGACGCGAGCGTCCACATCGGCAATGCCCACGAGCACGCGAATGCACCCTGTCCGCAACATTTCTGCGAATTCAACTTGATCGAGGTCTTTCGATTCGGTGTTGTCGATAGAAGACCAAAGCAATCCGGTTAAATCCCGAATCGACGGATCACCGTCCGACGGTACAATTGGTTGTTGTTTGATTTCGTCGAGAACCTCGGGCGGAAAATCGGGAACGAAACCGTCGGCACAGGCTGCTTCTCTAGCGCGTCCCACAAGACTGAAGTTTGCTCGACTGCAATTCATACCGGCAATTAAGCAGGATAAAAAATCCTTCGTCGATAGTGCCCGACACGATTTGTTACTGCAGGCTGATGCCGTCTATCTGCGAACTACCGTGTCCCGTTGAGCGTAGGCTGGATCGGCCATTGGAAAATCGAGATTATAATTCAAGCCGCGGCTTTCGCGGCGTTGCAGCGCTGATTCGATGATCAAAGACGCAACGGTCGCGATGTTGCGCAGTTCCAGCAAATCGGCGGTGACAATAAAGTCCCAGTAATACTCTTGAATTTCCTCCTGCAGATTGGCGACGCGTTTCTTTGCCCGCTGTAAACGTTTGTTGGTCCGGACGATTCCGACGTAATCCCACATGAGCCGCCGGATTTCATCCCAGTTATGGGAAATCACAACGAGTTCGTCGGGATTATGCGCTTTACCCGATTGCCAGGCTGGAATTTCAGGGCGGTTATTTGAATTCGGTTTGTTGTTGGCGATCGCTTTCAATGCGGCGCGGTGTCCGCAGACGAGCGCTTCGAGGAGTGAGTTGCTCGCGAGACGGTTTGCCCCATGTAATCCGGTGCAGGCAACTTCCCCGACAGCGTACAGGCCTGCGATCTCTGTTTCCCCATCGACGTTGGTAAATACACCGCCACATTGATAATGCGCTGCGGGTACAACGGGAATTGGTTCTTTGGTGATATCGATGCCGAACTGCAGGCACGTTTGATAAATATTCGGGAAACGATCGATGATAAAACGTGCGGGTTTGTGGGTGATGTCGAGCAACACGTAATCGGCACCGCTCTTTTTCATCTCACTGTCGATTGCTCGCGCAACAATATCGCGCGGCGCGAGTGACTTGAGTGGATGTGCGTTTTCCATGAACTCTTCGCCACGTTGATTTTTCAACACCGCACCTTCGCCACGAACGGCTTCGCTGATGAGAAAAGTTTTGGCTCGAGGATGGTAAAGGCACGTCGGGTGGAATTGAATGAATTCCATGTTCGCGATTGCTGCACCAGCGCGGTAAGCCATCGCAACACCGTCACCTGTGGCGATGTCAGGATTCGTCGTGTAGAGATAAACCTTTCCGCAACCGCCTGTCGCGAGAAGAATTGTATTCGCCGCGAACGTTTCAACTTTTCCCGTTTTATTATCGAGGACGTATACGCCGAGGCAACGGTTCTCGCCGACATAGCCAAGTTTTTGGGACGTAATCAGGTCGATGGCAAAATGGTTTTCGAAGACTTCGATATTTGGCTGAGCCGCAACAGCTGCCAGCAGGGCACGTTCAATTTCGCGGCCTGTGACATCTTTTGCGTGAAGAATCCGGCGTTGGGAGTGGCCGCCCTCGCGTCCGAGGTCGAGTTCTTTTGTCCCGTTAATTTCGCGTTCGGAAAATTTCATTCCGAGTTCAATCAACTCGGCAATCCTGGCGGGGCCTTCCTCAACTATTTTGCGGACAACGTTTTCTTTGCAGAGGCCGGCACCGGCCTCGAGGGTGTCACGAACGTGAGCCTCGAATGAATCTTCCTTACTCGTGACGGCTGCGATGCCCCCCTGGGCGTAATTGGTGTTCGATTCGGCCCGCGATTTTTTTGTGACGATCGCAACGCGGCCATGAGCGGCGACTTTCAGAGCAAAGGAGAGTCCTGCAATGCCACTGCCAAGGATCAGGAAATCGAATTGTTTCATCGGCCCGAACAGTTGAACAATAAAGTTGCAAAGACGCGAAGCGAAAATGCAGTGCTTGTGGGGCCGGGTGGAATCAGTTGTCTTGCTTTGTTGTATGGGGCGAATTTTCGAGGGGCGACTGCGTTGGGATTTCCAGGATGAACGTTGCACCGCAATTTTGACCGTCGCTCTTTGCAACGAGGCTGCCGCCAAGTTCTTTCGCGGCTAAAGCACTATTGTGCAGACCGAAACCATGTCCGTTGGGGCGTGTCGTAAAACCGTGCGAGAAGATCTTCGTTAGATTCTCGGGTGGAATTCCAATGCCGTTGTCACTGACGATGATTTGAACCGTGTTGCCATGACGCTTCGTCTGTATAATCAGATTCCTTTCTGATTTGCCGCCTGCTTCGCATGCGTCACGTGCGTTCTGGATGAGATTGACGAGGATTTGCAGGACCTTGTGTTTGTCGACGGAAATAAGAATGTCGTCAGTAAAATCGCTTCGGATATTTATCCGGTGGCGCGCCGATGCGGCAGCATTCATTTGCAAGGCATCCTGGACCAGCTCGGATAGTTTAACGGATTCAGTGATGCCGGAAATTTTTGCGTACTTTTGCTGCATCGAAATAATGTCCTTGATGTGATCGATGTTTTTGCAAAGAGCAGTCAGTTCTCTAACCGTTACGCAGTGTTCTTCTGACAGGTGACTCGAAAGTTTCAGCAGGTATTCGGGAAGCTGTTTGCCTTTCGGATCAACGCTAAAAAATGCTGCCAGATCAGACGAATGTTCGCGGATCATGGCGAATGCTTTCTCGAGATTTGCTTGCTTCGAACCTTTTAGCCGATCCATCGCCAAAGTCGCCGAAACATTCACACTATTCAGCACATTTCCCACGTTATGCAAAACGCCGCTTGCAACTTCAGCCATGCCCGCCTGCCTCGAAACTTCCAATAGCTGTGTCTGTGCTTTCAAACGCTCGGCAATTTCTTCTTTCAAATGCTTCGTTCTTTGTTCGACAAGGGCTTGGAGGACTTTTTGCCGGGACTTTAGCCGGCGGACGTTCCACATGACGATTCCAGTAATGCAAGTGCCAGCAGAAAGAATACACCATGCATAGAACCAGCCGGTCTCATAAAAATGCGGCTCGAGATGAAAAGGGAAGGATGCGCCGCGTTCATTCCAGATCCCATCATTGTTGCAGGCAATGACGCGAAAACAATAATGACCGGGATCGATGTTGTTATAATAAGCGACGCGTCGCGTTCCGGCGTCGACCCAATCCGAATCGTAACCCTCAAGTTTATATTTGAAGCGATTGCGTTCCGGCACTTCCAGGCTCAGTGCAGTGTAGTGAAATTCGAGGTCGCCACGACAGGGAGGAACGATTGCGGTCCCGTCAGTGATGTTCAGCATCTTCTTATCGCAAGAGACTTTTTCTACGATTACTGGAGGGATGATCTCGTTTTTTTTCAGGCTCAATTTTGGATCGACAACGGCTACCCCTTTCGTTGTCGCGAACCACAGACGTCCATCTTTGCTCTTCCATGCGGCCGGCTTTGAGACGCCATTACACTGAATACTGAACATGCCGTCATCTTTTCCAAGAAGCATGCATGACACTGAGCCCGCGATGCCCCTTTCGAAGTCGTCGAGACTTTTCTTGCTGACCTGCGCGATGCCATTGATCGAGGCAATCCATAGGCTCCCAAGTCCATCGTCGAGGATTTCGAAGACCTCTTCATTCAGGAGGCCGTCTTTTCTTTGGAAGGATATAAATTTTCCGTTACGATAGTGGTTTAAACTGCCGCTTTCGGTGCCAATCCAAAGAGAGCCATCGCTGTCTTCATACAGTGCAAGGACGGAGTTGTCTGATAAACCCTGGGCCGTCGTGAAATTTGTGATGTTTCCGTCTTTCATGCACGACAAGCCATCAGTCGTCCCAATCCAAAGGTTATCATGCCCGTCCTGCAGAATGACTCGAATGTTGTTGCCGACGAGACCGTTGGTTTGATTGAACGCCAATGTGTTGGTAAAATTGACCAGCTGAAGGCATGAGCCGGTGCCAAGCCACAGATTCGTCTGGCGGTCTTCATAGACGACACGGATCGCTGATGTCACAATACCTTTCTCCGCTCCAAAATATTTGAACGCTCCATTGGTCCGCTGGTAAGCGCCACCACCGTAATCGGTGCCAACCCAAAGATTGCCGTTATGGTCCTCGCACAGAGACAGCAGAAGGTCCGAAGCCATCGAGTTGCGAGTGTTATAAGAAGTAAATCGTCCGTCCTTCAAACGGTTTAATCCGCCACCCCATGTTGCCATCCAGATCGTCCCGCTACGGTCTTCTAAAACTGACGTGACATTGTGATAGCTGAGCCCGTGTTGCCGGGAGTAGACGTCGATGCGGCGACGTCGTAATTGATACAAGCCATCCTTGGCTCCGACCCAAATATTTCCTTCGGTGTCTTCACAGATAGCGTTGACAACGTCAAAGGGCTCGCCGGCCCCATTGAACTCGGTCATGAGCTTGCCATTCACCATACGATTCAAGCCACCATAATTGCCTACCCACAGGTTTCCTCCACTGTCTTCGTATACAGCACTGACGACGCTGTGACTGAGTCCGTTTTTTTGGCTGTAGCGAGTCCATCTATCATTTGTCAGAGCACTCAGACCCAAGGTCGAGCCAAACCACAATGTCCCTTTGTGATCCTGGCAAATCGTGCGGACGATATTGATGCTGATGCTATTGGAGGCGGCGTAAACTTTTGCTTCATTTTGCTTCACCTGAAACCAGTGAATATCATTTGCGATGCCGATCCATATGTCGCCGTTCCGATCCTCTGTAATCGCACGGACTGTTTCGGTTTTCGATGGTACGTTTGGTAAAATCGGCCCGAATTTCCCATTTGTTAATCGAACGGCACCCTTGGCAGTTCCAACGATGAGAGAACCATCGCTTATTTCGCGAACTACTTTCACTTTCTCACTCGGTAAACCGTCGGTGTATCGGGTGAATTTGCCGTTTTGCACCCGAATTAACCCCGCCTCAGTCCCAACCCAGAGGCTGCCGTCTTTCCCACCGCAGATAGCGTTAATCAAATTGCTGACGAGTTCCGGCGTATTGTTGGAGTTGAACAATGTGAACTGAACGCCATCGAATCTTGCGAGACCTTTGCGAGTCCCTGCCCAAATATATCCGTCGCGCGTTTGTGCGAGCGCCTGAACCATATTTTGCGGCAGCCCATCTTCAATATGCCAGGCACGTACACTGTAGTCAGAGAGTAGTTGCGGTTTCGCGAGGGCTTCACGCGGTTTTGGTAAAGCAGCTGATTGATTCGCCGGCCTATTTTTCTCCGCTTCTGTTTTAATCCATAGATTATCCAGAAGATGGCTGTCCGCCGCCGTGCCTGTCTGGGCGCTAATGCAAAACCGTCCCGCCGAAGCTTTAAAAGGTAATTTGCAATGATCAAAAGCTGTCGCTCCGTTATAGCTCACGGTGATCTCCGCTCGGCGGTTTAGTTCTATATGAACATCGGCGAACGCGGATTCTGATCTTAACGAAAAATACGAAGACGCTAAGGTGACACCGTTATAACGGATGCTAGCTGAAGGTATCGTCATACCTTTGACCGAGAGGTATGTCGTAAACGTTATGATTAAGCCGTTGGTCTGCAATTCCTCCGCCGCCGTTTGCCATTCTGCGTTGTCGGTAAATGCAACTGTAAAACGTTCACCTGCAGCTGGCCCATCGCCGTTTCCGATATCGACCTGGAAGCGCATGTCGAACGCCGCGATGTTTTCTCCGGAGTCCAAGTCGTTGATGATCACACTGCCGGACTCGCCCGGTCGCGAGCCCGTCAATTTGAGAACACCGGTATTCAGAACGCCTCCCGTGCTTTCCATCTTTGCGGTCCCACGGATTTCGGCTCCGGGCGTCGTGCCTGAATTGAAGTCACTCGAGAAAACGCCGGCCTCGGCTGAGCCGGTCAGACAAAATAAAGCCATCACCAACCAGACAAACGGTCGTTTAACGCTGCCAGCAGACGGTAATATAGATTGCGATCCGATGACCTTGTTACACGAGGCAAACCAGTTCATCAGTTCAGGTTTTAATCTCACAAAGCTCCAAAATCATTCACCGGATACATTTTCAGGACACTCCATTAAAACCAACGCCTGTATCGGCGCGCGTTATTGAAGCGGCCAACTGCGGGCAAGTTTTGTGCCGCGTTGAGAAAAACGACATTATTTATTCACTGAACCTCGTGTTTTGGACCTGCCTTCGACTGGGGGTAGAGATGAGCGTAAGAACTGACGCTAGCTGCCTGCGGGAAATGCCGGAAAAAGAAGCCTCATCGCAAAGTGATAATAATCGTAGGTTTTGTGCGTAACCACGGTGGAACGTCGTAAATAACTGAAGCGGAGACTGCTGTGAAAAGTCCGCCAACTCCGCCATGCCTGCTTCCGGCAGCCCGATTCTCTAAAAAGTAGACGATCTCGACCGAAGTGGTGAAGCTCGATTGCCGGAGATGTCTTAGAGTCTGGAATTATCAATAAGGCGAGTTTTTCCGACGAATACAGCCAAAGCCATTTGCGCACCGTGTTTAACCGTCGAAACCGGTTGCAGCGTCACGGGATCGAAAAACTCCACGTAATCCAAACGGGCCTCAGATTTTTCCGAAATCATTCGGCCCAATTCAGATTTCAGCTGCGCCGCTGTAACACTTTTCTTCGCTACGGATCTTCGTGCGTGTTGCAAGCATTGCCACAGGACGACGGCCTGATCACGTTGAACGGTCGACAGGTATTTATTCCGTGAGCTCATCGCAAGACCATCGGCCTCACGCACCGTCGGAGCGACGATAACTTTCAAAGGGAAATTAAGATCGGCGACCATTTTTTGAATGATTGCTGCCTGTTGAAAATCTTTTTGACCGAAGACTGCTATATCCGGCAACACTATATTGAAGAGCTTGGCGACAATTGTGGTCACGCCACGGAAATGCGTCGGTCGCGACGCGCCCTCCATCGATTTTGAAAGTTGCTCTTCGACGACGTAGGTACTGTATCCCTCTGGATAAATGTCTTTATCCGAAGGAATAAACAAAAAGTCTACGCCGGCAGCGCGACAGAGCTTTTTGTCGCGGGCAAGATCGCGGGGATATTTGGAGAGATCCTCAGTCGGCGCGAATTGCGTTGGATTGACGTAAATGCTTGCGACGACGGCGCCTCTTTTTTTCACAAGTTCGCGCGCGTGTTTCACGAGACTCAAATGACCATCGTGCAAATATCCCATCGTCGGCACAAAGCCGATCTCAACATCTTTAGCTTTGAGACTTTTCGCCAACCGCTGCATCGCGGCCGAGGAGGTTATAATGCGCATCGTTAGAACGTTGGGGCAGGGCAGGTGAGCACGCAAATAGTTTTTACGCGGCTGGCGGCGGTTTACATCTGATCGATGATGGCTTTCGCAACGAAGGGGACGATTGTTTTATCGCTGGCGTGGTTCGCTGTGAAGATCACCATGACAAACTTCGCTCCGCCGGGAAGTTCTATGTACGCGGCATCATGCCGAACTTCACTCGTCCAACCAGCTTTTGACCAGAGTTTGCTGCCCGGTGGAACTGAAGCGCCGCTGAACGCGTGCGCCTGGTCTCCGGAATCGCCTTTCGCGAATGGATCGCGTTTTAGGAGCTCCATCATCTCGTCGCAATGCTTTTGTGACACCGCTTTTCCCGTGACGATGTCTGTGAGGAGCCGCGCGGTGGCATCGGTCGTTAGCCAGTTGCGCTTCGGATCGAATAGTTTGATTGCCTGAGTCTCGCGCCCATAGGGACCTTCACACCACGCTTTCTTGTTCACGTTAATGTTGCTGTAACCCAACGAGCTGAAGTAACGGTTCACTGCATTGCGTTTGTTCCACCATTCCTCAATTTCTCTCTGCGACAATTCAGGGCCGCTTGTCGTTTCGGTTAAAACGTCGACGATGTAGCCTGTGGCTTCATTGAGAGAGTCAACGATCATGTCGCGCATGGCACGGCGTAATTCCGGCGTGTCCTGAATTTTGCCGTCTTCCATCCAGCGATGTGCCGCGACCAGGTAAAACAATTTGATGACGCTCGCCGGATAGATCTGTACATCACCGCGAAAACTGGCGCGTGACGGCTTCTGCACTTCGTGGAGATCAATGAGAGTGATTGCCAGCTCGTTCGTCAGAAGTTTTTTGTCGGCATACTTCGCCAGCGTTTTTTGGGCTGCGGTGTCGACGATCTTCTGGAGGGAATTAGAATTCACCATTTGATTGGTGGTTTGGGCGTTCATAACGAGTGTTGATGCAAGTAGCAGAGCCGTCAGGAAGGTATTTTTCATAATGAAGACGTGGTCAGAAATCTCATTACCGTGTCACCGTGCTTTAGCATCTTCGTTTCTTGCCAGGCAGGAGGAAAGGCGAGCGTGTCCCGTTTCGTGTGGCCGAGAACAAATATTCCGCCGCCGATCAAAAGCTTCGGAAGGTTTTCATCATCGAGCATCTTTTGTGCTAATGAATTCGATCGTCGGCCGACATTTTTTTCACCATATGGCGGATCGGCGACGATCAAGTCGAATTTCTGTTCTGCAGGTGCCATCTGCGCCATCGCCGTGAACGCGTCTTGCACACGCAGTTCCAGTGATCCCGGAGGCAGTTTTGCGAATGCATGGTTTTCACGAATATACTGCGCGTGACGGGCGGACTTTTCCACGCACACGGCATGAATCGCGCCACGACTAAGACATTCGAGGCTGAGAGCGCCTGTGCCCCCAAACAGTTCGAGAACATTTGCGTCAACGACGCGGTCACCAAGACTATTGAACACTGCCTGACGGACGAGGTCCGGAGTAGGGCGGACATCGAGTCCTTTTGGTGCCTTGAGGATCATCCCTGCTGCCGTTCCACTAATGATGCGCATAGAAACAAAATAAAATGTGAACTGCGGGAAGACAGAAAAAATTGAAACAAAAAAACGGCGACTCGTTGCCGAATCGCCGTTTGGAAAAAACGCTGAATTACAGTCCTTTGCTGATCATATACTTCACGAGATCAGCAACGCGATTACTATAACCCCATTCGTTATCATACCAGCTGACGAGCTTGAAGAACCGGCTGTTCAACATAATGCCGGAACCTTTGTCATAGATCGAAGAGGCATTGGAATGAATGAAGTCAGTGCTGACCACTTCGTCGGCGGTGTATTCAAGGATACCTTTGAGATAGGTCTCGCTGGCTTTCTTCATCGCAGCAGAAATTTCGTCGTAGCTCGTGTCCTTCGATGTCTTAACCGTCAGGTCGACGACAGAGACCGTCGGTGTCGGAACACGGAACGCCATACCTGTGAGCTTGCCTTTAACTTCAGGGCAGACCAAAGCAACGGCTTTCGCAGCACCGGTCGTAGAAGGGATGATGTTGATGGCAGCGCTACGCCCACCTTTCCAATCCTTCTTGCTCGGACCGTCGACAGTTTTTTGAGTCGCGGTATAGGCATGAACCGTGGTCATCAAACCTTCGTCGATGCCGAAACCTTCTTTCAACAAGACGTGAACGATTGGCGCGAGGCAGTTCGTTGTGCAGCTCGCGTTCGAAATAATGTTGTGCTTCTTGGGATCGTACTTGTCGTGGTTGACGCCCATGACAACGGTGATGTCTTCACCTTTGCCCGGAGCAGAAATGATCACTTTCTTGGCACCAGCGGCGATGTGGCCTTTGGCCTTTTCTGCATCGGTGAAGAGACCGGTGGATTCGATGACGACATCGACACCAAATTGTTTCCACGGCAGGCCGGATGGGTCTTTGGCGCTGACGACATGGATTTCTTTGCCATTAACAACGAGAACATCGTCTTCCACTTTATCAGCGGCGGATTTCTTTGAGGAAACTTCGCCTTTGAAGCGGCCCTGCGTTGAATCGTACTTCAGCAGGTAAGCGAGATTGTCTGCGGGAACGATATCACCCACTGCGACGACTTCTAAGTCTTTACCGATGAGGCCTTGTTCGGCGATGGCGCGGAAGACAAGGCGACCGATACGACCGAAACCGTTGATGGCTACTTTGATTGGCATATTTTCTTTCTATAAATGAACAATGTGCGGGCAGAATTTAACGTCAGCAAGCGAAGCGTCAACGATGAACTTCCCCTTTGTTGAGACCGGTCAATGGCTCTGTGTCAGGGCGCGAATTTGCCGTTGGAGCATCGCATCCCCTGGTTTCAGCTTGAGTGCAGCGTGATATTGCGCCAGCGCTTCGTTCGTTTTGCCTTGATGTTCGAGGGTGAGGGCAAAGTTAACACAGGCATTTAAGTTGTTTGGATCGATTGCCAGCGCCCGTGCGTAATGTTCGGAGGCCTCTGCATAACGTGCTTTTTCTGATAATGCGTTCGCGAGATTGCCGTGGGCCTCCGCGTTCTTTGGATCGATACGGAGCGCCCATTCAAACTCGGTAATCGCTTCATCGAGATGCTTGGTTATAGCTAATGCATTGCCAAAACTGGCGTGCGTCACGCTGGCACCTGGTTGCAGCCGCACCGCTTCCCGAAAATGTGGAAGGGCTGCGTCGACCTGATTGTTCATGGCCAGAAGCAATCCGAGGCTATGATGTGCTGAAGCAAAGTCAGGACGCAACTTGAGGGCTCCTTCAAAAAGTGAAATTGCCTGCTGTGTCTGGTCAAGGTTTGACGCAGCTTCTCCAGCGTTGAAATGTGCTTCCGGTGAATTGGGATTCAGTTGCAGTGCTGTCGTCGCATGTTGCAACGCGTCCTTCCATTTGCCTTGCTTCAACAAAATATGCGCAATGTTGTTATGCACGTCCGCATAGTTGGGACGAAGTTGCAGGGCAGTGGAGTAGGCTAGAAGCGCTTCGTCGTATTTGCGTTGTTCTGCGAGGGCGACGCCCAGATTGAAGTGAAACTTGGGGTTTTTTGGCTGCACCTCCGTCGCTCTTTTCAGATGACGAACGGCCGCGTCGAGGTCCTTCGTTTCCACGAGCAAATTGCCGAGATTGCTGTTCGCGTCTGGAAAGTCAGGGTTGACCGCCAGGGCCGATTCGTAGGCTGTGCGAGCTTCGGCGTTTCGTTTCTGTGCGAATAGTGAATTGCCCAAATTGTTGAAAGCCATCCATGCGTTCGGATTTTTGTTTATAGTATCGCGCCAGAGCTTCTCTTCGTTCTGGTAAATGCTTGCGCGAGTCCATGTAGCGTAGGCGAAGAGCACAGCGATGACGGGCACGGCTGCTTTCATCGACGTCAGAGGGACGCGAAATTTATTGGCGAGCGCACAGGCGCCAGCGACCACCAGGGGCACAAAACCAGCAAGGGCCAGGTATTGGAGATGGTCTGCGACGCGCGAGAACGTCAGAAAATACATGTCAAAGAAACCCATCACCGGGAACAATGTGACGACAAAGTAACCAAAGGCGAAAAGCAGGTGACGGCCCCATGTCGTCCGTGATTTCCAGCCGATGATGAACACGCCCATGATCAACAGAACAGGTATGTAAATGAATGGATTGCTTGCGTGCAGTTGCCACTGTGGATAGATGACGCTCAGCTTTGTAGGAACGAGGTCTTTCCAAAGGTAAAAAACAACGACGCAACCTGTGCCTGCAAGTTTTTCCAAGAAGGTATGCTGCTGGGGAATCGAATCTCCAATGGCGTGGTAGTGTTGGTTCCAGATTGTTACCAGGCCGAATATGAAGGAAAGAAGGAAAAATGGAGTCGCACGGACGATATCCTTCCTCACGATGTGCCCGGTTTTCCACCATCCCATCAAAAGCAAAATAACGGGCAGCATCACTACCGAAGTTTTGCTTGCTAGCGCGAAAGCGAAGGCGGTGATCGAAAGAGCATACCACTTGTTTGACGTCGATTGCCGAAACTTCTCGTAGGCGAGCAAAGCCAGTAGAAAGAAAACGAGCGACAGCGTGTTCTTGCGCTCGGACACCCACGCGACTGACGCAACGGTCACGGGATGCAATGCAAATAATAGAGAAGCGACCCACGCGCCTGAAACTGAAAGAGTTTTTAACAGGCGCCACAGCAGTAGCGCGCCGACTGCGTGCAGCAGGACGTTAACGACATGGTAGCCAATTGGATTGGCACCCCAAAGCTGCCATTCAACCCACAAGCAGGTGAAAGTAATCGGATAAACGTCCGTGGTCTTTGTTGTGAACCAGATGTCGTGCAATCCGTGCCAACCGCGAAGACAGCGATTGTCGGTCACCATCACGACATCGTCCCAAACAAAACCTGCTTGTAATACCGGCAGATAGGCGACGGAGCTCAGCACGAGCAACAGGGTTCCCAGGAGCCATTCTTTTTTAGGATTAGAAAGACGCATGGTATTCCATGCAGTTTAGAAACGGACGGGCGCTCAGACAAGCAGCTTTACTTCGTCGAGCGAGGGTCAAACGCGTCCCGTAAACCATCGCCTAGAAAGTTCAATGCGAGCAGAGTCGCCACGAGCATCGTTCCTGGAAACACCAGCAGCCACCAGTAGACGCGAATTGGATTAATCTCCTGCACCGCTTCTGCAATCAATGAACCCCAGCTGGCTTGTGGTGGCTGAATGCCAAGACCGAGATAACTAAGGAACGATTCGTAAAGGATAATAGCCGGAACAGTGAGAGTCAGGTAAACGATAATGATTCCGTAAATGTTCGGCAGGATATGTTTCCACAAAATTCGTGCATGAGAGGCGCCGAGCGTGCGGCTTGCCTCCACAAAATTACGTCCACGCAACGAGAGGACCTGGCCGCGTACGATCCGAGCCATTGTCAGCCAGGAAACAGCGCCCAGTCCAATAAAGAGGAAAACCATTGATGCATATGTGGCTGTTTGCACAGAAAACGTTTTGCTGAGCCAGCCAGCCAGTTGCTTCTCGAACGTCGACTTCAGAACGATGACAAAAATGATGGAGGGAAGGGCGTAGAGGATATCAACGGCGCGCATCATGAGGTTATCAGTTTTGCCGCCCACGTATCCGGCAATGGCGCCCCATGCTACGCCTATGATTAGACTGACCAGGGCTCCAACAGCACCGACAACCAGGGAAATGCGCGCTCCATAAAAGATTCGCGTCAGAAGATCGCGTCCATGAACGTCGGTACCAAACCAATGATTTGAGGTCGGTGCCTCAAATTGTGCGTTCGAAATAGTTTCCTGCGCGTAGGTAAGTTGTTTCGGTAGAACCTTCGCGACTTTGGATGAACTGAAGACAGGCCAGAGCACTGTGACGGTGACGAGGATTATAAGAAATAGACCACTGATTACGGCGGGCTTAT
Organism: uncultured bacterium; assembly: GCA_966112985.1. Taxonomy (GTDB): domain Bacteria; phylum Verrucomicrobiota; class Verrucomicrobiia; order Limisphaerales; family JACDHS01; genus CBHWET01. The sequence goes on along the minus strand of CBHWET010000012.1, from coordinate 9,241 downwards.
TCCTTCTGAATCGGAACCATGCTCTTTGGTTTGGACTTAAATGAATGGAGCCTGCCGGCCGTGTTACACCGGTTGATGGGCTACTCATAACGCACCCTCCGATCCAGCAAACTGTAGCTTGCATCAACGAGCAGGTTAAGGGCGAGCAGAAGCGTCGCGTAGAGCAGCACGAGCCCCACCGTCATTGTGTGATCGCGATTGAAGATGCTGTTGATGAAGAACACTCCAATACCCGGAATCTGAAAGAGGTTTTCGACAACGAATGAGCCCGTCAGCAGGTCAGCCAGCAACGGTCCTGAGTATGAAAGCACCGGAAGCACCGCGAGTCGGAATGCATGTCGCCAAAGAATCGCTGATTCGCTGACCCCTTTGGCACGCGCTGTTGTGATAAACTCAGCATGCAGAGTCGCTGTTAATCCTTCCCGCATCAAACGAGCGATACGTCCGGAGAAATAGAGACCGAGCACCACCGTCGGCAGAACCATATGGAGCGGCGATTCCCATAACGCGACGGGCAGAATGCGTAACTTCACTGAAAGCCATAAAATCAGCATTGGCGCAATGACGATGCTTGGAATACAAAACGAAAGCATCGCGAGGAATCCGCCAATGTAATCACCCCACTGACCTCGGCGCAGCGCCATAAAACAACCAAGTGGTATGCCGATGAGCATAGCAAACAAAAAGGCAAGGACGCCAAGTGTTGCCGAAACCGGCAAACACTGTTTGATGATGTCATTCACAGTGTGATTTCGATATTTAAGCGATGGCCCGAAATCACCATTGATCAGGCCACTGCGCGCCCATCGCAAGGTGGTGTTCATCCCGGTCGTAATTTTATCCGGTTGTGTCAGCCGAATAGCCGCGACTCCATTGACCCCCACCAATCCTTCGACATACCCGACTCGCTCGCCGGCGAAGTGAACCGGAGCATTCTTTCGCAACTGGTTTGCCCTGCGATCAATGTAGAAAACCCTTCGGGTGCCAACCGGTGCTGCATTCGTGAATGTCTGATTGGCGAACGAAACAATTGCCGCACGATCAGTGTCACTCGGCTTCGCTGATTGATTCACGAGAAAACCGTTTTCCTCGATGCGGGAGCTGGACGGGGTGCCTGAGATGTCTACATAGAGATCGCCGACGAGTCCGAGATAGCGCAAATACTGCTTCCAGATCGATTCATCCAAATGATATTTCGCCTGCAAGTTGCGCTCGATCTCGGGGGTGGCTGGCTTGCGTTCGGAATCGAAAGGCCCGCCGGGCATTGCGTGAATCAGCACGAATCCGATGAAGCTCACGATGAGCAACACCGGAATCATCTGCAATGTGCGACGAAGAAAATACATCAGGTGCGGCTAATTCTTGCTGATCCTATGGATGACGTGCAACGGATGTTCGTCGAGGAGATTGTAATCGATGCCTTCGATCTCATTCGTTCGAAAAAACAGAACACCGGCATAAAAATAAATGGGTGCGATGGGTATTTCCTCGCGGACTAAAATTGTTTCAGCCTGTTGCAGGATCTTTTCGCGGGCGATGGGGTCGATCTGACGATTACCTTTCCTAATGAGTTCATCATAAGTCGGGTTTTTCCATCCCGTTCGGTTGTTGCCATTGTTTGACATGAACATGTCGAGAAATGTATTAGGATCAATGTAATCGCCGATCCAACTGCTCCGGGCGACGTCGTAATCCAGCGCGGAAATTGCGGTATAATAAACCTTCGATTCTGCCGGACGGAGTTCCATATGAATCCCGAGGTGATCGCGCCACATTGCCTGGAGTTCAACGCCGATCTGTTTGTCAGTCTCGCCTGTTTTGAAAAGATATTGGAACGTCGGAAAGCCCTTCCCGTCAGGATAACCGGCTTCCGCCAGCAGTTTTCGGGCAAGCTCGGGGTTATATTCCAATCCTTCAGGCGGGTGATAAATCGACATTCCATTCGGGACGAAATGGGTCGCGGGTTTTTCGCCGCTTCGCGTTATGCGCTCAACAATTCGCTTTTTATCAATCGTCATCGATAGAGCTTTGCGTACGCGCAGGTCATTGAATGGCTTCTTCGTCAGATTGAAACGCATGAAAAATGTGCCGAGATAATCGAAGAGGTGACAGTCGGACTGGGTTCTCAAAACGTCCATCAATTCGCCGGGAATCAGGTTTTTGTCCCAGATGATGTCGGCCTGGCCGGCTTGATAAAGATTCATCGCGGTCATCGCCGATTCGCTCGGCAGCAGATCAACGATGTTATTCCTGACATTCGGGGCGTCCCAATAATTTCGATTACGTCGCAGGCGGATTTTGTCGTGAATGCGCCAATACTCGAGGGTGTAAGGACCGCTGCACGGGAGATTTTTTTGCATCAGCCAGTTGTCTCCGTATTTCTCGATGAAGCGACGCGGAACGACTGCTGTGGTCGTGAACGCGCAAAGATCGAGAAAGAACGGTGTGGGGTTATCAAGTTCCACACGTAACGTGTGCGCGTCGAGCGCCTTCAATCCGAGAAGGGAAGGATCTTTGATTTTTCCCGAACTAAAATCCTCTGCATTATGGATGTAGAATAACTGCCCGGCGTATTCAGAGGCGGTCGTTGGATCGAGGACGCGCACCCATGAATAGATTACGTCCTCTGAGGTGATTGGTTCGCCTGTCGACCAGACCGCATTCGTGCGAAGATGAAACGTGTAGATTTTACCGTCTTCAGAAATCTCCCATTTATAGGCCAGTCCCGGTTCGCCTTTGCCCGTCAAGGAATTGAGCCGCGCCAAACCTTCGAAGAGAGCGTGTGCAACGCGGCTGTCTGCCTGGACCGTGGTAATCGCTGGATCGAGAGAACCCGGTTCAGCGCCATTGATCACCACAATGTCTGCCTTTGGTTCCTGCAGGCAGCTGGAAAGAAAAAGGGCAATGGTCGAAACCACTGCCCAAAACAAAAGTCGAACGGACGATTGGACGAGTTTTCCCGGAAACCTTCCGAGGAAATTCGCCATTCGCTTCATCGCAAATTATTTCGCCGGTGCGTTTGTCGAAACGGCCGGAGCGCTGGTCGACGTGACCGGCGCCGCTGATGTATTCGTCAACGCTGGCGTGGCCGCTGCGTTATTCGAAAGCGAAGTTGCCAGCGGCGCTGCTGCCGGGGCGCTCTTGCTCGAGCCCCACGAATCTTTCAACATGCTGCCTGTGCCGCTCTTCCGCTGCTGAGCGCTCATGATCGCCAACAACAGGGTAAGAACGAAGAACACAATCGTTGCATACTTGGTGATCTTCGTCAGCACGTTGCCGGAACCTGCGCCGAACAGGGCGTCAGTGGCCGCGCCGCCGAATGCCATGCCGGCGCCAGCTTCTTTCTTCGGCAATTGCACGAGAACGAGTAAAATCAGGAACAAACAGTCGAGAACCAACACGACTGTCAACAATCCGGTTAAGAACGTCAGCATATAGTCTTAAATTGAATTTTTGATTATATCAGCAAAACTGCGAATTTCCAGTGAAGCTCCACCAACGAGTGCGCCATCGACATCGGGCTGGCTCATCAATTCGCGGGCATTAGCGGGCTTAACGCTGCCACCATATTGGATACGGACACGGCGCGCCACATTTTCATCGAACATTTTAGTGAGCAAACCGCGGATAAAAGCATGGGCATCCTGCGCCTGCTGCGTCGTCGCTGTCTTGCCTGTTCCGATGGCCCAGACAGGTTCATAAGCAATCACGGTTTCTTCCATTTGTTCTTTGCTCAGACCAGCGAGACTGCCGCGAACCTGCGTTTCCAAAACTTTCTCGGTCTGGTTCGCTTCCCGTTCAGCGAGTGTTTCGCCCACGCAAACGATCGGCTTCAACGATGCGGCGTGTGCGGCGAGAGCCTTCTTTGCGATCAAAGCGTCTGATTCTTTCTGAAACTGGCGGCGTTCGGAATGGCCGAGGATCACATAGCGCACGGAGAATTCCTTGAGCATCCCGGCGGCAATTTCGCCCGTGAATGCGCCGAAATTATTTTCGCTCATGTTTTGAGCGCCGAGGCGAATGTTCGAATCGATGACTTCTTTTGAAACGGATTCGAGCGCCGTGTAAGGAGGGCAGACAACGACGTCAGCTTCCTTGAGGTTGGCGAGTTCGCGTTTGAGGCCGCGCACGAGATCGAGCGACTCGGCAACGGTTTTGTTCATCTTCCAATTGCCGGCAATAATTAACTTACGTTCTTTATTCATCTTCTGTTAAACCACGGATCGGGGAGGGGACCTCAACGATACGTTTAAATTATTTATCTGACAAAGCTGCCACGCCCGGCAGGACTGCACCTTCCAAAAATTCGAGGCTGGCCCCGCCGCCGGTGCTCATGAAAGTGACTTTGTCGCCCAGTTTGGCTTTGTTCAAAGCTTTCACGCTATCACCACCGCCAATAATTGTCTTTGCTCCGTTCTTCTGTGTTGCATCGACAACACCACGCGCCACGGTAAACGTTCCTTCAGCGAAGCGTGGGTCTTCGAAAATTCCCATGGGTCCGTTCCAGAGGACCGTTTTGGCTTTGGTCAGAATTTCGGCGTATTGGCCGGCCGTAGCTGGACCAATATCCACACCCTCTTCGTTGTCCGGAATGTTCGGATCAGTATTGACGCGGGGATTATTCAGGTCGATGACGGGTTTGCCCTTCTTGTTGAGCTTGTCCGTCTTGACCGGTGTCGCAACGACGTTGTCGGTAGGAATCAAAAACTGCACGTTGCGCTTTTTGGCTTTGTCCAGGGCTGATTTCGCGACGTCAACCATTTCAGGTTCAACGAGCGATTTACCGACTTTCAATCCTTGCGCCAGCTTGAATGTGTAAGCCATCGCGCCGCCAATCAAAATCGTGTCTGCTTTTTCGAGGAGAGCATCGATGACTTTAATTTTGTCGGACACTTTTGCGCCACCCAGAATAACTACGAATGGACGCGCTGGTTTGGCGAGTTCGTCACCGAGATATTTTAATTCGCGTTCCATCAGCAAACCGGCGGCGCATTTGCCACCGCGTTTCGCGACGAAACGGGCAATGCCTTCCGTGGATGCGTGGGCGCGATGAGCGGCTCCGAAAGCGTCGTTGACGTAAATATCGGCAACCTTCGCGAGTTTTTCAGCGAAGGCGGGATCATTCGCTTCTTCTTCGTTATAATAGCGAACGTTTTCCAGGAGCAGGATATCACCAGCTTTAAGTCCAGCGACGGCCTTTTCAACCTTTTCCCCAATGCAATCGTCTACAAATTGAACTTTGCGTCCGAGCATCTCAGTAACCTTCACGGCGACCGGCGCAAGTGACATCGATGGTTCGCGTTTACCCTTGGGGCGACCGAGATGCGCCGCAAGGATCAGCTTTGCGCCCTTTTCGGTCAGCAACTTGAGCGTGGGCAATGTTTCTTTGATGCGCGTGACGTCCGTGACGACCATCTGGCCATCTTTTTCTTCCATGGGGACGTTGTAGTCGACGCGCATGAAAACGCGCTTGTCGCGGACGTCTAAATCATTGACCGTCAGTTTTGCCATAAACGGGCGCGAAGAATAGCCAACCGTCCCCCTGAGTCAAAGAGAAACTCCATCCCTTTAACCTATGGTTTGGTTGAGACGCCCAGCACCAGGAAAACGTCTGGGCCTTTTTAGGGCAAAAACACGGAAATATGGCATTCCCGGCGGTTATTTGAGGCTGTTCTCCATAAACAACTCATTACAAACGTGTTATACGGCGGAATGTGCTTCGATGTTGTCACAACATCGACGTCCGACGAAGGTAGGCGTGCCTATGTAACGACAACATTGACGTCCGACGGAGGTAGGTGTGCCTATGTAATGACAACATCGACGTCCGACGGAGGTAGGTGTGCCTATGTAACGACAACATCGGCGTCCGATGGAGGTAGGTGTGCCTATGTAACGACAACATCGGCGTCCGACGGAGGTAGGTGCGCCTATGTAACGACAACATCGCCGTCCGATGGAGGTAGGTGTGTCGATGTAATGGCAACATCAACGTCCGACGAAGGAACGTATGTCGAGTCCTTGCAACGGGTTGAACGCACTTGACGTCGAGGGAATTATGCCGATATCCGGGCGGAGGTGGGCCGCGGCGTTGGCACATTGATCGAGGAACTCGAATGGACGTGTTCCGGGAAAATCACAATGCGCGTGAGAATTTCAACAAGTGTTTTGTTTTCCGGTGGTTTCACGATCACGTCGCGCGCGCCAAGTTTTAGCGCCCGGGTTCGATCCTCGGAAAGACCCGACGACGTCAATACGAATACGGGGATGTGGTGGAATCGTTGATCGTGGTTCAGCCAGGTCAGGACATCGAACCCGCTGGATGCTTCAAGCTTGAGATCGGTGATTATGATGGAAGGAAGAGGAAATTTGTCCCGATTGCTGTAATCGCCTTCGCCCTCCATATAACATTGCAGGTCGCGGAACGAATTCACAAAGTTTGGTGATATATCGAGCATCCCGGTTTTGATCGCCCGTTTCGCGAGCCAGACGTCGTTTGAGTCGTCTTCAACAAAAAGAATTGGTTTCATGTTGATTACGCACCGCGTCGAGGGGAGGAGTTCCTACGTTTTTAGTGTTTGGGAGGCGGAGTAAAATAGCCGAAACAAATAGCTGAGTCACCAACAATTTACCGGGCACCTTCATGTGATTACGAATAGGTATGGGACGCAAAAACAACTTTGCCCATGTCGTGAATGCTCACGATGCGGCGGACCGCGCCAATGCACAACTGTCGACAACCGGACCACTGTTCGTTACTTGTTCGGGCGCAGGACTTCTCGGCGTCAGCCGGGAAATCGGGCGAACGAGAATCTGCGCGTCACGCAACTGGTGTTCGCGGCAGAACTGTTCTGCTCGCGCGGGGAATTCGAAATCCAAAGCGTCATCTTCACGATTTGTCCATGATGAGGCGCTGAAGAGGAATTTTTCCAACCCGTTTTGTTTAACAAAGACTTTCATATTACCTCGATTGTCTCAAGACGACGGCGACGATGATGAGAACAGCGGCAATTGCCAGCAGGCCGTACATTCCCGACATTTGTGGTGAAACGTTCATTCCGCTGGTCTGTGTTTCTTTGCCCCTGTTGATCCCAGTAGATGCTGTTTAATGAGCCGGTCCTGTGACGCGGCGTTTCCAGATTCATACGATATTGCTGGCGGGATTAAAACTGGGACAAGAGCGTTTTCGGTCGTACTCCAGTTCCGTAACTGTTGGGAAGGTATCATCGTCAAAGGCAATTTGAGTCGTTGGCGCACCGGTGTTCCGGGACTTCCTTCCGCTGAGGATCAGTTCAGCAAATGCCTAATTGTAATCTTCAGGGTGGCGGCGTTGATTGTAATCGAGGCGGGTGGCCTCGCCGCCTACATGTGGATACCTGAATGATTGCTGATCTACCTCCGCTACATCCGGCGCTGGTGCATTTCCCGATAGCACTGGTCACGCTTTCGTTTGTTTTCGATATTCTCGGAAAGCTGCTGCGTAAACGTTCTTTTTACTCAGCCGGTTGGTGGACGCTTTGTGCAGGCGCGATTACCGGGATAATGACGGTTGCGCTCGGATACTTCGATATGAATCGGGCGATGTTGAACAGGGAGACCCATGAGATTGTTGATATCCACATGAGGCTTGGTTGGCTGTTGCTTGCCGCGGTTGCAGTTATAACGCTCTGGAGATGGACGATTCGCCGGAGCCCGGAAGACGGTCCGACGGCCTTCTATCTCGTCGCGGCGCTTTTTGCGGTTACGCTCACGTTATTTCAAGGCTGGTATGGTGGCGAAATGGTTTACAGCCACGGTGCAGGTGTCGCCGCCGCGCAACAGGGCACGCAGACAGAAGAACATGCCCAGCAAACGCTTCAAAAAGTTAATTCAGCCCTGAGCAGAGTTCCTGGTCTTGCCAGTGCCCCGAGGCATCGACATCACGAGATCGAAGAGCCCGCTGGATCAAGGCGCGACGGAGGTCAAAAATGACTTTGTTTTTAGCGGCGCAAGTGCTGAAGTTGTAGACATATGAGCCGGACAACCAACTTCCCTCTGTTTGCTCTCCTCGTTCTGTTGTCATTGATAACTGTTTGGGCATCGAACGCTGCGTCAATCGCAAGTGAAGATGGAAGAATACGGGTCAGGGCGGTGCGAGGTAGTGTCACATGTTCTGACGATGGTTCAAATTGGCGACCTCTGAGAGTAGGCGCCGCTCTTACCGAAGGTGTAATGATTCGAACCGGTGCAGAATCGTCGGTGGATCTTTTCGTTCCGCAAAACGCGGGCATTCGTTTGTTTCCAGGTACAACGCTGGAATTCGTAAAGTTGGGGAGTCAAAGCACCGGGGCTGAGACAATCGTCACGACGCTGCTGAATCTGCAGCGCGGTCAGATCGCAGCGAACGTAAAGAAGCTCGCGTCGCAATCGACATACCTCGTGAAAACAAAGTCGGCTACAGCATCTGTTCGCGGGACAGATTACGTTACGTGTGAAAACGGTAAGACATGGGTGTTGGTGGGCGAAGTATCAATCGATTGCGGTTCGCATAAATACACCGTAAAGGGTGGCGAATGCTTTGACGCCGGTAATCGAATGGTCGCTCCATTTAAGAATCCACTTCCTCGAAGTGCCGAGCGATTCCTGAATACCGCCGATGGATACTCTATGTATCTAATTGGAGAGTCGTTCCGTCGTATGCAGGATGGCTGGCCTCCATTTCCCGTGCGTGCCATCGACTACACTATTTGTCGTCATACGGATGTATTTGATGCTTTCGATCTCAATCAATTCAAGTGTGAGTAGCTTATGAAAACGTCGGTTAAATCAGCAAAGCTCAGCGAATCCCAGCGAGCAGCGTTGATCAGTCTTCTCGGCGACGACGACGAAAAGGTTTACGAAACCATTCGTGAAAAACTGCTGTCCTATGGCCCGGAGGCGATTGAATGGTTGCGCCCGCACCTCCTGAGTGAAGATCCCATTCTCCGCCGGCACGCCCATGAAATTATCGATCACGTCGGGCGTCAAAGCTGCGATACGGACTTTCTTAGTTTCTGCCTCAAGCAGGGCGAGGAGTTCGACATTGAAACAGGCATCTGGTTGCTGACAAAGACGCAATACCCAAGCGCAAATACCGCGGGCTATTCAGCGATGCTCGACAGCTACGCGCGGGATATTCGGCAAAAAATCACGAAGGGTGAGGAGACTGAAGTGATTCTCGCGACCATTAACGAGATGCTTTTCGATCATCTTGGCTTCGTTG